>JAEDNR010000011.1 GCA_016302405.1 Oscillospiraceae bacterium
CTGGCTCGGAATGACAGTTCTTTTATTTGTGCAATTTTTCTTTAGTGAGACAGCCACTTTACTTGTTGACACAGTACCAGATGTAAGCGCTGATCTGCTCCGGGGTGTAGCCGGTAATGTTCAGTGCCTCCGGATCCGTCCGGGTGTACCCGTTTTTGTCATAAAACCGGACAGCCCGGCGGTTTTCCGGACTGACGCACCAGTATATCCGCTTCAGCCCCAGTTCCTCCAGTCCTATCCCCAGGATCCCGTCCATGGCAAACCGGGCAAACCCCCTGCCCATGGCGGCGGCGCGGACTGTGATGGCAAATTCCGCCTGCTCCCCGGTAATATGCTTTAGGGAGACGGTCCCCATATAAGTGCCGTCGTTATCCGCAACAGCCAGGTGGAGGTTCTCTCCGGCATCCCGGGCCGCGTCAATAAAGTGCAGACAGTCTTCCATGGTTTTTGCGCCGAAATTCGTCTGCAGCTTTTCCACAACTGTGGGGTCATGCATCCACTCCAGCATAAGGGGCGCGTCTTCCGGGATTAATTTACGTAAAAGCATACTCCATTTCCCTTTTCAAATAATCCGGTGCCTGCAAGGCAAACCCGTTGCCCTCCTTACTCCTTTCTTCCGGCTTTTTCTTTTCCCGGAAGAAGCTTACCGGCTATACCCGTGATTAAGCTCTTCTCAAAGTCATTCATACCCACGAGCCACATAGAAACGACATACACAAAGGTATAAACAGCAATCTGAGCAAGCATCATCCAGGCGCTGTTCACCGGAAACAGCCGCTTCATTCCGATACCCAGAAGTACAGGGACCACTAAGCCCCTTGCCTGCATACCGATGTTTTTCCAGAAATGGGGAATGTTGATCCCGCATTTTTTATAGTAGTAAATTTGATTACAATACTGAAAAATAACTGTACATATGACAGGAAAGATCCCCATTTCAGATTACGCGAATTGCTCATGTACGACCTCCTTTGGCTGCCGCAGATTTTCTTCCGGATCACTGCGTGCTGATAGCCCGCCCGGTTCTCAGCCGCAGCCCAGCGTTTCTTTTACAGCGGACAGCGCGCAGTACAGCCCCAGGGAGAAATCAGCCAGCCGAATGGCATTGGAGCTGTATAGTTTTTTCTGAACGGCGCACATTTCTTTGCATATTGCTCGCAGCTGCTTCCGTTCCTCCGGCCCGGCTTCCCGGTAGTTTTCCAGGCACAGGCAGGTATACATGGCACACTGCCGATAACACAGGTCTTTCATCCGCAAATCGGCCCCGGCTGCATAGGAACGCACCTGATTCCAGGCAAAATAGTACCCTTTTGTTGATGACACACAGGTCCTGTTTTCCATTATCGAACCGCTGTGAACTCTGCGCATATAATATCGTTCACTGAAGATCTCAACCCGAGATGCCTGAATATAGCTGAGGAAACCCACATCCTCATCCTCGTGAATGACCGTTTCATCAAAACGGAAGCCCTTGTCCCGGTAATACGCGGTACGGTAAAGTCTCAGGCACACAGAGGTCTGGTAGTCATTCGCCGCCATCGTCCGTTTCAGACTGTCCGCGCCGGTTCGCACAATATTCAAATCCGCGTGGCGTTCGTAGCTTATGTCAGCCTGCCGCGTTTCACCGGCAGGCTGATCAAAGACAGCCCGGGCACCGAAGAGAACAATATCTAAATCATCCCGCTTGGCAGCTGCGTACAAAGTCTCAAGAGCATCTGTCTCCAGCCAATCATCGCTGTCAATAAAGTAGAGGTATTCTCCCGTGACATGCTCAACCCCGGCATTTCTGGCGCTGCCAAGGCCGCCGTTTTGCTTGTGAATCACACGAACGCAGGCGTTTTTTTCCGCGTATGCGTCGCAAAGCTTCCCGCTGCTGTCCGTTGACCCATCATCCACCAGGATGATCTCCTTACTGTCGATGGTCTGGGCCAGCAGGCTGTCAACACACTGCTCAAGGTACTTTTCCACATTGTAGACAGGGACGACAATGCTGACTTTTATGGTTTCTTTCCTCTCCATGGGTTAACCTCAATTTCCGGCAACCTCAAAATACGCTTTTCGCGGTGCCCTTCTTTTTTTACTGTGTTTCTTTTGGGTCCGGATCTTGGAAAACTTCCAGCAGTTTTTCCGGCCAGGCGGTGCATACGCCGGCAGGGTCCAATATGGACTTCTTCATGGTAAAGATCCCCAGAAGCCTCAGCGACACCAGCGGATGCCGGAAAAGCAGATACCCGATCCGCAGAACGGGATTGCGCAGGAAGCGGATCCGGCACCGGGCAGCCAGAGCAGGACAGTAGGGCCTGTAATCCGACAGCAGCCGGAAAGAATTGTCCATATCCGTCTTCATCCGCGCAAAAGCGGCGGAATCGCGGCTGGTAGAGACGCCGGTACCATATTCATACCAGATCCCCTTCACCGGACAATGGTAAATACGGATCCCCGCCAGCGTCATATACATCAGACTGAATGCGTCCTCGATATACTTTGCGCCCCGGGAAGCCAGTTCATAGTACCTGACTGCGTTCTCCCGCTTCATAAACAATGTGGCACCCAGCACATAGTTGCCCCAGATAAACGCGGTCTGCTGCAGCTTCAGCGGTGCGTTGTCAGCAAAAAGCCGGGGATACTGGGGAGCCGCGGGAAAACCGCCTACAGGATGAACGCCCTCTCCGAGCTCGTAATAAACGGCATCACAGAAGCAAACCTCCGCGTCCCGGGCTTTCGCGAAATCATACAGGCATTTGAGTACATGCCCGTCAAAAAGCATATCCCCCGGAGAAATGGCAGCAATGTATTCGCCCCGGGCCTGCCGCGCGGCGCCCAGCAAATTCCGAACAGTACCCACATTGGTTTTATTTTTTACAATACGGTAATCGGAAAACCCGCGGCTGTCCAAAAGCGCGGCAGCTTCACGGAAATGATCTTCCCCGGAGCCGTCATCGGTGAGAACAATCTCAAAGTCAATATCCTCCTGCATAGCGGCGCTGAGCAAGGTAGCCTTCAGCTTACGCCAGTCGGGGTTATAGGTGCACAGGATCACAGAAACAGAAAAATCGGATACTTCAGACATAGAAAGTCCCCTTATCCGGGCCATCCGGAAAACGGCTGCCCATTCATACTGCAAAAAACGCCAGGTCAAAAAGATACTGTTTTAGTATAACACAGAGCCCCCAAAAAGACAACTCTTTTTCCTTTTCTCCCCATAGGAACCGCAAATCCGGACAGCCCCGGAACCGGATCGTGTTTTATTCCCTGAATTTTTGAAATTGTCGAAAATTGTCGATAAAATAGAAATTGAAAATTGAAATGTTCTATGTTATTCTATCATTAAGCCGTGAAACAAATTCAATGAAACAGGAGAAGGTGCGACCATGCGTATGCCGAATCTGCTGATCGTAGACGGTTCAGATGAGTTTCGGGCTGCCCTTTCCCAGGCTCTTCAAAACCATTTCCGCATACACTGCTGCAAAACCGGTAAAGAGGCACTGGAATACGCCCTCCGACAGCACCCCGATGTGATGGTGCTGGACCTGATGCTTCCCGGGCTTGACGGGTTCAGCCTGCTGACCTCCCTCCGGGATGCCCACATCTGCCCCATTGTTCTGGCTACCACCCGTCTGCTCAGCGACTATATTGTGCAGCGGACCATCCAACTGAGTGTAGGCTACCTCATGGTAAAGCCCTGTGACGTGGCCGCCACCGCCCAGCGGGTCCTGGAGCTGAGCCAGGAACAGATTCCCCAGATCCCTAAATCAAATCCCAGAACGATCGTTTCCGACACACTTCTGGATCTGGGGATCTCCACCAAGCTGAAAGGCTTTGCCTACCTTCAGGAGGCCGTGCTGCTGATGGCCGAGAATCCGGGCATGTCCGTCACCAAAGAGCTTTATCCAGCCGTCGGCAGCCTCTGCAATTCCAGCGGCATGCTTGTGGAGCGCTCCATCCGCAGTGCGGTGGACGGTGCCTGGCGCAAGCGTGATGATCAGATCTGGCGGCAGTTCTTCCGGGCCGATGCCTCCGGTGTGATCCCCCGGCCCTCCAATACCCTGTTTATTTCCAGTCTCGCCAAACCGCTGCGGGATCAGATGCGGTAGCTGCCGCTCTCCCGCCCGGAAAGCAGGGCGGCAAAACCGAACTTTTACACTGTTTTCCCGGGGTCTTTTTCGGCCCCGGGTTTCTTTTTATATATTATAATTGAAAATGATAAGATTTTTACTTGAAAGTGCAAACTTTTTGATTGGGCATTGACTTTCCTTCCGGTTCGTAGTATAGTAGGCCTAGTCTCTCCCGGCGTGTCAAGCCGGAGAAAGGGGAAATGACATGTACACCGTCAACGATTTGTATGATCTGAACCATTCCATCGCCGGCAGCTACCTTGCCGGATTTTCCTACCCCTGGGAAGCCCTTGACGGGATCAAAGAGCTGATCCTCCGTCTCGGAAGCACCTTGGGCGACGATTACGCCCAGCCCGCCCCCCAGGTTTGGGTCCATAAAACCGCCGTAGTCGCTCCCACCGCCTACCTTGGCGCTCCCTGCATCATTGGGCCGGGAACCGAGGTTCGCCACTGCGCTTTCATCCGGGGCAGCGCCCTGGTGGGTGAAAACTGTGTCGTCGGCAACTCCGTGGAGCTGAAAAACGTCATTCTCTTTGATAATGTCCAGGTGCCCCACTACAACTATGTGGGCGACAGCATTCTGGGCTACCGCTCCCATATGGGTGCCGGGAGCCTGACCTCCAACGTCAAGTCTGACAAGACCCTTGTCGTCATCAAAAGCAAAGACGAAGCCATTCCCACCGGTCGGAAAAAGGTGGGCGCCATGGTCGGGGATTTCGTAGAGGTCGGCTGCAACAGCGTACTGAACCCCGGTACTGTCATCGGCCGCCACAGCAACATCTATCCTACCTCCTGCGTCCGGGGTGTGGTTCCGGAAAACAGCATCTTCAAAACCGGCGGCATTGTCGTCACGAAAAAGTAAAAGGAGCTTTCTTATGGGTAAATATTTTGGTACTGACGGCTTCCGGGGAGAGGCCAACGGAACACTGACCGCCGAGCACGCTTTCCGGGTGGGACGTTTCCTGGGCTGGTACTACAGCCAGCTCAAGCGCCGGGCCGGTTCCGACGATCCTGCCAGGATCGTTATCGGTAAGGATACCCGCCGTTCCAGCTATATGTTTGAGTACAGTCTGGTGGGCGGCCTGGTGGCCTCCGGCGCGGATGCCTATCTGCTCCATGTCACCACCACCCCCTCCGTGGCCTATGTGGCCCGGACCGACGGCTTCGACTGCGGTATTATGATCTCCGCCAGCCACAACCCTTACTATGACAACGGCATCAAGCTGATTAACGGCTCCGGAGAGAAGATGGACGAAAGTGTCATCTCCCTGGTGGAAAGCTACCTGGACGGAAATCTCGTCGCCTTTGACCGCCGGTGGGAGGAGCTGCCTCTTGCAAAGCGGGAACAGCTGGGAAGGACCGTGGACTATGTTGCCGGGCGGAACCGGTACGTGGGCTATCTCATCAGCCTGGGCCTGTACTCCTTCAAGGGCATCAAAGTGGGCCTGGACTGTGCCAACGGCAGCTCCTGGAACATCGCGAAGAATGTGTTTGACGCACTGGGCGCCAAAACCTATGTCATGGGTGCGGAGCCGGACGGCTACAATATCAACGCCGACGTAGGTTCCACCCATATTGAGGCATTGCAGAAGTTCGTGCTGGAAAACCATCTGGATGTGGGCTTTGCCTACGACGGCGACGCGGACCGGTGCATGTGCGTGGATGAAACCGGCGAAGTGATTACCGGCGACCACATTCTGTATATCTGCGGCAAATACATGAAGGAAATTGGCGCCCTGCTGGGAAACACCGTAGTCACCACCGTCATGAGCAATTTTGGCCTCTACAAGGCCTTTGACGAGCTGGGCATTGACTACGCGAAAACCGCCGTGGGCGACAAATACGTCTACGAGTATATGATGATGAATAACTGCCGCCTGGGCGGTGAGCAGAGCGGCCATATCATCTTCTCCAAATACGCCTCCACCGGTGACGGCATCCTTACAAGCCTCAAGGTGATGGAAGTCATGATGGCCAAGAAGCAGCCCCTCAGCCGCCTGCGGGAGGGCTTCACCTTCTATCCCCAGGTGCTGACCAATGTCCGGGTGTCCGACAAGGCCGCGGCCCAGAATGATCCCGCCGTAAAGCAGGCAGTGGCAGAGGTCGCCGCCCGGCTGGGTGACACCGGCCGGATCCTGGTCCGGGAATCCGGAACGGAGCCTGTGATCCGGGTCATGGTGGAAGCGCCCAGCAAGGAAGTATGCAAGGAGAATGTGGATCAGGTTGTCTCCGTCATCCGTGCCAGCGGATATGCGGTGTAACCATTTTCAAAGGAATTTTCGCGGCCAGCAGGCAAAAAGCCTGTTGGCCGCTTTCTGTATCCACACCGTCCCCGCCGTCCAAAGAGCGGTGATTTTTATTGCAAAGAAATAAAAAATATGCTAGAATGGCATTAGTATATTCTCTGGAGGATCGCCATGGATGACGAAAAGGTAAAGTCTCAGATCGGGGCTAATATTGCCGCCTGCCGGAAGCGAATCGGGCTGACCCAGGCGGGGCTGGCGGAAAAGCTTAACTATTCCGACAAGGCCATTTCCAAATGGGAGCGGGGGGAATCCATCCCCGATGTGATTACCCTGATGCAGCTTGCGGAGCAGTTCGGTGTCACCGTGGAGGAGCTTCTCGCGGACCCCAATGCCCTGCCGGAGCATCCCGGGACCCTGGAGCGGGCCATGGCCCATGTCTCCGAAAAAGCCCTGAAGCGGAAAGCCAATAAAAATATCATTCTCGCCCTGTCCTCGACCCTGGTGTGGTTTGTGGCGCTTCTGATATTCGTGATTCTCTCCACCCTCTCTATCCCCCACAGCTGGATCGCCTTTATCTACGCAATCCCCGCCAACGCCATTGTGCTTCTGAGCCTGCGTTCGGCATGGCACGATTTCCGGTGGAACCGGGCGCTGATTTCCGCCATTATGTGGGGCGGTCTTCTGAGCATCTTTCTTTCCCTTCTGGAATTCCTCCGGTTCAACGCCTGGAAGGTATTCCTGCTGGGGATCCCCGGCCAGATCGCCATTTTCCTGTGGTTCCGGATGTTCCGCCCGGAACGGGAAGGAAGAAAAGAGGAAAAAAATGGATAAAAAAGCACTCCGGGCCATGATCCGGGATAAAAAGCGGCAGATGACGGAATCTGAAATCCGTTCCCGCAGCGAAAAGCTGTCTGCGCTCCTGCTGGAAACGGAAGCCTACCGGCAGGCCAAAACCATCTACGGTTATCTTTCCTACAACCAGGAGGTGCGGACCCTGCCCATTCTGGAGCAGGCGCTCCGGGACGGCAAGCAGGTCGCCGTCCCCAAGGTCTATGGAGAGGAAATGCGCTTTATTCGGATGCAGGACCTGACCCGGGTTTCAAAAGGGTATTCCGGGATCCCGGAGCCTGTGGACGACGGTCCCCTTGCAAACGATAAACACGCCCTGGTGCTGATGCCCGGCCTGGCCTTTGACAAAGAAGGGCACCGGATCGGCTACGGCGGCGGGTTCTATGACCGGTTCCTGGCAGCGGAACCGGAGCACCCCACCGCCGCCCTGTGTTATGATTTTCAGATGCTGCCCCACCTGGACACCGATCCTTTTGATATTCCGGTGGATCTTGTGCTGTACGTGTAGCAGGAGGAAGCTATGAATCCCATTTTAATCCTGATTATTGCCGCTCTTGTCTTTGCCGTATGCTTTCTGGTGGACAGAGCCTTTACAAAGCTCTTTCGCAGCAAGGCCCAGCACCGCTCCGGCAAAGCGGTGCGAGCAAGCAAGCGCTACGGCCTTTTCGGCGTGGTTTTCTTCATCCTGGGGATTGTTGCCATTTCCAACGGAACCAGCCAGGGAAAGCTGTTGTTTGTGGGCGGCTTTATTGTGCTTTTCCTGGGCATTATTATGGCGGTGTACTACCTGAGCTTTGGAATCTTCTATGACGATGAAACGTTCCTTGTGTCCTCTTTCGGCAGGAAGAGCCTGGAGTACCGGTACAGCGACATCCAAAAACAGCAGCTGTACGTCGTCAGCGGCGGCAGCGTCATTGTGGAGCTTTGGCTGAAAAACGGGAAAACCCTTTCCCTCCAGTCCGGTATGGAGGGTGTCTATCCCTTCCTGGATCATGCCTTTGCGGCCTGGTGCCGTCAGACCGGCAGACGTGCGGAGGACTGCGCTTTCCACGACCCTGCCAAGAGCTGGTGGTTTCCCCACGAGGAGAATGCCTGATGCACATTCCAAAAGGAACTACGGATCAGCTTGATTTGCTTACCTTCCGGGAGGCCCTGGCGGCTGCCGAAACGCCCTCACCGGACTATGATATTACGAAGTGGCTCTACGCTCCCAATTTTTATTCGGAATACCGGTACATCCTGGGCACCCGGGGGGAACATCCTCTCATCTGCATTGGGGTCAATCCCTCCACCGCGGAGCCTGACCATCTGGACAATACCCTGAAATCCGTGGAGCGCATCGCTCTGGGAAACGGATTTGACAGCTTCCTCATGTTCAATGTCTATGCCCAGCGGGCAACCGACCCGGACGCAATGGAACGGGTCTGCAACAGCCTGCTGCACAGGGAAAACCTGGAGGCTTTCCGGTATGTTCTGTCCCTGTCGGAGCAGCCCGCAGTGTGGGCCGCCTGGGGTGCGGTCATTGAAAAACGATCCTATCTTCCCGAATGTGTCCGGGATTTTCTGGCTGTGGGAAAGGAATACGGCGCCCGGTGGTACTGCGCCGGAGCCATCAGCAAGAAAGGCCATCCTCACCATCCTTTGTATCTGAGAAAGGACGAAAAGCTGAAGCCCTTCGATGTCGCTGGGTACCTGGACTCTCTGGGAAGGAAATAAGATACGGATCGGGTTAATCCATTTAAACGGCAAATTGGAATTTGCAGAGGAAAGACCGGGCATCGGACAACATTGCCATTCCGAGAAAGCAGCGCACTACTGACCTGGGAATCTCCATCGAATTCCAGGCAGCTTATCGTCATACAGACCGTCGTTTTTGTGCCGTTTTCCGGAATTCTTCCACGAGAAGCAGTACGTCTGACCGGGGGATTGCCACACCACTTAAGAGGACTGGTTCGCAATGACCGGGAATTCGATAGCCCGCCAAATTTCAATTTGTCTCCCATTGCCGTGATTTGCCAATCAATATTTAAGGCAACACCGCACAAATCGTCTGCGGCCGGATGGCGGGTCTTTTCCCCCATCCGCGCAGTTTGGAAAACAGGAAATACACCAAGTATTCCTCTGTTTTCCAAACTTTCGGCTGAGGAAAAATCCCACGCCACCGGCTCTTGCCGAATTGTGCGGTGTTGCCTTAAATTTTTTACAAAACAGGGGGCTTTCTCCATGGATTCGACACAATGCGACACTTGCTGGTATTATGATTATGATGAAGAATACGATGAATACTACTGCATGATGGATCTGGACGAGGATGAGGTCTACCGCATTCTTTCTTCCCGAAGTCAGCAGTGCCCCTACTACCGGCAGGGGGACGACTATACCCTGGCAAGGAGGCAATGAACATGAAACGGATTTTCCTGCTGGCCGCGCTGTGTTTGCTTTTGGTTGGGTGCGTCCGTGGGAAAACGCCCGCGGAAACGCTGCCCGCCGTGGAACCGTCCGGCTCCGAAGCGCCGGCGGGATTATACGACCCCGACTTTCCTTTGGCCCGGGAGACGGCTGGCGCTCTGCGCTGTTTTCCCCTGGGCACCTGCGGTACTACCAGCTTCTTTCCCATGGGGGACCGGATTCTCCTGCTGCGCGGCAACGACACCGGCACCACCATGACCGTGCTTGCGGGCAGCGACCTGTACCAACAGTCCGGCATCCGGATCGATTCTCCCTATTTTCTCTATGATGAATCCCTGCAGGTATCGGAAAAGGGGCTTTCCTATTTTGATTCCCTGCAGGGCATTACCATCCGGCTGGACACTTCTCTGGCCCAGGTACAGCAGATTCCCGCACCGGAGGGGCTTCTCGGAACTCCCCTGCTGTCCGCCGATGGCTCCCGGCTTTACTACTGCACAAGCACAGGCATCCGGGTGCTGGATACCGCATCCGGCATCAGCCGTGTGCTAAACGAGCGCACCTCCCGGGACATCACCGTTTCCGCCCTGCTTTTAAATGACACCGTACTGGAATGTGACGCCTTCGACGACGGCACCCAGAGCACCCTGTTCTTTTCCACGGAGACGGGAAAGCTTCTCGGCAGCACCCAGTACGGCTCCCAGGTGGTTTCGGACAGTGACCGCTACTACGCCGTTTTCCACAACGGCAGCTTCCAGGAAATGCAGTTCGGCGTCCTGGACGGAAGCGCCCAGGCCCTGAGCCTGCCAAAAAAAGAGACCTTTCTTGCCTATCTGCCGGAGCAGCATGCCGCTCTTTCCTATTTCTTTGATGCCGGTTCCGGAAGCCTGACCCTGAGCCGGTTCGATCTGAACACAGGAAAGCGGGCTTCCCAGATCACCCTGAACCAGGTGAGCGTACCCGGTCAGGCCTATGCCGCCCCCGGAGGCAAGGTCTATTTCAGTGTTTTCGATGAAGGTCGCCAGGAGGATGTTCTGTGCCTGTGGGACTGTAATTCCACCCCAGCAAGCGACAGCAGCGTATACACGGGGCCATTCTATACACCGGAGTTCCCCGATCTGGACGGACTCGCCCGATGCCAGGCCAGGGCCAGGGAGATTTCCTCCCGCCGGGGTATCCGGGTGCTGGTCTGGCAGGACGCGGTGGAGGTCCAGCCCTGGGACTATTCCCTGGAACCGGAATATCTGGTGCCCAGGATCCTGGAAGAACTGGAGGACCTGGACCTGCGGCTTTCCAATTATCCCGACGGCTTCCTCGATACCCTCAGTGACAATTTTACCGGCCTGAGCATCTGCCTCGTCCGCTCCATTACCGGGACCCAGGCCGGTGAATCCCTGGAAACCGTAGCGGGGCTGCAATACTGGGACAATGCCAGCGGCTTCCTGGCTCTGTCCACCGGCCAGGATACGGAGTACACTCTGTATCACGAGCTGTGCCACATGATCGACACCCAGGTGATCAGCCGCACCAACGCCTACGACAGCTGGGACAACTTTAACCCCAGCGATTTTACATACGACAACAGCTACACCGCCAATCAGAGCCGGGACGGAAGCCGTTATCTTACTCCCGGCAGCGAGGCTTTCATCGACACCTACTCCATGAGCTTTGCCAAGGAGGACCGGGCGCGGATCATGGAATACGCCATGACACCCGGCCACAAGGAGCTGTTCCGTTCCTCCATTCTCCAATCCAAACTCAAGCAGATGTGCATCGGCATCCGGGAAGCCTTCGGTCTGGAGAATTCCCGGGAAAGCTACCTCTGGGAGCAGTACCTGTGGGAGCCGCTGGGCGGCGGCTGATGGCGTGCGTACCGTTCACGCCTGAGTGCGGAAACTGTATTCGTTTCGCTCCGCAAGCTGATAAATTGGAATTTGTCGGGCCGTTTGATGAATGGTGAGCGGGTGGAAAATGGGGCACGGCAAAGGCTCCCTTGTGTAAAGGGAGCTGGCCCGGAGGGCCTGAGGGATTGTGCAGTAAAATGTTTTAATATTGAAAACAAATCGGCGAAAAGGGGTCACAAAGGACACTGTCCGTTCTGACGATGGGCAAGTTCGGAAGTCCAACGTTACAACCCCTCAGTCAGCTACGCTGACAGCTCCCCTTACACAGGGGAGCCCTTGCCGTGTTCCGCATCGATACCGCACACCACTGCCCAAACAGCTCAACAAATTCCAATTTGCCGAACTACAAAACGATACCGAGCGGCGCAGGGCAAGAACGACTACACAAATTTGGCGCACGACTTGGCCGTCGGCCCTGCCGCTAAATTCCAATTTGTTGTTTTCCGGCGTAAAACCAAACGTATACTTGCAAAAGGAACGGGGCTGCGGCCCCGTTCCTTTTGCGATTATGGCAAGAAAATGGCTATCGGCAAATAAACATTCCGTACTCCTTGGGAACGTACAAAAACCCATCCACACACTTTCCGAAACCGGATAGGATTCTCCTCTTATACCCTATGTGCGGCAGCGGCGGATTCTTTCAGAATGCCATTCCAGCATTCCTCCAGGATGTTCAGCCCACCCTCTACGGACTGTCCCAGAATCTGCTGGGTTTTCTGAAAGTCATGGGTTTCGTGCAGCCGGTCATGGACACGGAAAAACGCTTTCTTTCCGTACTTTCTGATAAAGAGGGCCTGGGCCTTGCTGGCGGCGGCGCCGTCATTTTCCGGAGCGTAAAACCCCACGGCGCACTGTGTCAGCTCCCCGCAGGCGTAGCACCCGTCCAGTCCCTTTTCCTCACAGCATACTACATTCGGACATTTCCCGCCCGGGAACAGCGTGCCGTAAGAGCAGCAGCAGAACACGGACCGGCAGCCCCCGCACCACTCCCCCAGGAAGCAGTGCTTGCAGGAAAAGCCGCAGATCGCCGTCATGTCCAGGTTCTTCTTTGCTTTCTTGACAAGCTCCGCTTTCCATTCCCCGCCCCGGGCCATGCGCAGAGCCTTGTCTTTCCCATCAATTTGCAGAGCTTTCCGGTACACCCGGGAATTTCCCCCATCCAGGGCTCTCTGCATTTCCAGGAAGGTATAGCCGTATTTTTCATACAGGCCCGTATGGCCGGTGGAAATGTAAGTGTATTCTTTTCCCATAACCGTGGCCAGACTCTCCGCATATTCCATGAGCTGTCCCACATACCGGTGGCCCCGGTACTCCGGGAACGTATACACAAAGCCGATCCAGGGAGACAGGTTTGTTGGCTGAATATCATCCAGGGGCGCGAAGGTGCAGAAAGAAACCAGGCGGTTCGTTTCCTCGTCAATGAGCAGGGGCACCAGCGCCGTCCGTCCGGCCAGTTCCTTGAACCTGTGGTCACGAAGCAGCGCATACAGGTACTGCCCCGCGTCCCAGTCGCTTTTTTTGATTTCCGCCAGCCAGTGCTCCGGGTTCTCCGATGTGAAATACTCAATGATTTTCATAGATCTTTCCTCCGGTTCATGCTCTTTTTCCTGATTATACTTGATTCTCCGGAAAACCGCAACCTGCTTTCGACGCCCAGCGCAAAAAAGGGCATAGGCAGGCTGAACGCAGCCGGCACCTTTTCCGTTTTGCGGCATCCTGACGTGGGCAAAATGTCATAATATCGGATAAAAAGGAATTTCCTCTTTTCAAAGGGGGCAAAAGGTGATATAATGACAAAGAATGGGAGGTATTGCCTATGAGTGTTGCTATCGTACTGTTTTCTGCCCTGTTGTTCTGCGCCATGATTTTAAATCTTGCCGCGAAACCCAAATTTACCCGTGGGCTCATTGGCGCCTGCGCCCTGATTTCCGCCATCGGCGGCCTGATCCTCTACGGAATTGGCTTCAGCTATACCCTGTCCGATCCGGTTCTCCGGGTCGTACGTACCGTCCTGGCTGTCAGCCGCATGTACGCCGGTATCAACGACTATGCCTCCGTCAGTGGCGCGCCCATGTACAGCCACCTGGTCTGGCAAATCCTGTTCTGGATCATCCACCTGATGGCTTTCTACGCAACTGCCAGCGCCTCCATCTCCGCCCTTGGCTCCGCCGCGCTGAAACGGCTCAAATACTGGCTCCAGCGCTACGGCAGCTCCGTGATTATCTACGGTATCAGTGACGACACCGTGGAATTCGGCCGCAGCCTTATGGCCAGCGGTATCCATAACATTATCTATGTGGGCAGCCAGCCGGATGCCGCCTGCGATGCCGCCATCAATGCCGCCGGCGGCCTTGTCCGCTCCGATCTGTCCGCCCTGAATCCCGACCGGAAATTCTTAAAGAGCGTGGGCAGTGAGAAAGGCGCTCCGGACCTGACCCTCTATGCCCTGGATGTGGACGCAAACCGGAATCAGTTCTACGCCAAGGCGCTGCTCAGTGCTCTGGAGGACGCCGGGGTGGACACCACCCGGGTAAAGCTCGTCATGCGCAGCTCCGACGACAGCGTGGAAAGCGGCCTCACCCAGACCAAAGACCGCTACGGCTACGGCGATGTGAAAAACTTTACCGATGTCTCCCTGACCGCCCGCCTGCTGATGCAGAACATGCCCCCCTGTGACAAGATGTCCTTTCGTGAGGACGGCAGCGCCCAGGGCGATTTTGAAGCCATTATTGTGGGCTTCGGCAAAACAGGCCGCAGCGTTCTGCGTTATCTGGTCCGCAATGCCCAGTTCGTGGGCAGCCACTTCCGGGCCGCCGTTTTCTCCCCTGCCTCCGATAATGAAAACGGCTACTTCTGCAGCAGTTACCCCGGCCTGATGGAAGAATATGACATTCAGTTCCATACGGACGATGCCAAAAGCCGGTCTTTCTATACCTACCTGCGCAGCAATGCCGCTGCCTTGCGTTATGTTGTCGTCTGCACCGGTAATAAGGCCCGGGATGCCGAGATTGTATCCGAGATCAGCGCTTTCCTGGCCCAGCTGGGCAGCTCTGCCGCCGTTTGCCAGTGCTCCGCCAAATCTATTTCCTGGTGCATACAGCCCGGAGAGCCCCTCCACTATCAGAGCGTTTACAGTGCAGGCATCATCGGTTCCAACACCTATGACCGGATGGCCATGATGCTGAACTACAGCTACGTCAACGACAAAAACATCACCCCCGAGCAGGCCTGGGCCGACTGCGACTATTTCAGCCGGGAATCCAGCCGCGCCTCCGCCGACTTCATCCGGGCTTTCCTGCGGATTACCGGAACCGCCGAAGAAGAGCTGGACGCGGAAAGCTGGCGTCGCAAAAGCCCCACCCTGCTGGAAAACCTGGGTATCACCGAGCACCTGCGCTGGTGCGCGTTCCACTACTCCATGGGCTTTACCGCCATGCCGGAGGATGTTCTCCGGAAACGGGGTGAACACTACCGGACGGAGGTTACGGAAAAGGGCAGTTCCAGACTGCGCATCACCAAGGATCTGCCCCATCGGATGCACGCCTGCCTGTGCGGCTGGGACGATCTGGACACTTTAAGCCGGATCGAAGAAAGCTACACCGGAAAATACACGGATTACAAGGACATGGATGTCCGCAATGTACTTGCCCTGCCCAACGTCCTGCGGGCAGCAAAGGAGCGATCCGAATGAAAAAACGCCGCCTTTTCCTGGTGCTCGGAGCGCTGGCAATATATTTCCTGCTGCTGTGTCTGCTGATCGCCGCGGAATCCGCCGCTCCCGGGGATGCCGGAGCTTCCATCACCTCCCTGGGCCAGGCTCTTTGGTACTCCCTCGTCACCATGACCACCGTAGGCTACGGAGACGCCTATCCGGTCACGTTCTTCGGCCGGATTATCGGCGTTCTGTTCCTGCTGCTCTCGGCGGGCGCTCTCACCGCGTTCATTTCCCTGGGCGTCGGCTGGGTCACCGGATCGGGTCTTCCCAAGCTCCGTATCCGCCGGGCAGGAAAGCGCCCCATCTATATTTTCCTCCACGCAGACAGCGCCGCCATGGCTCTTGCCGACAATATTCTGTCGGAGACCCCCGACGCCCTGTGCCTCTTTGGAGAAGCAGGCGCCATCTCCCCTGCTGACCGCTGCCGCATCGGCGTGGATATGTCCCCCGACCAGCTTCTGGCCCTGCTTCCAAAGGGTTGCAGCCGCCCCACAATCGTCTTCACGGGAAGTGACGCCGAAGAACAGCTTACCCGGATGGGCATTCCCGAAAACGCCAATGTGATCTGCCAGACCTCCCGGGTTCCGGAGAATCTTCGCCCGGACGTGCGGTTCTTTGACCGCAGTGAGCTGTGCGCTTCCATGTACTGGAAGCGTTTCCCCCTGGCAAGAACGGAACGGATCGTGATGCTTGTGGGCTTCGGCCAGCTGGGCCGGGAGCTTCTGGAGCACGCCCTGCTTACCAATGTCCTTTCCCCCGTCCGGGTGACGGAATACCATGTCTTCGGTGATGCCTCGGCATTTCTGCTGGATCACCCCCAGCTGGGCTTCTCCGTCAGTATCGGGGCCCCTGCCGCTGACCGGGACAGCCTGATTCTCCACGATGACCCCTGGAATGCCAACGAAGAACTTCTTCTCAGCGCGGACCGGATCATCCTCTGCTCCGATGATGAAGCCGAAAACACGGTTCTGTGCCGCCGGATGCGGACCTGGTTCCCCATCCGGGCCAATATGCACCTGTACTGCCGCTCTGCCCTGACAGACGATCTGCCTGTTTTCGGCACTGACAGCGAGATTTTCACTCCCGAGGCCGTTCTTCGCTCCGGATTGGAGCGGATGGCCAGACAGCTCAACGAAAATTACCGGGCCGCCTGCGGCGGCAACGCTCCCACCTGGGAGGAACTGAGTGCGTTCCTGCGCCGGTCCAATATGGCTTCGGCAGACCACTTGCGCACCAAGCTGCGCTTTCTGCTGGGCGACGACAGCCTGACCGAATTCAGCAAGGAGCAGATCCGCCGGGCCTATGACCGGTTCCTGGAATTGAAGCAAAGCCAGCCGGACCTGTGCCGCAGGATTGAGCATGACCGCTGGGTCCGGTTCCACGCCATGTTCAACTGGCGCTACGCCCCGAAGCGGGACAATTCCAAGCGCTTCCACCCCTTGATGGTTCCTTTTGACGACCTGTCCCTGGCCGACCAGGCCAAGGACGACTATGCCTGGGAGCTTATCAGCAGCTTACTCTAAGGAGGTATCCCTATGAACGAAAGCAAAAAAAGAATTCTTGTCAGCCTGGTAGCAGGCTCCGCCCTGTCCCTGGCGCTGGGGTTGACCGCCCACGCTGAGGGCACAGACCCGCAGCCGACGCCTGCTTCCCAGATAGACACTGCCGTTCCCGGTGAAAACGAGACAGCAACGAACACAACGGACGAACCTTCTGCGGAGAAATCCACCGAATTCTCCACGGAGAAGTCTGCGGAGACCTCCACGGAGAAGTCTGCGGAGACCTCCACGGAGAAGTCTACGGAGAGCTCCACGGAGAAGTCCACGGAATCCTCCACGGAGAAATCTACCGAAACCTCCACGGAGAAATCCACCGAAACCTCCACGGAGAAATCTACCGAAACCTCCACGGAGAAATCCACCGAAACCTCCACGGAGAAATCTACCGAAACCTCCACGGAGAAATCCACCGAAACCTCCACGGAGAAATCCACCGAAACCTCTGCCAAGAGCACCAGTGAAACCACCACCGAGGGCTCCGAAGAAGGCGAAGAAAAGGGCTCCGTCGTGACGGTTGGCGGCTATGACCTTTCCGATGAAGCCAACGCTGCCAAGGGCTGGACCGCGGGTGAGAACACCGGAAGCGGCTGGCGTTATGACGGAAGCTCCGTCAGTATGGTCAATAACGGAACCGCCGTGGAGATACACGCCGAAGGCACCGGTGTGGATCTCAGCGTGGCAGGCTTCAACCGCATCAGCACTCTCTATGCTGATGGGGATGTAAACATCACCGGTACCGGCATTGTGCTCATCGACAGCATCGACATGCTGAAGGGCACAAATCTGAACCTGCGGACCAACACCGATGTCTACGCCGACGGCGATGGCAGCGCGGCGGTGTTCCTCTACGACCCGGACAGCGGGAACTACCGGCTGATCAACGGCGATGTGGCGGGGATTCTGGACGAAAAATACACCATTCCCGAGGGTATCACCCTGGTGGTTCCCGACGGCAGCGTTCTGGATCTGCGGGTCACCACCACGGTGACCACCAAGACCACCACGACCACCACCACCGCGACGGGGGCACAAACGGAAACCACGGTGGAATCCCACCACGGCATCACCCAGGATGATCTCACTCACAAGAACAACTTTACGGAGCCGGAAAAAACTGAATCCTTTGATGAAACAGCCGGGATCACAACCAGCACAGAAATCCGCCGTAATATCGGCTTTGCCACTCCGAAGCTGGTTATCTCTCAAAACGCAAAACTGAAGGTGTGCGAAGGCGCGCAAATACTGATGCAGTCCTTTATTGACAGCCTGACCGGCTATATCCATCAAAGCTCTTTGGAAGTACAAGGAAGCCTGGAGCTGGAGGGAGAGATTGCCGGTACCGGGAGCACCAACGGCAGTCAGACCGATTTCGCCATGGAGGTGGGCAGCACCGGTTCCGTCACCGGAAGCGGCAGCCTGACAGATGCCGGAGTCCACTACACGGGAGGCGAAAGCCATCAGGATACGCTGAACCTTTCCGGGGGCTATCTGGAACTGGACGGCAGCGGAATCGAAAGCCTGACGCTTTCCGGCGATGCCGCTGTCTACTATTCGGACGGCGTCTCCATCGGTAACGTCTCCTGCAGCCAAGACAACGGTACGCCCACATTCTACGGCAAAACATATACGAACAAGCTTCAGATTACCGGTTCCATTTCAGGAGACTACAGTATCAGCAGCGGCTATCTGTTTGCCGGCGGGAATTTTGTCAACGATGATCTCAGCGCTTACATAAAGGACGCCGGAAAGTCCCCCATTCAAACACAGCGGTTCAACGGTGGCGACAGCGTCACCGTGTGTACCCACCCAAGCTATGCTTACAAAAACCAGATCAAACATGACGCGGGCGGAAACGCGGCAGGCCACCAATGGGTCAGCGGAAGCTACCAATACTCAGACTTTACCTACAAAGGGCTTCGGTACCTCGGAGAAAACTGCAATTACTTCGAGATCTTTACCTACAGCCAGGGAAAGATGGACGTTCAGGTGGTGAGCGCGTCCACGGCTGCGTCCGTGGATTCCTCCCAGATCTTCCTGATCCGTGGAGTTACAGTTCTGGCGTATGGCATGACCGAATTCAACTCTCCCACCATCACCCCCGGAACCTCCAATACCGGCTCCGGCATCCTGGGCGGCTCCGGCGCGGGCTCCCTGACCGGCGGCGCCGGCAGCTCCATTCTCGGCGGTAACCGCAAACCCGCCGGCAGCGACACCGGGGATACCGAAAATCCCGTTGATCCCGAACAGCCGGAAGATCCCGGAGACCCCGGAGACCCCGGAGACACCGGGGACACCGGGGACACCGGAGACACCGGGGATACCGGAGATACCGGCAATCCCGGAGATACCGGCAATCCCGGAGATACCGGCAATCCCGGAGATACCGGGGAGAACGGCAATACCGGGGATAACGGCAATACCGGCAGCAATGAACACAACCCCGGTCCCGCCGGGAACAACCATCACGCCGATGACCACAACGATGTCATTGTGAAGGTCACCGGCTCCGGCACTGAATATACCCTTTCCGCTTACTACGACAGCATTCAGCTGCAGGAAATGGGGGATTCCATTCCCGTCACCATGCATGCTCAGCTGGACCCCAACTGGGAAAAAGAAGACCTCTTTGCCGTCTTCCGGGATGAAAACGGCAATCTGGTCGTCGTAAAGGTGCATTATAATCCGGAAACCGGGCTGCTGGAATTCAACGCGCCCATGCTGGGTGATTTCCAGCTGGTCTGCTTCCACTGGGAGGGCACGAACTTTGAAAGCCCGGAATTCCTGGAAGCCCTGAAAGCTTTCCTCGGCTGACGCTTCCGAAAGGAGGTAACCTATGGAAAACTATGACATCTGTATCATCGCGGCACCTGAGGATGCCGCCGTCGCGGAAATCCTGGCCGACAGCATCCGCTCCTACCGCTTGCCCCGGAATATTCAGCTTCCCGATCCGACCCTTGACTACCGCCGTGTCTTTGTGGACAGCACAGGCTCCGACTTTGACGACTCCGTAAAGCTTCTGCTGGATCATGCCCGATATCTGGTGGTGATCTGTTCCCCGGACGCCAAGGCCTCCAATGCCATCAAGGCCCGTCTGACCTACTACCGGCATTTCTGCCGGAATGAGAATATCGTTGCCGTCATTGTCCGGGGGGAGCCTGCGGACGCCTTTCCAGAGAGCTTCATAGAGCGCAAGGTGGTCCGGCGGATCCTGCCCGACATGCGTGTGGTGGAGCGGGAAGAAACCATTGAGCCGGTGGCCGCCGACCTCCGTGGGGACACCCCTGCACGCCGCAAGCAGCTTCTGCGCTATGAGACCGTCCGGATCACAGCCTCCGTTCTGGGGCTCCACCCGGACGCCCTGGAGCAGCGGCAGCACCGCAGACGCCAGGCCGCCATTCTGGCTGCCGCGAGCGCAGTGTGCAGCGTGCTGCTGGTGATTTCTGTCCTGTTCCTGCGTCTGGGGCTCATTGCCCGAAACGAAGGCCGGATTGCGGAAGCCCAGACGGAAAAAAGTGTGGAGGTAGCCCAGCGCCTGACCCGGGAACTGCCTGAACTGTTTGCTGATAACCCGGAGGCCCTCAGCTATATTCAGGAAGCCATCGATCATGCCCAATCCGCCCTGGAGGGTATTGCCAAGGGCGCACAGGAGGGATCATAATGGCACAGGAATATCAGTATGACGTCTTTCTCAGCTATCGTCACAAAAGCTTAGACAGCATCATCACCCAGAAGACCTTCCATTTTCTGGAAAGCTACCGTCTTCCCGCCTCCCTGCGGCACAAGGGGTATCCGGATATTCACAGGGCTTTCCGGGACACGGAAGAGCTCCCCGTCAGCCGGATCCTCACCGACACCATTGACAATGCCCTGCGGTCAACCAAATGTCTTCTTGTGGTCTGCTCCACCGACACTCCCAGCTCCGAATGGGTGGACCGGGAGGTCTCAACCTTTATCGAGCTGGGCCGGGCGGAGCACATCTATCCCCTGCTGATTTCCGGCGATCCGGAGGTATCCTTTCCTCCCAGCCTGAAACAAGTTCCCGACATCATGGACCGGGTCGTGGACATTCGCACTCCGGGTAACTCCGTAAGGAAGATGCTTGCCAAGGAGGATCCCGCCCTTCTGAAAATCGTCGCGGATATAACCGGATGCCCGCTTCCTGAGCTGCAGCGGGAACACGGTATGCGCAAAACCCGCCGTTTTGCCGCCAGAGCCGCAGCGGCGGCAGCCGCCTTCTTCCTGGCAGGCGCCGTGTCCCTGAGCCTCATGAACCAGGCAAAAAATTACCGTGACCGAGCCCAGGCCGCGGAAAAAAGCTCCATGCAGGTGCTGCAGGAGCTGACCTACGGCCTGCCGGATAAGCTCACCGGCGTCCCCGGTGCCTATTCTAAAATTGCCGGAATTCTGGAAGAAAACGCCCGGCAGATCAACGACATCCTGCTTCTGTCCACGGACAAGACCGGTGCCCAATATGAGGTTGCCGCGAACTACGAAAAGCTGGCCACCGCCATGAGTGTTCTGGGAAGCTATACGGAAGCCGGCCGCTATCAGCAGCAGGCGATTGATGTCTACACCGCTCTCTGTGAGGAAAGCGGCGACTTTGCCCCTCTGGCCTCCGCGAAAAACAACTACGGCAATGTGCTGATCGGTGCAGGGCGGTTCCAGGAAGCGGCAGACGCTTTCCGAGAGGCCATTGCCCTCCAGCGGGAAACCGGGGAGGATCCTGTGACCCTGGCTGCCATGCTGTCCAACGCGGGAGCCAATGCCATCAATCTGGGTCTGGAGGACGACGCCATCGCTTATTTCCAGGAGTGTGAACAGCTCCTGGCCGATCAGGACGACAGCGATTATGCCACACTGGCCACCCGGGCGGACTGCGCTTACAACCACGGCGCTCTGTGTTTCCGCCGGGGAGAATACAAAGAAGCCCAGGATCTGCTTTCCCGCGCCGCGGCGGATTATGACGCGCTGTGTCAGAGAGTTGACTCTCCCCAAAACCGGAATTCTCTGTCGAAGGCCTTATCCGGCCATGCCCTGTGCCTGTCCGACCAAGGCCTGTATGCGGAAGCCATCGCCGACTACCGGCAGGCCATCGCCATATCCCAGGAACTGGCCGAAGACGCGGAAAATACCGACGCCCTTTCCACGCTGGCGGATCTGTACAACAACTGCGGCGTTTGCCTGAATACACAGGGTAAATACCAGGATGCCGACCAGTATTTCTCCGCCGCGGCGGAGCTTTACGGAAAAATTTATGAGAAAACCGGTACCGACGCGGAAGCCGCGGTCTATGCCTCCGCCTTGCTGAACACAGGAGAAAACGCTTTCAAGGCCGGCGATTATGACCGGTCCGGAAGCCTGTTCCGGCAGGGTCTGGACATTTTGGCCGGTGCCGCCGAGCAGCTGGGGGATACCTATACCTCCCAGTTCTACGCCTGGCAGTCCTATGACCTCCTGATTCATGCCAGAGACTACGCTGCCGCCGTGGACAGCGGGGTCAAGGCAGTCCAGCTTCAGCCGGGCAATGTGCTGGCAAATATCAATCTGGGCTACGCCTGTTTGTATTCCGGCTACTACGATGACTGCGACCAGCTTCTGACCTGGGCGGCAGGGCTTGGGGAGGGCATCGCGGAAGCCATCCGGCTTGACCTGGAGGCCCAGGAAGCAGCTGGCCTTTCCAGCGAGCACACCGAAGCGCTGCTGTCCCTGCTTCCCTGAAAACACAATCACTCTATAAAATGGACGGGCCTGCTTTTTTAAGGCCCGTCCGTTTTGCGTCTTCCTGCCCAGCGTATATTCCGGCAGTTAAAAAATTTTTCATTTTTTGGTTGACAAGCGGATTGTTTGTCAATATAATTGTGAAAAAGGCGAAAGGGGTTGGTTCCATGCTGTTGCTATATATTGCGCATTCGACCCTCTTTCTTCATTTTCAATCATTCTGACGGACCTACTGCCCCCTAAATTCGGCAGGAGGTCTTTTTTTTGGAGGAACGGATATGATCCCTAATTGGAACCAGGTCAATATTGTACCCGAATTCTGTGATCAGGGTGTGGATTGCTACCGGCTGGTGGGCGGCGATTTCCTCAACGAATACTTCATTGTCTCCGAAGCGGAAACCAGAAAGCTTATGAACCACCCGGAGGTGGTGGGCTATGAGGTGTACACCTCCCTGCTCAACGCCACCTCTCAGATGCTCTATTACCTCAAGGAGCAGCGGAAGATCACCTCCGCGAATATCCTCTCCATTCTCCGGGGCGCCCTCAACTATCCTCTGGAGGAAAGCTGCTACCGGGAGCACATTCGCGTCCACGACATCAGCTTCCTGTCCAGCGAGCGGGTGTTCAACGAAGCAGGGGACATGACCGGCCTGGCCATCAAATACAGTAAGCTCACCATGGTGCCCAACAGCACCCTGATGATCGGCGACATTATCGCCTCCGGCGAGACTTTGGTGCAGAGCCTGCGCTATGTGACGGATTACTACCGCTCCCAGGGGGCCAAGCTTCGCAACATTGTTCTGTTTACCATCGGCGGCACCCACGGTATCGAGCTGCTGGAGAAGCTCACCAAGGAGATCCGGGAATACTGGCCGGACTTTGAGGGCTTCATCACAATCTACTACGAGGGCATTTTCAGCTGCTACGAGCCGGGAGACACCGGTGTATCCGGCATCAACCGGGCCCTCATCGATTTCTACTGGAAGGGCGGCATTATCGCCCCGGCATTCCGCCGCCAGACCCTTTCCATGCGGGATCCCCTCTTTGAAAAATGCACCATCTACGACGGCGGTGCCCGGCGTTATGAGATCCATGAGCATATCGAAGAGGTTCTGGAATTCTGGAACGGCATTCTCGCCCGGGCAGATATCATCGACAAGCAGGCCCTGCTGGAAGAAAAGCTGGGACATAAGCTTCCCATCTCCTATGACGATTGGGTACGGGAGAGCCACTACGAAATGCTGGATGAGCGGGAGACCCGCTGGCTGTATCAACAGGAGAAAGGCTTCGTGGAAAGCCTCAAAGAGATTTCCCTGAAGCAAATCGCGCTCCAGCGGATTGAGGAATTTACCGCCACCCTGAGTAAGTACATTTTATAAATGAGAGGTAACCATATGAAAGAAACAACAAAAAAAGTGGACATCGACTACTCAGAAACCGCGGTGCCCCAGAGCGCCCGCCGCGGACTCGTCACCATGTTCATGATCATGCTGGGATTCACCTTCTTCTCCGCAAGCATGTGGGCAGGCCAGGAGCTGGCGGACGGCCTGGATCTTGCAGGCTTTATTGCCTCCCTGATTCTGGGCGGCGCAATCCTTGGCCTGTACACCGGACTGCTGGGCTATGTGGGCGCGGAATCCGGCCTGAGCCTGGATCTGCTGGCCCGGAAGGCCTTTGGCGAAAAGGGCTCCTACCTGCCCTCCGCCATGATCTCCTTCACCCAGATCGGCTGGTTCGGAGTTGGCGTGGCCATGTTCGCCATTCCCGTTGCCAAGGAGCTGCTGGGCGGCAGCACTACGGCGGAATGGATCCTCGTGGTGATCGCCGGTATTGCCATGACCGCCTCCGCTTATTTTGGCATCAAGTCCCTGACCATCGTCAGCTACATTGCCGTTCCTTTGATCGCGGTGCTGGGCACCGTAGCAATGATTTTGGCCGTTGTCCGGGGTGACGGTACGCTGGTGGATCAGTTTGCCAAGTCCAGCGGCACCCTCACCGTCATCGGCGGCGCCGGACTTGTGGTCGGCTCCTTCGTCTCCGGCGGTACGGCTACCCCCAACTTCACCCGCTTTGCCAAGAACGGCAAGGTGGGCGCCATCACCACCGTGGTGGCGTTCTTCCTGGGTAACTCCCTCATGTTCTTCTTCGGCGGTGTGTCCTCCGTGTATGTGGGCGGCAACGACATCTTTGAAGTGATGCTGAACCTGGGCCTGTTCTATATGGCTGTCCTGGTGCTGGGCCTCAACATCTGGACTACCAACGACAACGCCCTGTACTCCGCCGGTCTGGGCCTTGCCAATATCTTCGGCCAGAAGAAAAAGCCCATGGTTCTGATTTCCGGCGTTATCGGCACCGTTGCTGCCATCTGGCTGTACTGGAACTTCTGCGGCTGGCTGAATATCCTCAACTGCACCCTGCCCCCTGTAGGCATCATTCTGGTGCTGAGCTACTTCCTGAACCCGGAGGCCTACAAGACCACGGAGACCACCCAGCAGGTCAACTGGTTTGCCGTCATCGGTGTTGTTCTGGGCGCTGTCGCCGCCAACCTCATTCACTGGGGTATCGCCTCCATCAACGGCATGGTCATCGCCGCCGTGTGCTATCTCGTCGGCCACTTTGTCGGCAAGAAAGCCTGAATAAGGCTCTGAGCATTCACCCCCAAATTTATCGCCTCCGGGAATAAATCCCGGAGGCGTTTTTTATCGCTCAGAAGCCAGCAGGCCGTAATAGCTTGCGTCGCATATACCCTGGTTATTACAATCCGACTGACGGAGAGTGCCCTCATACTGCATGCCGCACTTACGCATAACCGCACCGGAATTGGGGTTTCGGGGGTCGTGCCTGGATTCGATTTTGTTCACCCCCACCTCATCAAAGAGGAAGTCCATGACCGTTTTCAGCGCCTCGGCGGTAATTCCCTGATGCCACCAGGCTTTCCCAATGCAGTAACCGATATGGGCCATTCCGATCCGGGGATCAATCACATTCACCGGACCGATGGAGCCGATGGGTTCATCCGGGCCGTCCTTTAAAACGATGGCCCACTGGTAGTAGGCAGGGTCTTCATAGCGCCCCGTCCAGTCCCTTAACACCGCCTCACTGACGGAGGCGTTTTTGTGGGACGGCCAGGTCAGAAACCGGGTTACCGCGTCATCGGAAGCCCAGTTACGGTACATGGCCTCTCCATCTCCCATGGTAAAGGGGCGCAGGATCAGCCGCTTCGTTTCCAGTCTCTTTGTTCCCTTGTGTTCCATTTCGGTTCCTCCTATCAGATTCTTGCTGATTCTTCCGATAAAAACCGGAGAATCTCCGCTTCCGCTTCCTTCGCGGAAAGCTTATGAAAATGCCCTGAACCGGGGTCCAGGAAGCCGTGCTCCCCCGGGAAAAGGCGAATACGGGTATTGGGGTTCTGCTCCAGCCGCTCCGCCAGGGCAGGAACATCGAAGCTGTCTTTTTCCGCAAAGAGCAGCAGCGTGGGGCACCTGGGCACAACCTCCGGAAAGGCCCGGATCCGGGATCCGTAACAGGCGATCACACCCGCACAGTTTGGATTTTCGCTGCATCGCCACGCCAGGGTCGCACCCACGCTGAACCCCAGCAGATACACTTTTTCATATTGCGTCCTCAGCGCATCCACCTGCTTCCAGACGCGGCAGTAAGAATCCAGCCCGACCTGTTCATAAAAGTATGGATAGGCATTCTCCGTTTCATCATAGCCGAACACCCGGCCATTGTAAAAGTCCGGACAGAACACAGCAAGCCCCAGCTTTTCATATTTTTGCCGCTGGGCATCCATAAAACGGTTCACGCCGTATATTTCATGGAGCAGAATAATCGCTTTCATAGTGTATCCTTTCCGGTGTTACAGGAGGTACTGGTACAGCCGGAACCGGTCTAAACCGTATTCCCCGTATCCCAAAACCACCGTATCCACATACCCAAAGCCCAGCTTTTCATACAGACGAATGGCAGGGGTGTTTTTCTCGTACACATCCAGCCGGACAGCCTTTATCCCCTGTTGAGCAGCATAGGAAAGGATAAATTCCATCAGCCTTTCCCCGATGCCCCGGCAGGAAAACCGAGGGCTCACCGCCAGGGTGTACACCACAAAAATATCGGAATACGACAGTTCGTTTTTCCAATCCGCCAGGGCGTAGCCCGCCTCCGGCTGATGCCGAAGGATAAAGGTTCCGGCAATTTCCCCATCCACCTCCGCGACGAACAGGCTGTCCTCCCCGATCCCCCGCTCCGCGTCCTGCCGGTCAGGATAGATTCCCTTTCTCCATCCGGGGTAATTGATGTGGGTCTGCAAATAGTCACACACTTCGTTATAGAGGGCGTATACCGCGTCAATATCGTCTTTCGTCCCTTTTCGGATCACCATACGCATCGCCTCTTTTGCAGTTTTCTTTTTCTGGTCTGTTTAAGTAGGTATACGTAAAATTGGGAA
The DNA here is from genome assembly GCA_016302405.1 of Oscillospiraceae bacterium. GTDB lineage: Bacteria > Bacillota > Clostridia > Oscillospirales > Oscillospiraceae > Faecousia. Next base: position 26,963 of record JAEDNR010000011.1, read on the forward strand.
TTTGTCGGAGAACTCGGTATCGATTCTCTTCGTAGGGGACGGGCCTCCCGTCCCTTTGCATAGCAGCCTATTTACCGCTACGCCCAACCCTTTTGGGTGATTTTCCCGCTTGCTGCGGGAGGCGAAACGCCTCCCCTACGCCCTTACAAATTGGAATTTATCGAATTCCCAGTCATTGCGAGCCAGTTCGCTTTCCTGGCGTGGCAATCCCCCGGTTAGAAGCACCACTTTTCGTTAACAAACTATGGAAATGGTGCAAAAGAGCGGTATGTATGACGATAGGCTGCCCGGAATTCGATGGAGATTCCCACACCAGTCTGCGGACTGGTTCGGAATGACAGTGTTGTTCGATGCCCAGTCTTTCCTCCACAAATTCCAATTTCCCGCTGCAATATACCGTTTTTTATCATTATACCACACCGTCAGTCTTCTGCATAGTAGCCGTGCTTCCTTTTTATCGCTTCCGACCCTGGCTGCCGCAACAGCGTGTTGCTTGCCTTTCCCCATGGGACATGCTATACTTGCCGTGAGGTGGTGATTTTCATGGAAACAAAGGATATTTTGTTGGAACTGCGAACCAAAAAGGGCCTTTCCCAGGACGCCCTGGGAGAAAAGCTCCATGTTACCCGGCAGGCGGTATCCCGTTGGGAAACCGGCGATACTCTGCCGAACACGGAAACACTGAAGGCCCTTTCCAAGCTCTACGATGTTTCCATCAATACCCTATTGGGTTCTCCCCGAAAGCTGATCTGTCAGTGCTGCGGCATGCCCCTTGAGGATTCCTTCATCAGCAGAGAGCCGGACGGGACAATGAACGAGGAATACTGCAAATGGTGCTATGCAGGCGGCGAATTCGTTTACACCAGCCTGGACACATTGTTGGATTTCCTCGTCGGACACATGGCTAACGAAAACTGGCCTCCTGAGCAGGCCCGGGCCTATTTTGAAGACCAGCTTCCCAAGCTGAAGCATTGGCAGCAGGCAGGAAAGCAGGAGAACTCAGATAAATGATCGTTTGGCTGACTACTTTACCTTGGATGGTATGCGGTCCGATGCGGTACACGGCAAGGGCTCCCGAAGTGTAAGGGGTGGTGCTGCACGCAGTGAATCAAAATCTTAATGATTGCCGGGGGCAATCATACCTTAATGAAACTGTCAGCGTAGCTGACTGAGGGGTTGTAACGGAGGACTTCCACATCTACCTATCGTCAGAACGGACAGTGTCCTTTACAGTCCCTTTTCGCTGATTTGTTGTCAGTATTAAACGTTTTACTGCACAATCCCTCAGTCGCTTCGCGACAGCTCCCTTTGCACAAGGGAGCCTTGGGGCGCTGCCGCGCCAGTACGCTAAACGATCATTTATCTGACTTTTTCTGGCCGGGGCGGTTTTCATTTTTTCCTTTTTTGTGCAACCTTTCCTTCTGCGGAATCGTATTGTTGGTGAACGATCTTTCAAGTAAGGGCAGCACCCAGGATGGCGTTCGAATAAACGCCGTTTTCGGGACTGCCGGTATACAGGAGTTTTTATGAGACTATCTGTTGACGAGGCGTTCCGGCGGTACGGCGACCGGGTGTTTTCCGCCGCGTTCAGCGTCTGCGGGAACCGGGAGGACGCAGACGATACCGTGCAGGATACTTTTCTGAAGTATTACACCCGGGAGCAGGACTACATAGATGAAACCCATCTGAAAGCCTGGCTTCTCCGGGTAGCGATCAACCGGGCGAAGGACATTGCCGGCGCTTTCTGGCACAGGAACCGTGTCAGCTGGGAGGAATACATGGATGAGCTGGAATTTGTCCAGCCGAAGGACCGGGAGCTTTTTGAAGCCGTGATGCGGCTTCCGAGCAAGTACCGGATCGTCATTCATCTATTCTACTATGAGGAATGCTCCATCGCGGAAATCGCGTCGCTGACCCATACCAGCCCGGGAACCGTAAAAAGTCAGCTGAGCAGAGGAAGAAAACTCCTGAAATCCATGCTTACGGAGGATGGAAACCATGATTGATAAGGAACAGTATCAACGTACCTTTGGCGTGCTCCACGCCTCCGGAGACTTTCTGAAGGAGGAAACTTTGATGCAGTCTAAAAAACTCGTTTCCCCGCGCAGAGCCCTGTGCCTGTGCGCGGCGGTGATCCTGCTTTTCGCCATGGCAACGGTTTGTTATGCGGCGGACATTGGCGGGATCCGCAGAACCGTCCAGATTTGGGTCCACGGAGATCAGACCAGTGCCGTTATGGATATTCAGGACGGGCAGTACACCCTGACTTATCAGGATGCAGAGGGAAAGACCCATGAGCGTGGCGGCGGCGGTGTTGCCCTTGGCCCGTTTGGCTCCGAACGGCCTCTGACGGAGGAAGAGCTGCTGGAACATCTGGACAACCCGGAAGTGGAATACAAGGAGGACGGCAGCGTCTGGCTTTATTACCGGGATCAGGCCATGGAGATCACGGACCGGTTTGATGCGGATGGTTTCTGCTTTATTCAGCTGAAAACCGAGGCGGAGACCCTGTACATTACCGTGAAATATAATAACGGCTACGCGATCAGCGGAAAAGCATTCATCCAGCCGGAGGAATTTAATTAAGGCAGCACCGCATAATGGGGCAAGGAGATTCGGCGAGAGATTTTGACACAAGCGAAAGTATGAAAAATGCGGGAATACTGGATGTATTTCCCATTTTTCATACTGCACGATTGGGGCAAAAGATCCGCCGAAGCCCGCAGTACCCATTGTGCGGTGCTGCCTTAAGCATCAGGGGTTTGCGTCTTTGCGCAAACCCCTGATTTGCGGGAAACCCGAAAAACTAGAATGTATTGTATTTATGTAACGGGGATTGTATAATGGGGGGCGTATTCGAACCGAAAGGGTAAGCCGCATTATAAGCCGGAAGCAGGGAGGACACAATGAAAAAAGAAATCTGGCTACAGCCGATGACGGCAGAAATGTATCACGCGTTTTTCAAGGAATACCAGAACGACAGGGACCTGTACCTGGATCAAAAGGATTACCGCCCCTATGTTTACAGCGAAGACACGGTGAACGCTTATATTGGGAGGCAGATTGACAGGAAGCGGATGCCCTTTGCCATCATGTGCGGAGATGAAATCGTGGGAGAGCTGAAACTTTACGATATTGAGAAGAACAAACGTGCCACCCTGGGAATTGCCATGAAAAATGAAAAATACAAAGACAGGGGGTTCGGCACACAGGCGGAACTGCTGGCGATTGATTACGTTTTTCATGAAATGGATATCCCGGTTCTCTACGCGGATTCCGTTCTGACCAATACCAGAAGCCAGCATGTGCTGGAAAAGGTCGGCTTCCAACTGATCGGCCAGGACGAAGAACGCAGGTATTACAGAATCACCCGGGACAAATAAACGGGGGATATTCTGTTGGAGCTGATATAAAAATTCTGATCGAATTAGCACAGATAAATGATGGTTTAGCGTACTGGCACGAAGCGCCCATGCCTCTCCCTTTGGGAGAGGTGGCCCGGCGGAACGCCGGGACGGAGAGGGTTTTCGCAGAGCATTTCCCCTCTCAGTCACGCCTATGGCGTGACAGCTCTCCCATAGGGAGAGCCAAGGGGTGCTCCGCTAAACGACCATTTTGCTTCATTAACCCGATAAGCATCAAATAAAATATTGGGGAAGCTCTGATTAAGCGTATAGCGCTTACAGCGAGAGAGTTTGCTTCCTCGAAAAGTTTGGAAAAGCTAGGAATACTGTATGTATTCCATTTTCAAACTGCACTGAGGGAGCAAAAGATCCGCTGTTAAGCCGAAGACAATTTATTCAGAGGTTCCTTAGAACACCGGATGGATTCCCTTATTCTTACCACCGCCACCGCCGGATGTCCACGGACTTTTAAAAAATTGACCTTGACATTTCTGTCTACTTGTAGTAGAATACATTTGTCTACAGATAGTAGAGCAAAGGAGGAACCTATATGGCAGAATATAAGCTGGGTGAAGTGGAATCCGTTTTCGCGGATATTATCTGGAATAACGAGCCCCTGTCCTCCCGCCGTTTGGCGGAGCTTGCCGAGGCGAGGCTGAATTGGAAGCGGACCACCACCTATACCATTCTGAAGCGGCTTTGTGACCGGGAATTGTTTCAGAACAATAACGGAACTGTCACTTCCCGTATAAGCCGGGAGGAATTCTTCGCAAGGCAGAGCGAGCAGTTTGTGGAGGACACCTTCCAGGGCTCCCTGCCGGCTTTCCTGGCGGCTTTTGGCAGCCGAAAGAAGCTTTCCGACCAGGAAATTGACGAGCTGCAAAAGATCATCGATTCCATGCGGGGGTGAGCGCTGTGACGGCTGTCTTCTCTGAAATACTAAACATGAGCATGACCGGAAGCCTGGTGATCCTGCTTGTCATGGCGGCGCGGCTGCTGCTGAAACGGTCTCCCAAGATTTATGCCTATGCCCTTTGGGCGGTGGTGCTGTTTCGGCTTCTGTGCCCGGTTTCCCTGTCGGCATCGGTGTCCGCTCTGGGCCTGCTCCAGCCAGAGGTGACGGAAGCAAGCCCAGTGACCAGCACCGTATCCTACCAGCCCAGCGCCTATGTCCAGAGGCGAGCGGATGCTATCCTGATTCCCCAGGCCGCCCCGGAATCCACCCAGGACACCGGGGCAATCAAGCAGACTGCCCCCAGTGTTTGGGATATTGCTTCCTATGTGTGGTTTGCAGGTATGGCGGCAATGGCTTGTTACAGCGTAGTCCAGTTTCTCCGCCTGCGAAGGAAGTTGGTCGGCGCAATGCCTTACGGGAAAAACGTGTATCTTTCCGATTACATTGCCTCTCCCTTTGTCATGGGCGTCCTGCGGCCGAAAGTGTACCTGCCCTCGGGAATCCCCATGGCGGAGCGGCCATACATCCTTGCCCATGAGCAGCACCATATCCGCCGGGGGGATCCCCTCTGGAAGCTGCTGGGCTACGGAGCGCTGTGCATCCACTGGTTCAATCCCATGGCGTGGTGTGCCTTTATCCTCGCCGGAAAGGACATGGAAATGAGCTGCGACGAGGCGGTGATCCGTCAGTTAGGTGACGGCATCCGGGCAGACTACGCATCTTCCCTCCTTCGCCTTGCCACCCATAAGAAGATTATTGCCGGCATGCCCCTTGCCTTTGGCGAGGGCGATACCAAAGGGAGGGTCAGGAATATGGCAAACTGGAAAAAGCCCGGGGTGTGGGTGAGCATCCTGTGCGGTATCGTCTGCATCGGGGTGCTTGTGGCCTGCGGGGTCAACCCAAAAGAGGAACCGGACCTCTCTGACATAACCCGCACCTCCGGTCCTGCCGATGTGGGTATCGGTGAACTCTATTTTATCCTCCCGGAGGGTTTTACCATTGAAGCAACGAACGAGCAAACCTCATCGACCAGTTTATACAACCACATTATACAAAGCAAAAACGAAGCAGTCGGCGGTGTCAACGTGTGGGACAACCCGGATTTTCCTCTTGAAAAAAAATTCGACGGAGACACTTTTATTGACACCAATTTCGTCCGGTGGGTACGGGCCTTGGGGCTGCCGGAAGCCCAGGAGGACGTCTCCCTCGGCAGCATGATCGGAGATTCCCTCTACGCGGATCTGGAAGCGGAGTTTTTTGACGACAATGCTCCAACCAAAAGGGATGTCACGCATTACTTTTTCATTTCCGATTCCGTGGTATACGATATATGGTTCGACGAAAACACGCTGCCGGAGAATCTTGATTTTACGATTCTTCGTACCGTCCGGCTGGGCAGCGAAGCGGAAGTTTCCTCCCCTGCACCACTGCCCTTTGCAATCGGGACGCTTCCCGCAGGCTTTTCCCATAGGGAGGACGAAAGCGGCAGCATCCGCATTCTGAAAGGTACGGACACCGTGGGCGGAATCGTGGGCTATCCCATTCCGGAGGGTGTCTATGACCCCTATGATGATCATTTTATATGGCTGGAGGATGTGGGAATCCCGGATTTTGAAGACAGCAGCCTGGCATACATGGGCGGCATGACCGGTATAAACGGCAGCTGGTGCGCGAAATTTGCCAGCGATGTGCCCGACGGTGTCGAGCCAACTGTGAACCACCGCCACAACTTTCTTGTCGCGGATGGCACCGTCTACGACATCTGGTTCGATATGCTTCTGATCGATTTCAATGACCAACAGGAATGCCTCCGGGCGATCCTGTCCACCGTCCAGGAAACCGCACCCGACACATCGGAGCAAAGCCCGACCGCTGAGGACATTGCCTTTGAGACCTGCCAAACAGTCATGGACACGGTGCAGGCCGGCAGCTACCACATCCTGGCACAACGCCGGTACAGCTCCCCTACCGCGAATTATTCTGTTGAGACCCTGTGGAATGCGGGCGACTGGCTTCGTATGATACATACGGGTTCAGGGGAGCAGAATGCCACCTTGTATGTTAATGATCGGATCTTCAACGGCCAAAGCAACTCGAGCAACCCGGAGGCGTTTATCTGGCAGGAGGGTGTGACTCCGGGTTTCCAGGAACCCTGGCTTGCCTGCTTCCTGTTTATCAGACACAATATCACCTATCTGGACACACTGACAGACGCGGATGGGACATGCTATATGTTCCGGGCGGACGGGTATACTCCCGGTTATTTTGTGAATTTCTATTTTGACCCGGAGGGAAACTTTATAAATGTCCGGTTGGAGGTCAATCAGTTCCAGGGCAACGACTTCACCGTTACGGAGTCCATCGTCTCCCTGGACCAGGAAACCATCGCCGCGGAAATTAACAAGGAATACCAGCGGGCCATCGGATAAACTAAGCGGCTCCCCAAAAACGGGGAGCCGCTGTGCTATTGCAGGACAAAATATACCACTGTGATTCCCACTCGCTTAAGTTTCCTTTCATGTTTTTCTTGTAGAGTTCATAGAACGCTTCAAACGTCATTTCCAGATTGCCGGAGCTTTGAGTAAGGAAATCACACTCCCAATCTAGAGCCTCTCTTTTGGTGGCAAAGCCTCGCTTGGTTTTCCGGTCTGGTTCGACCTTCCAGTTCGTGAATCGGAACTGCGCGTACCATGTTCCGTTTTTGTCTTTGTGCGCTCCCATCTTATTTACCTCCTTGCTGGTGATCGTTACAGAAACCGTAAATTTGCTCTTCTAGGTATTTCCGATTCACTCTGCCATTGACCACGATAAACCCTCTGGAAGAGAGCTGATCGTTCAGTCGCTTGATGATTCTGTAAGCCTCAGCACGAGATACACCGAGCAGTTCCGCTACTTCGTCTGCCTTTATAAATAAGCTGTTTGCCATATCTTGATCCTCCTGAATGTGAGTGTAAGGTTAAGTCCTTTCACTGATTCGGAATCAAGAAAGAGAAAAATCAACGTCCTCAGCTGTCCTCAGCGCAAAAATTTGATTTTCTCCTGTCCTCAGAGACATGTGAGAAAAGAATAAAAAAAGCTCTCAAATCTAACCGATAAAAGTTAGATTTGAGAGCGATGAGATGCTTTGGCATTATTCATGCATAGAGGAGCTTTGTCCTCATTTTGTCCGCAAAAACGGCTTTGGGGTGCCGAAAACCATTGGTATTACAGCACTTTTTCGTTTCTGTGGATTATTCCCACTCATTGCAGGGACTTGCGCCTTAAACAATTTTGTTTAGAAGATGTTGTGCCTGCTGTTCTGATTATTTTGATTACCCATATTATCTTAGCTGTACGATGGATGCTTATCAAAATCTTATCAGCGGTGATAAACCACCATGGGAGGGGCAACACAGTTGTTTCGGGTGGTTGTCACCCTAATAATAATATTATACGCAAAGTCGACCAAAAAAGCAAGATGGGGCTTTCTCATTTTGTGACCCTAATTCTATGGCAACACCGCATAAATCGGCAAGGAAGCTCAGCGAGAGATTTTGTGCCGGTTCAAAGTTTCAAAAATGAGGGAATACTGTATGTATTTCCCATTTTTGAAACTGTAGAACCGGTGCAAAAGATCCGCTGAGATCCGCAGACGCATTTGTGCGGTGTTGCCCTATATTCCGTATACCGCCATGCCCGCTACTGCGGATATTATAATTAAAAGAATA
>JAEDNR010000087.1 GCA_016302405.1 Oscillospiraceae bacterium
GGGGGATTCCCACACCAGTCTGAGGACTGGTTCGGAATGACACATAAATTGGAACACAGCCGCTTATACGAGCTCCCCCCGGTACCAGTGTGCGCACTGGTACCACCCCCCTCATAAATGCGGGGGGCGAGGGCGCTCCCGCGCCACAGCAACTGTCGAACCGTGTTAATGCGCTAAACGATCATTTAGCTGCATAATTTCGGCAAGCATTTTATGCAAGAATAAGCAATTTATTTGACGCGGGAATTTCTCTGTGGTATGATTATTTTGTTGAGGCGGTAGAAAGGCCGCTCTTTTCACCATCCGCTGAAAGCATGACAGAGAGGCGCAGGGTATGAACAGAGCAGAGGAATTCATCGAAGAATATAAAAAGCTGGAAGAATCCGTCCGCCGGGTTTACCGCCTGACAAGAGAACAGTCCGTGATCGGCGAGCTGAAAAAACAGCGGGGCTTTGAAGACATGAAAGCCGAGATCCAAAGCTGCGCGGACCTGCGAAACTTTCTTCAGCACAATTCCAGGCTGGGCGAAAGCTACGCGGCAGAGCCTACGGCGGCGGCAATCGCATTTGTTAAGGAACTGACCGCCATGGTCAACAACCGCCCCCGGTGCCGGGATATCTGTGTCCTCAAAAAGGATATTATCTGGCGGGGGCTGGATGACCCGGTGAAGCCGGCTATGGAGCAGATGCGTCTGCTGGGCCACAGCAGCATTCCCATACTCCGCGACGGACGGGTGATCGGCGTATTCGATGAACGGTCTCTTTTCCAGTATGTTTCCCGGTGCAGCGGGAACGTGTTCCCGCCGGAGGGCACTCTGACTTTCCGGGATCTGGAACCCTACACCTCTGTTTCGGAACGGAACATGCGTGCCTTTGCCTTTGTAAGCATGAACGCCTATGTGGATGATGTTGTGGCGCTGTTTGAAAAACGGCTGGAAGACGGCAAGCGGATTCGTTTGGTTCTGCTCACCAATTCCGGTAAGCCCACGGACCGGCTCCGGGGGATCCTTACCCCCTGGGACATCATCGCCCATTCCTGAATGCCGGGGGCATTTTCAAGAACACAAAATGATAAATACAGTCAGGAGGCCTATTCATGAAAACGCTGCTGAAAAACGGTATGCTCTATGACGGAAGCGGAGCCGCTCCGGTAAAGGGTGATATTCTCATCGAGGATGACCGCATTATTCAGGTGGGCGGAGAGATCACCGCCGATGCGGATCAGGTTATGGACGCAGCCGGGCGCATGGTCTGCCCCGGTCTCATCGATGCCCACTCTCACAACGACTTTTTCTACGACCGGCCGGATGCCGAGAAATTCTATAAGCCCTTTCTTCAGCAGGGGATTACCACCCAGATCACCGGCAACTGCAGCTTCTCCCCTTTCGGTACGGATCCCGACACGCCCTATAGGGACAAACTGGGTGGCGGCCTGTTCGATACCCAAAACCCCGGAAGCTTTGCCGACTTCAAGGCCCGGGCTGCAGGGAATCTCTATGTGAACCTGGTGCCCCTGATTGGACAGGGCTCCGTCCGCGCGGGTATCGCCGGCTTTGACCCCACCCCCTTTACCGCCGAACAGATCCAGGAGGAACTGGGCCATGTGCGGGAGGCTATGGAGGGCGGCGCTTTCGGCGGTTCCCTGGGCTTTATGTATGAGCCGGACCGGTATGCCAAAAGCGACGAGATTCTCGCCTTTGCCCGGGAAATCGCAAAATACGACGGAATCGTCACGATACATCCCCGGGCCTGCTCCGCTGTCAGCGCGGACTATCCCCTCCTGACCAAAAAGTCCCATTTGGAGCTGGCGCTGGACGAGGCCGTGGATATTATGAAGAAATCCGGCTGTAAATTGGAGTATTCCCATCTGATTTTCACCGGTAAGCGCAGCTGGGGTCTGAAAGATAAAATGCTTGCAGTGTTCCACCGGGAGCATGCCGCCGGCTCCCCCATCGCCTATGATAACTACGCCTTCCACTACGGTGCCTCGGTCATCACCGTGGTGTACCCGGAGTGGTACGCGTCCCTTTCCAAAGAGGAAGCAAAGAAGCCCATCAATCGTCTGAAGCTGGAACTTACCATCCTCATGTACCGGAAGGTGCTGGGCATTGACTGGGAGGATATGGTGGTGGCCTATATCTCCGACGAGCACCCGCAGTATGAGGGCAAAACAATTCCCGAGATTGCTGCGGAGGAAGGCCTTTCCAATCTGGATATGTACCTGAAGCTGGTCGACCTGTCCAATCGCAGCGGCAGCATCTATCTGGGCAAATACTATAACGACGACATTGTGCGCACCCTCATGGAGGATGACCTGTCCATATTCATGACGGATGCCTGGGTAGAAGAAAAGGGACTGCAGAACATCGCCGCCTTCCAGACCTTCCCCCAGTTCTTCCTCCTGGCAAAGCGCTGGGGCATCCCCTATGAAACAATCGTCCGGAAAATGACCGGCGCCACCGCTGACCGCTTTGGCATCCCGGAGCGCGGCTATCTGCGCCCGGGTTACAAGGCAGATATTACAGTGCTGGATATGGATGCCTTGTCTGTGGATGAAAAGAAGCCCGACGCGGCACCCGGAGGCATCGCACATGTATTCGTCAACGGCTGTCCGGTGATCCGGGACGGCAGCTATCTCGGCGGCAGAAACGGTGAGGTTGTGCTGAAAAAACGGGATTGACCCGCCGGTTATCAGAAAATCGTTTAGCGGGCAAGGCCCGCGGCAAATGCGTTACGCACTTTGGGTGGTAGACGCACATCCTTTGGGCCCCTCGACCGCAGGCGCAGTGCTATGGTAAATGATCGTTTAATTGACAATTGACAATGGAAAATTGACAATTAAGGAATCCCTTCGGGATGATTTTAATAAATAATCCGGGCAAAAGCGTCTAAATTATTTCAAAAATGTCCCGTAGGGACACAATAATTGTCAACTGTCAATTGTCAATTGTCAATTCGGCGAAGCCGCTAAACGATCATTTTCCGCTTTGCTGCAACAGTCCCATAAGCATCTACTGCCCTGAAAGCATTCGCTCTCAGGGCAGCTGTTTATTCTTTGTTCTGTTCTTCTTTTGCCTGCGCGTCTTGTTTCTTCGGAAAGCGCAGGCGCGTTTTTTGGGGCCGTATCCGCTGCCGGCGCTTCTGGTAGGCAGTCTGCAGGTCCGGGGGCTGGTCCATCAGCTTTTCCGCCGGAATATGCCGCGCGGCCACCCGGGCAGCGGTGTACTCGCCCAGGAGGGTATACAGCACCGAAACCAGGGGGATCATCACCAGCATACCGCCCACGCCCATAAGGCCGCCGCCCACTGTCACCGCCACCAGCACCCACATGCCGGGCAGGCCGATGGAGGTGCCCACCACTCTGGGATAGATCAGATTGTTTTCCAGCTGCTGAATCACCAGAAACATGGCCACAAAGGTCACCGCCTGAATGGGGCTGTCCACCAGAATGAAGAAAGCGCCCAGCACACAGCCGACAAAGGCGCCCACCACCGGCACCAGCGCCGTCACCGCGATGATAACGCTGACGAGGGATACATAGGGCATCCGGAAAATCAGCATGGCAACGGCAAAAAGGCATCCCAGAATACAGGCCTCCAGGCACTGGCCGGAAATAAACTTGGAAAAGGTCGCGTTGGTCAGGCGGAGAATCCGAATGATCTCGTCGCTGCCGCGCTCCGGCAGAAAGGCATAGAGAATCCGTCTGCCCTGCCGGGCCAGAATCTCCTTTCGGGTCAGGCAGTAGATGGCAAAAAACAGGCTGATAAAAATATTGACAACAGCACCGGTGACGCTGCCGATGGCGGAAAACGCGCTGTCCACAATGGTCCCGGCGCTGTTGCCCAGGAAGGAAAAGGTTCTCTGAAGCACAGCATTCCAATCCACATTGGATAGCTCGGGGTTTTCCTCCACCCAGGCGCGCAGCTCCGGGTGTTTCTCCAGAAACAGCAGCATACTCTCCCCCGCCCGTTTGATAAACGGCGGGATCCGGGTAGACAGCGTTTCCACGGTCTTTTCAATCTGAGGAATCAGCAGTCCCACCACCCCGGCAAAAATCAGCACAATGAGGCCAATGGTCATCACCAGTGCCAGCCCCCGGCGCAGACCGGGCTTGCGGATATCGGAAAGCTGCTTTTCCACACCCCGCATGGGCACATTGAAAACAAACGCCACAGCAGCCCCCGTAACAAAGGGGGACAGCAGCGCGGCGACCGTGCTCCACACCGCCTGGACCCGCTGGGTGTCCGTTAAAAGCCAGATAAGAAACAGCAGTCCTGCCAGGCACAGAAAGATCCTGTGAATCAGTTTTTTGTCCAACTGCATGGAAACGCTCCTTTCCCGGAAAAGGAATCCTTTTCCGGTGGGATCGGGTATTTTTCTTCCGTATTATATCCTTTTCTCCCGGGGGAACGGTGAACAAGCTGTGAATTTTACCGCTTCAGCAAACGGCGCAGGTCGGCACACAGCACGTCCACCGCTTCTTCCCGGGTTGCCCAGCTTGTGCAGAAGCGGACAGCCCGGTGACATTCATCTACCCGCTCCTGCTCGCAGAAAACGTATTTCTCACTGAGCTGCGCCAGCACCGCGTCCGGCAGAATGGGGAAAAGCTGGTTGGTTACCCCGGGAACCAGGAACGGTACGCCCAGTCCTTCCAGCTCCTCCCGAAGCCGGTCAGCCAGCCGGTCAGCGTGCTCCCCAAGCTTCAGGTACAGCCCATCCTCCATGAGGACCTCAAACTGAAGCCCCAGCAGACGGCCCTTGGCCAGCATGCCGCCCTGGTGCTTGATCATATACCGGAAGTCCCGGTTGATGGCAGGGTTTCCAATAACCACGGCTTCGCCGAACAGTGCCCCAACCTTGGTGCCGCCGATGTAAAACACATCGCACAGACGGGCGATATCCAAAAGGGTCAGGTCATTGCTTTCCGCTGCCAGGGCATAGCCCAGCCGTGCGCCGTCCAGGAACAGGTACAGTCCCAGCTCCCGGCAGACCCCGGACAGCGCCTCCAGCTCCCGGCGGCTGTACAGGGTGCCCAGCTCCGTGGACTGGGAAATATACACCATTGCCGGCTGGACCGTGTGTTCAAAACTGGGATCTTTCCGGTGGGCCAGCACCGCGTCGCGCACCTGCTCCGCGGTAATCTTTCCCTCGTGGGCAGAAAGGGGCAGACACTTGTGTCCGGTGCCTTCCACCGCTCCCGTCTCATGGCCGTTGATGTGGGCGGAGGCGGCGCAGAGCACCCCCTGGTAGGGCCGCAGCGCGGCGGCAATCACGGTAAAGTTGGCCTGGGTCCCGCCCACCAGGAAGTGAACCCCCAGATCCTCCCTGCCGCACAGGGCGCGGATCTTCTCCGCCGCCCGGGCGCAGAATGCGTCCTCCCCATACCCGGGGGTCTGGACATAGTTTGTTTTTACCAGGGCCTCCAGAATCTTTTCATGGCAGCCCTCGCTGTAATCATTGTTGAAATAAAGCATGGGTGATCTCCCTTTCTCATAATGAATATATATCTGATTTACGCAGTAAACAAACAAATTGGAATACAGGTTATCGGCTTTAGTAAGCACACTGACATATTGGAATTTGGCGCACTGGCGCGAAGCGCAATCGCTTCCCCCGGGGGGAAGCTGTCGAGCGCAGCGAGACTGATGAGGAACGGCGAAACAGAGCGATTTTCCATGCAGTTCGTAAAAAAAGCACGATTTGAAAAGCTGTACGTTCTTATTTGCCTGCGCCCCAATCAGAAAATGTCGCCGTTCCTCATCCGCCCCTGCGGGGCACCTTCCCCCCGGGGGAAGGTATTGGCCCGCCAATTTACAATTTCACGATCAGCTTATTAAAGCCGATAGCCTGAATTGGAATTTGTCGAATTCCCGGTCATTGCGAGCCAGTGATCACACTGGCGTGGCAATCTCCATCGAATTCCGGGGCCAAGAACGTCATACGCCGTAGGGGCGCTCATTGAGCGCCCGGCAGAGAAATTTCTGTTATCCAGATTTCTATCGGCGAAAAGGTTCCTTTTACCGGATATTTGTTACAAAATTGGAACATTTCCGCGGGCGCTCAATGAGCGCCCCTACGAGGTAAGACGAAAAGCAGACTGAAAGTCGATGGAGATTCCCACACCAGTCTGAGGACTGGTTCGGAATGACAGTGTTGTTCGATGCCCTGGCAGCCCTCTGCAAATTCCAATTTATCGTACTGCCGCTGCCCCGATAAGCCTGCCGCTCCCGGGAATATACCCCCCAACCCGCGCATAGGTTTGATGCAGAAGCACAGCATCGGAGGGGAGCATATGACAGAATCCATGGAAAAGCGAGCCTGTGAATTGGCTGTGTACGTCATCGAAACCGGTGCCACGGTCCGGGCAGCCGCCCGGCACTTCGGCATTTCCAAGTCCACTGTGCATAAGGACCTGACCCAGCGGCTGCGCTGCAGCAACTACGCGTTGTATCTGCAGGCCCGGGAGGTTTTGGAGGAAAACAAAAGGGAGCGCCATATCCGGGGCGGCATGGCAACCAGGCGAAAATACAAGGGGCAGTAGCCCCGCGGACCCCATAGGGTATCCTGTGGGGTCTTATTCTGCCAGCAGACGCACCACTGCAAGCACCGCCCACAGCACAGGAAAAGCGCAATAAAAGAGGTATTTCCCCTTCGGATCCAACGCTCCCCGCTCTCCATCATAGCAGCTCAGAGGAAGCAGCCCCAGGGCCGGAGTGATATAGGGCACCAGGCACACCGCGCAGCCCATGGAAAACAGCAGCTTTCTCTTCTCCCTCAGAAGGAAAAAGGTTCCCGCCATCAGCATAAAGGAGATCCCGCAGCGGATATTGAACACATAGGCCCACAAAGACGCGAAAATTACCATGAGGACATTGGCCACATTGCCTCCCCGGGCAGCCTTATACCGCAGGAAGTACAGTTCCACCGCCGCGGGTATACAGGCAAGCAGAGGATTCTGCCCGGAGGCACCGGTGAAGCTGAACCAGGAGCCTGTGACGGCAAAGTCGTAAACCGGTTCCGCAAGAAACGCTGTCACGGCAAGGCCTATAACATACCGCTCCGGTTTTTGGGTATGTACAAAGCCCTCCACCAGGAGGAACGCGAAAATGGGCAAGGCGGGAAGCCCAAGATATTGCAGGACAAGACCGGCTTTCGTGCCGCCCAGTACCGTCATTCCCAAAGCCCAAAGGATCGTCAGTCCCCACCCGATCAGCTTCAGCTGAAAGCCGGTAAAGGAAGTTTTTCGTTTTTCTTCCATGTGCTCCGCTCCTCTGCATTTGTTTTTCTTATTATCCGGCAGCAGAGGCAAAATGTCAAGGGGCGCCGCCCGGTTGACAGTCAATTCCCGGTTTGATAAAATGATTTATATCAATCAGTTGGACGGAAAGACAAATTGGGAATTTGTTGGGCCGACGGGTGCGGTATCGAACTCCCGGTCATTGCGAACCAGTGACCGA
>JAEDNR010000088.1 GCA_016302405.1 Oscillospiraceae bacterium
ACACCCCCCTCACAAGTGCGGGGGGCAAGGCGTCTATCCACCCGCGTACCAAAACCCCCCGCCAAATTCCAATTTGTCAGTGTACTTTCGAAAGATAGTCTGATTGACAGTGGACAGTTATGGTGTCGCTTCGGGATGAATAAAAAAGCGGAAAATAGGGAATAGGCCGCAATGTCCTGCTGCTTACTGCGTATCTGTCCGCTTTCCACTCCCTTTCGGGCCCTGCCGCCTAAAAAATCCTTGCTATTTGTGTATATTTCTGGTATAATGCATACGGAATGGTATCATTTGGGCGCAAACCGGGGAAACTGCCGGTGTGCCCTGGAAATAGGAAGTGTTGGCCATGAAGTGTCCTTTTTGCGGAGATCAGGAGAGCAAGGTCGTGGACTCCCGGCATTCCGAGGATGGCGTGAGCATCCGCCGCCGCCGGGAATGTATGCGCTGCCTGCGCCGGTTCACCACCTACGAGGTGGTGGAGACGCTGCCTATTATTGTGGTGAAGCGCAACGGCTCCCGCCAGCCCTTTGACCGGAACAAGATCCTCAATAGCATGATCCGCGCCTTTGACAAGCGGCGGGTGGATGTGAACGACCTGGACCGGATCACTACCGAGATCGAGCAGACCATTCAGAATACCCTGGAGCGGGAGATCAGCAGCGATAAGCTGGGCGAGATGGTCATGGAGCGGCTGAAGCCTCTGGACGAAGTGGCCTACATCCGCTTTGCCTCCATCTATCACCAGTTCCAGGACGCGAACAGCTTCATGCGGGAGATCAGCAAATACCTGGAGGAAAAATAATGTCTTTGGAAACCACCGCGGCCACCGAGGCTGCATTCAGCATAGACACCATTAAGGAACTGATGGACGGGTTTGACCCTGCCGCCCTGCTTCCGGATATATCCACCGCCCTGGGAAAGGTGGAGCTTATCTGCCGGATCGCGGTGATTGTCGGCCCCATAGTGCTCCTGGCACTGGGAATTGCCTATCTGCTCCTGTCTCCTAAGGAGGCCAATTATTACTTTGGCTACCGGTGCTTTTTTGGCATGGGCAGCGTTCAGGCCTGGCGCTTTTCCCAGCGGATTGCCGGGCTGACCTTCGCGGCTCTGGGGCTGGTGCTCACCGTAATCATGTTTATGATCTCCGGAGGTTTTTCCGGAATGGCCGCCATGGACATGGCCTGGCGGGCAGTGCGCTGCCTCATCTGGGAGGCTGCGCTGGTGCTGATTGCCACCCTTACTGTCAACGGCCTGTGCATGTTCTTCTTCGACGCCAAGGGAGAACCCCGGCGCAAACCCGCCAATTTCCGCCGCCGAGCATAATTTTCATAGAAAACCGCCCCCAAGGTCAAATGACCTTGGGGGCGCTCTTTTCACCGGCTTCCCGCGGCAGACAGACAAATTGGAATTTGTAGAGGTGAACGCACGCCCCGAACAACACTGTCATTCCGAACCAGTGCGCACACTGGTGTGGGAATCTCCATCGAATTATGGGCAACCCATCGTCATACAGACCGTTCTTTTGTACCGTTTTCCGGAATTTATCCACGAGAAGTGGTACGTCTAACCGGGGGATTGCCACACCAGTCTGCGGACTGGTTCGCAATGACCGGGAATTCGACAAATTCCAATTTGTCGTTTTGCTGGGGGAAATCTGGATTATCCCCTGGTTCTCCGAAAGGGAGAGGTGAAAAGGCGGGGAGTCATCCGGATTTAGCTGTAACAGCGCACTTCAAATTGCCTGCATAACAGAAAAGGCCCCGATCCTCGGTGTTGGAGGATCGGGGCTTTCGTTGGTTTATTTACTTCACCACGACAGAGGTGATGTGGGGCTGGCTGCCATTGTACCAGTACAGGAAGCCTTCCATGTCGATGGTGTCGCCAACCTTCAGGTTGGTAACGGTCTGGTAAGCCTCGGTGGTCTCGTTGCACAGGTAGTACTCAATGACGAAGGTGTAGGTGTTGCCGCCCACGGAGGCATTGAAGTACAGGTCGCTGTCGGTGCCGGCCGCACCGGAGCCGTCCCAGTTGTACAGGAACGCGTCGCCGGCCTCGTTGGCAGCTTCCACGGTCATACCGGTGAAGGTGACCTTCTCGTTCTGATGCTCAATAAGGGCGTCGGTACCCAGCAGCTCGGTGACATCGGTGGGTTCAGCAATGTAGGAACCCTCCAGCAGCTCGAAGGTGCCGTCCACGATCTCCACTTCGCCGGACCACTCGCTCTTGTAGCCGGTGACACGGATCTTGGCGCCGGGAACCAGCTTGGTGGCATTCTCTTCACTGCACTCCATGTTGTAAATGAAGTAGGCGCCGTCCTCGCTCTGGGCGTAGACGGTGATCTGGTTGTTCCACCAGGACTGGGTAGCCTGGACATAGGTCTCCACGCACACGGCGGATTCCAGGTCGGCAGCCACATACTCGGCGTGGGTCATGACGGTGCCTTCCGCCTCGGCAGGGCCGGTCTCGGAGGTGTCGGGAACCTCCTCGGTGACCTCGGGAGCCTCGGTGACCTCGGGAGCCGCGGTGGTCTCAGGTGCCGCCGTGGTCTCGGCGGGCTTTTCGGAAGCGCAGCCGGCGAAAGCGAGCACCAGGCTCAGCGCCAGCAGCATGGCAATGATCTTCTTCATTTTCGATCTCCTTACTTTGTAAAATCAGATTCTCTGCGCCTATTTTAACGCATACTGGCATTATACACCACTGCTTCCGGCAAATCAATGGGTTTCGCGGCTTTTTCTTTTCTTTTTTCTGTAGTCTAACCCCAGGTACGTAAGGATCCCGGCCCAGCAGAGCCCCAGGGCCCACAGCAGGGCCCGGGATTCGGCGGGCAGCGGCCCCAGTTCCGCCTTGCTGTTTCCGGACTGGATTTGATCCAGCCGGTACAGGGCGGTCATTTTTTCATAGAGGGCGCCAATGGTTTCGTCATTTACGGGCTGGCTCCGGCGGATGGCCTTGACCACCTCCTCGATCATCTGTCCGGCGGCGGAGCGCAGGGAAGCGGAGCCGTTGAACACCGGGGTCACAAAGGTATCATCGGTGTGCTCCAGCAGCAGCCGGGAGGCGGCGATCTTCACATCGTAGTGCTCGTTTCCGTCCTCCCCCGCCCGGGACAGGTAGTCCTGGTAGGTTTCGCTTCCCTGGGCCTTGGCGGTGACGGGGACATAACCCTCGGTGGTGGCGTAGGCGATCTGTACGTCGTTGGTCAGCAGGAACTGGGCGAAGAGCCAGGAGGCCAGCACCTGCTGGGGGTCGCTCTTATTGAAGACGCATACGGAGGGGCCCTGGGAAATCATCCGCATATTGTCCGGGTCAAACTGGGGCACGGGCCGGACCACCGTTTCAAACTCCACAAGCTGGTCCGGACTGATGTCCAGCAGGGGGGCCCCGGAGCCCATCCAGGTAGCGCCGGCGGTGGAGTCAATGGCAAAGACGCACTGTCCGGCGTTGAGGAAGTTGGCAGGGTAGCTGGAGATCTTGAAGGTGGAGAAGGAGCCGGACTTTGTGTGCTCCGCCGCGGTCATGAGAAGCTCCCGGGTGGTGTCATTGAAGATCTGAATATCCCCGGCGGCGGTGGCGTAGGGGGCGTCCAGCTGGCGAAGCTGCTGGATCATCATGTTGTCCGTGGACTTATAGATAAAGGGGATCATCACATTCTGACCGTTCAGCCTGTAGGTGCCGTCGGCGTTTTTCGCCGTGGCAGCCTCGCTGACCTCCCAGATAAAGTCCCAGGTCAGAACTTCCGGCACCTGGTAGCCCAGAGCCTCCACAAAGTCCTTGTTGATGTAGCAGGCTTCCGTGGAGCGCATGTAGGGAATGGCGTAGTGGGTGCCCCCGATGGCGCACTCGGCTAAGAACTGGGGGATGATCTCCTCCTGAGTGGGGCCGTCAAAGCGAAGCGCACTTCCTCCCAGGCCGTACCGGGGATCACGAAAGAGGCTGTCCA
Source organism: Oscillospiraceae bacterium (assembly GCA_016302405.1). Taxonomy (GTDB): domain Bacteria; phylum Bacillota; class Clostridia; order Oscillospirales; family Oscillospiraceae; genus Faecousia. The sequence continues at coordinate 3,938 of JAEDNR010000088.1, forward strand.
GCGGCACCACCGCGTCGGTGCCGGTGAGGTAAGTCGCGATGTGGTCCGGATAGGTGATGCATACATTGGGGGTGGTGTTGGTGGCAATGTTGGTGATCACATCGTTATAGATCCGGCTGTAATCGGTGTAAAGCCGCAGGTTCACGGTGATACTGGGGTAGAGCTCCTGAAAGTCCGCAATGGCCTGCTTGTAAATGTTGGCCTGGGTCACATTGGTGTCGTTCTTGGCCCAGAAGGTAATCTCGTAGCTCCGGCTTTCGTCGAAGCTTTCCGGAATGGCGAAGGTGCCCTGATCTCTTGCCCCGTGGCAGCCGGAAAGCAGCGCCGCCAGGAGCAGAGCCGCAAGGAGCGCGGAAATTACTTTTTTCATCCCTTGGTGCCTCCTCTTGCTACGCCTGCCATGATCTTCTTGTGGAAGACCAGGAACAGGATAATGAGGGGCAGGGAGATGACCACCACCGCCGCCATCATGGCGGGGATGTTCTCCCGGCCGAAGCCGTTTTCCCGGATCTCCTGGATGCCGTTGGAAACGAGATAATAATTGGGGTCGTCGGTGATGAGCCGGGGCCACACGAAGCTGTTCCAGCACTCGATGACCTTGAGGATGGTCACGGTGACGATGGTGGGCTGGCAGATGGGGATCATGACCTTAAACAGGTACTTGAGGTCCGAGGTGCCGTCTACCTTGGCGGCGTAGTACAGTTCGTCCGGAATCTGGGCGAAGTTCTCTTTCAGCAGGTAGATGTAAAATACCGAGGTCACCGAGGGGAGGATGAGGCCCAGAAAGGTATTGCGCAGGTCCATGTCCGTAATGGTGACAAAGTTCGTAATGACCACCAGCTCGCTGGGAATCATCATCAGGGACAGGAACAGGGTAAAGACCAGATCCTTGCCGGGAAAATCCAGCCGGGCAAAGGCAAAGGCCGCCAGCACCGTGACCATGAGCATCACCGCTGTGGTGGCGAGGGTAAAGATCACGGTGTTCAGGAAGTATTTTGCCAGGGGCACCGCTCGGAAGGCTTCCAGGTAGTTACTCAGGGTGGGGGAGAGGGTAAAAAGCTTGGGGATGTACTCGGCGTTGTAGCTTCCGTAGCTTTTGACCGAGGTCAGCAGCATCCAGTAAAAGGGGAACAGCACCAGCAGTGCCCAGAAAATAAGCAGCGTGTACTGCACGGTTTTGCGGGCACCATTGCGGAGCCGGGCGCCCCGCGTTAGTTTCTTGTAGTCCATAAACGCTTACCTCATACATAGTGGACGTGCTTTTTGCTTACCAGCAGGTTAATCACCGTGATGGTGAGCACGATGGAAAACAGCACGATGGCGGCGGCGGAGGCGTAGGAGGGGTAGCCCCCCGCGTTGCCGTAGAGCATGTCGTACACATAGCCCACGATGGTGTTCATGCCGGCGGCGTTCAGGTCGGTGCCGAAGAGGGCCACCGCGTCGGAGTAGGCCTTAAAGGCGCCGATAAAGCCGGTGATCACCAGATAGAAGATGGAGGGGGAGATCATGGGCAGGGTGATCTTCCGGAACATCCGGCCCCGGGAGGTGCCGTCCACCCGGGCGGCGTTGTAGTACACCTGACTTACCGAGGCCAGGGCGCTGGTGAGAATGAGGATTTTAAAGGGCATAACCACCCAGACGGTATAAAAGCACAGGACGAACATTTTCGCCCAGTAGGGGCCGCCGATGAAATCAATGGGGGAAATGCCGAAAACGCTGAGCAGCAGATTGATCAGGCCGTCGGAGTAGGGGGTCTTCTTAAAGAGGATCATAAACACCAGACCCACCGCCAGGGTGTTGGTCACATAGGGCAGGAAGAACACCGTCTGGAAAAGCTCCCGGAGCTTTTGGATGGAGCTGAGAGCCACGGAGATCAGCAGGGCGATGCCGGTGGACAGGGGCACGGTGATAAGCACAAGAATCAGGGTGTTCTTGAGAGCCTGGAGAAAATAGGGATCGTGGAGCACATAGGAAAAATTGTAAAGCCCTACCCCAAAATAGGTCTGGGACGCGGAGTTGTAACCCTCCTCCACGGAGTAAATGAACACGTCGATGAGGGGGTACACCAGAAACGCGCCCAGAAAGGCGATGGCAGGCAGCAGGTACAGCCAGCCCTTCCAGCTTTTGTTATCCATTGCGCGCCTCCCCGAACCGGATCCGCTCCCCGGTATCCTTGGCAAACAGCAGGACCTTGTGGGGCTTTAACCCGAAGCGCACCGTGCCGCCTGCCGGCAGGGACAGGTCCGACTGGACAATGGCCCGGAGAGTGGGGGCTTCGAGAGCGTCGTTTTCCGCCACAATGCTCACATCCCGGCCCATGACCTCCACATTCCGCAGGCAGCAGCGGAGGGGCCCGTCGTTATCGGGCAGGAAGCCCTCGGGACGGATGCCCACTTCCACCTCCCCGTCCGGGGCGCCGGGAACGGACAGAACGGCATCGTCACCAATGTACAGGGTTTCCTTTTCCACTTTTCCCCGGAACATGTTGATGGGGGGCGTACCCAGGAACTTGGCAACGAACAGGTTTACTGGGTCGTCGTAGACCTGCTGGGGCTTGCCGATCTGCTGGACAACGCCCGCCTGCATGACAACGATCCGGTCGGAGATGCTCATGGCCTCCTCCTGGTCGTGGGTGACGAACACGGTGGTGATCCCCGTTTCCTTCTGGATGCGGCGGATTTCCTCCCGGGTCTGGAGCCGCAGCCGGGCGTCCAGGTTGGAAAGAGGCTCGTCCAGCAGCAATACCTTGGGCATCTTCACGAGAGCCCGGGCGATGGCGACCCGCTGCTGCTGGCCGCCGGAAAGCTCATTGGGCTTCCGGGAAAGGAGCATGTCGATCTGCACCAGTTTGGCGGCCTCCAGTACCCTTTCCTTCATCTGCTCCTTGGTCAGTTTATCCGCGCCCTTCCGGTTTTCCAGGGGGAAGCGGATGTTCTGCTCCACGGTCAGATGGGGGTACAGGGCATAGTTCTGGAACACCAGGCCCACACCCCGGTTCTCCGCCGGCAGGTCGGTCACGTCGTCTTCACCGAAAAAGATCTTTCCGGAGGTGGGCTTTTCCAGGCCGCTGAGCATGTACAGCGTGGTGCTCTTGCCGCAGCCGGAGGGGCCCAGCAGGCCGATGAGCTCTCCGTCGGGGACGGTAAAGGTAAAGTCGCTGACGGCGACTACCTCCTTGCCCTTTTTGTCCCGGGAGGGAAAAATTTTGGTCAGATGCTGCAACTCAACATTCATCTATCTCATCCTTTCGGGTGCATATTTCAGATTGGGACCATTATAACATCCGTTTTTCCGGTGTTCAAGGCAAATAATGGTTTTTTGGAAAATCCCGGGTGGAAAGTTGACAGGAAAACCGTAAGCCGCTATAATCGGGAGCATAAATATCGGCTTTCGCAGCGAAACGATAAATTGGGAATTTGTAGGGCCAATACCTTCCCCCGGGGGGAAGGTGCCCCGCAGGGGCGGATGAGGAACGGCGACATTTTCTGAT
>JAEDNR010000089.1 GCA_016302405.1 Oscillospiraceae bacterium
ACGGCCAGCTGGACTGGAAGATCCGTTCCGATCCCCGGGTGGTGGTGATGGAGCGCACCAATATCCGCTATGTGACTGCGGGGCAGCTGGGAGAAAAGCTCGACCTGTCCGTTGTAGACGTGAGCTTCATTTCCCTGAAAATCGTCCTGCCTGTGATCAAGACCCTTTTGAAAGAGTCCGGTCAGGTGGTCTGCCTGATCAAGCCCCAGTTTGAGGCCGGGAAAGAAAAGGTGGGTAAAAAAGGCGTTGTCCGGGAAAAGAGCACCCACCGGGAGGTGCTGGAAGGGTTCCTTTCCCTGGCGGACAGCCTGTCCTTCCGGGTCCTGGGCCTGACCTGGTCCCCGGTCAAGGGACCGGAGGGCAATATTGAATTTCTGGCCCACCTGGCCCTGGGTGAGGGAGAAAGCCTCCGCCCGGATCCGGAGAAAATCGTTGAGGGTGCCCACAGGGCGCTGGACAAGGGGGCCGAGGAATGAAAAACGTGATCGTGACCCCGAATCCATATCGGGACCAGAATTTTGGAACTGCCCGGGAGGCCATAGAGATCCTGAAAAAGGCGGGAATGCAGGTCAAGCTGTGCCTGCCCTTTGAGGTGGACAGAACCTACGATCTTCCCAAGGACCTGCATTTTACCCGGCTGGACCGGGAGATGCAGACGGCGGACCTGGTGGTCTGCTTCGGCGGCGACGGCACCATCCTGCATATGGCAAAGAGCGCGACCCGCCGGGGGATCCCGCTGCTGGGGGTCAATATCGGCACCATGGGCTTTATGGCGGAGCTGGAGAGCACGGAGCTGGATAAGCTGGCGCTGCTGGGCACGGACAGCTTCACCATTGAGAGCCGCCGGATGCTGGATGTGACGGTGCAGCGGGACCGTGACATTATTTTCCATGATATTTCTCTTAACGATGTGGTGATTACCAAGGGCGCTGTGGCACGGATTGTTTATCTCACGGTAAAGTGCGACGGCGTTCAGGCGCTGGAATGCGGCGGCGACGGCCTGATCGTGGCCACGCCCAGCGGCTCCACGGCCTACAGCTTTTCCGCCGGCGGTCCCATTGTGGAGCCGGAAGCGGAAAATATCCTTATCACCCCGATCTGCGCCCATGAGATGGGCGCCCGGTGCATCGTGGCTTCCGACCGCCGGGTGGTGACGGTGGAGCTTGCCCGGAACGCCCGGCGCAATGCCTATCTGTCCGTGGACGGGGGAAAGGCTCTGCGCCTGAATATGGGGGATGTGACGACCGTCCGCCGGTCCAAGCTGGAAACAAAGCTGGTGCGGCTCAAGCAGCGCAGCTTTTACGATGTGGTCAACGCGAAGTTCAAAAAATAAAGGGTACCTCCAAAACTGCCCTTTTGGGTTTCGGACGGATCTTTTGCTCTAACAATGCGTTTTGAAAAGTTCGCAATACACAAGTATTCCGGACTTTCCAAAACTTTTGTTAGGGCAACACCGCACAATTGCGTCAGCGGATCTCAGCGGATCTTTTGCACCATTTCTGCAGTTTCAAAAACGGGAAATACATACAGTATTCCCCCGTTTTTGAAACTTTGAACTGGCACAAAATCTCTCACTGAGCTTTCTTGCTGAATTATGCGGTGTAGCCTTAGAACATAATCTCTCGCCCGAAACCGCAAAAAACAGTTTTTAGAGGTTGCCAATGCAAACCAAAAGCAATCATCCGTTATATTTTAGAAAAAGAGGGGACGGAAATTGAAAGCAAAAAGACAGGCGAAGATCATGGAGATCATCTCCACTGCCAATGTGGAGACCCAGGAGCAGCTTCTGCAGGAGCTGCAGGAGGCGGGTTTCTCCTGCACCCAGGCAACCATCTCCCGGGACATCAAGGAACTGAAGATCGTAAAAGAAATGACGAACTTCGGAACCTACCGCTATTCCATCACGGAAAAGGAACCGGGCAATCCTTTTTCTGACCGGCTCAACACCATCTTCCGGGAGTGCGTCACAAGCTTTGACTATGCCCAGAACATTGTGGTGATCCATACCCTGCCCGGTCTTGCCAATGCCGCCGCTTCGGCCCTGGACGCCATGAAAGCGGAATACATTCTGGGCACATTGGCGGGAGATGATACCGTGGTGGCCATTCTGCGGGATTCCAATTCCGCCGCGGTTTTCTGCGGGGAAATTAAAGCGCTCATCAGCTGACGAAAGGGGGAAGCACCGTGCTGAGTCTTCTGCACATTGAAAATATTGCCGTCATTGAGCAGGCGGATATTTCTTTTGACCGGGGGTTCAACGTCCTCACCGGTGAGACCGGCGCGGGCAAATCCATCGTTATTGATGCCATATCCGCCATTGTGGGAGAGCGGGCCTACCGGGATATGATCAGGACCGGCACCCAGAAGGCCTCTGTCCGGGGCGTTTTCACCCAGGTGCCGGAGCTGAGCTGGTTTGAGGAAAACGGGGTGACGTATGATCCGGAGACGGTGATCCAGCGGGAAATTTTCCTGGACGGGAAGAATATCTGCCGGGTCAACGGCTGCCTTGTGACGGTTTCCATTCTGCATAAGCTGGGAATCCAGCTGATCAATATTCACGGACAGCACGATTCCGCGGCGCTTTTTGACGAAGAAAACCATCTTTCCTTTCTGGATGCCTTTGCCGGAAATGAGGCTTTGCGGGAAAGCTACCGGGAAAGCTACGATACTGTGGCTGAGCTGCGCCGCCAGATCGACCGGATGACCATGGATGAGGGGGAGAAGCTCCGCCGGATGGAGACCCTCAAATACCAGATCGCCGAAATCGAAAAGGCGGCCCCGGAGGCCGGGGAGGATACGGCGCTGGAGGACCGGCGCAAGCTGCTGCAGAACGCGGAAAAGCTTTCCCAGGGCATGGACGAGGCGGTGCAGTGCCTCTACGGGGACGATGACAGTGACGGCGCGGCAGGCCTTCTTTCCCAGGCGGAGTATGCTCTGGCCCGGCTTTCCCGGTTCAGTGACAGCTTTGCCGCCCTGCATGAAAAGGTGGCGGACCTGAAATACCAGGTGGAGGACGCTGCCGAGGAAGCCCGGGATGCCCGGGATAATCTGAGCTACTCCGCCGACGAATTGGAGCGGATCGAGTCAAGGCTGGATGTCCTGCACCGGCTGCGCCGGAAGTACGGCGCCACCTGCGAGGATATCCTTGCTTATCTGGACCGTGCCAGGGCGGAGCTGGATGAGATTGAATTTGCCGACGACCATCTGGAAAAGCTGAAAAAGAAGCTGGAAAAAGCGGAGGCTGCCGCCTGGGAAAAGGCGGAGAAGCTGCGCGCAAACCGGCAGGAAAACGCCGAGGCCATGTCCGGGCGGATCCTTGCGGAGCTTAGCCAGCTGGATATGCCAAGGGTGCAGTTTTCCTGCCGTTTCCGGGAACTGGAGCTTACCCCCAGCGGCGCGGACGCTGTGGCGTTCTATATGTCCGCCAACGCCGGTGAGGCGCTGAAACCCTTGAGCAAGGTTGCCTCCGGCGGTGAGCTGGCCCGGATCATGCTTGCTATGAAAAATGTTCTGGCGGAGAATGACCGGATCGGCTGTCTCATTTTTGATGAGGTGGATACCGGCGTTTCCGGCCGTGCCGCCCAGAAGGTGGCGGAGAAGCTCAAGTCCCTGGCCCGGTTCAAGCAGGTTCTGTGCGTGACCCACCTTCCCCAGCTTGCGGCGCTGGCAGATACCCATCTGCTGATCTCCAAGGCCGAACGGGGGGGCAGGACCTATACCAGCGTCACCCCCCTGGACCGGGAGGGCCGGAAGAAGGAGCTTGCCCGGATCATCGGCGGCACCCATATTACGGAAACCACCCTGAAAAGCGCGGAGGAGATGCTCCTTTCGCCGGCTGAGGGACAGAAAGAAAATGGATAAAAGCGACATTGCCGGTCTTGTTATTCTCATTGTCTGCTGCTGGGGGAGCGGGGCGGTGTTTTACGGAATCGGCAGGTGGGCTGCCGGACGGGAAACACCCATGCACTTCTGGGCAGGAAGCAAGGTTGACCCCAAAACCGTTTCCGATATTCCGGCCTATAATCGGGAGAATGGCCGGATGTGGAAGCAGTACAGCCTTTCTTTCTGGCTGGCGGGTGTATTGGGTATTGTGGGAATGTGGCATCCCTGGTGCGATATTGTGGCCCTGATTGTGCTGTGCCTTGCCTGCACCGTGGGCTTCTGGTGGCTGGTAAAAAGCTACCGGAGGATCCGAAACCGATATTTGGTTATTGACAAAACAGACGCTTTTTGTTAGGATAGGAAAGTCAACACAGTGAAGGGATGAAGTAAGCGCCCCCTTTCCTACAGAGAGTTCCCGGTTGGTGCGAGGGAACAGGAAAGAACGCCCAAATACCTCCCGGAGTGGCTTGCCTGAACGTGCAGTAGGGCAGGACGGGTTCGCCCGATACAGCGGTAGGCGTTATCTGACGCCGTGAGGGCGCTGTCCGTGAGGAAGCGCCGATTATGAGGTGGTACCGCGCTTACGCGCCCTCTGTCCCAAGTGGGATAGAAGGCGCTTTTTTGCTGCTGTTTGGGAGGTGGAAATCAAAATGAACGCACCTATGGATATATTGGAGGAATTCCCTGTCCGAAAAGGGAAAAAACAAAAGAAAGCCTTCCGTGACGCGGTGTCAGACTGGCTTTCCCGGAACGGCTACCAGTGCCGGGAGGAAGCCGGCTCCCTGGGAGCCCGGAACCTTGTGATCGGCGACCCGGAAAGGGCAAAATTCCTGATCACTGCCCACTATGATACCTGCGCGGGAATGCTGGTCCCGAATCTCATTACACCCTGCAATGTTGCTCTTTTTGTATTGTATCAGCTTGTTGCCACAGCGGTGATCCTGCTTCCGGCTGTCCTGCTGGGGATTGCCGTGGGCTGGCTGACGGACAGCTTTTTTGTTGGGCAGCTTGTTTTCCTGATCCTTAGTTGGGTCAATATCGCCCTGCTGCTGTGCGGACCTGCCAATCCCAGGAATGCCAACGACAATACCTCCGGTGTGGTTACGCTTCTGGAGATCGCCAGAACCTTACCGGAAAACCAGCGGGATAAAGTATGCTTTGCCCTGTTTGACCTGGAGGAGTTGGGCGTAATCGGCTCGGCTTCCTATCGGAAAGCCCATAAGGCGCAGGTACAGAAGCAGATCGTGCTGAATTTGGACTGTGTGGGCGACGGAAATGAGCTGCTGCTCTTTCCTACGGGGAAGCTGAAAAAGGACCCCCAAAAGATGGCACTGCTTCGCACCTGCTGCGGCTTCTTCGGAGAAAAGCGGGTATCCTTATTTGAAAAGGGCCTTGCCGTGTATCCCTCGGACCAGAGCAATTTTCCCTACGGTGTGGGCATCTGCGCTCTGCGGAAAGGAAAGCTGGCGCTGTATCTTTCCCGTATCCACACGGCGCGGGATACCGTATTGGATCAAACAAATGTGAATATTCTGCGGGCCGCCCTGACCAGTCTGGTCAGCCGGTCCCAGGGGGAATAAGAAAGGAAATGTATTATGAAACTGTATGATGAACTGGTTGCCCGGGGCCTGATTGCCCAGGTTACCAATGAGGCGGAAATCCGGGAAATGATCGACAACGGCAAGGCCACCTTCTATATTGGCTTTGACTGCACCGCCGACAGCCTGACCGCCGGTCACTTTATGGCGCTGACCCTGATGAAGCGGCTGCAGATGGCCGGAAACAAGCCCATTGCCCTGATTGGCGGCGGTACCACCATGATCGGCGACCCCTCCGGCCGTACCGACATGCGTAAAATGCTGACCAAGGAAGACATTGACCACAATGCCGAGTGCTTCAAGCGCCAGATGGAGCGCTTCATCGAGTTTGGACCTGGCAAGGCACAGATGGTGAACAATGCCGACTGGCTGCTGAACCTGAACTATGTGGAGCTTCTGCGGGAGGTGGGCGCCTGCTTCTCCGTCAACAACATGCTCCGGGCGGAGTGCTACAAGCAGCGCATGGAGAAGGGCCTTTCTTTCCTGGAATTCAACTACATGATCATGCAGTCCTACGACTTCTACTACCTGTTCCAGCACTACGGCTGCAACATGCAGTTTGGCGGCAACGACCAGTGGAGCAATATGCTGGGCGGTACGGAGCTGATCCGCAAGAAGCTTGGGCAGGATGCCCACTGCATGACCATCACCCTGCTGACGGATTCCCAGGGCAACAAGATGGGCAAGACCGCCGGCAACGCGGTGTGGCTGGACCCCAACAAGACCAGTCCTTTCGAATTCTACCAGTACTGGCGCAACGTAGCCGATGCCGATGTCATGAAGTGCATTCGTATGCTGACGTTCCTGCCGCTGGAGCAGATTAACGAAATGGATACCTGGCAGGACGCTAAAATCAACGAGGCAAAGGAGATCCTGGCCTTTGAACTGACCAAGCTGGTCCACGGCGAGGAAGAGGCGGCGAAGGCCCAGGCTGCCGCAAAAGCCCTCTTTGTCGGCGGCGGAGACGCGGATATGCCCACCACCGAGATCACAGCCGACAAGCTGACGGATGGCAGGATCGGCATTCTGAATCTGATGGTAGCCTGCAAACTGGCCTCCTCCAATAAGGAAGCCCGCCGGCTTGTAGAGCAGGGCGGCGTGTTTCTGAACGATGAAAAGGTCGCTGCCGCCACGGTGCAGGTGACCGAGGAAGAACTGAAAGCCGGTGTTAAGCTGCGCAAGGGCAAGAAGGTATTCCACAAGGCGGTGCTTGGCTGATGCTGGAGCTTGCAAAGCCCGCGGACAGGGAAGCAGTCAATGCCCTGGCAGAGCAGGTTCACAGGCTTCACGTGGGCTGGCGGCCGGACCTTTTTCGGATGCCGGAGCAGATGTACACGGAGGAACGGTTCCTGGAAGCGGTTGAAAACAAGGAGCTTTTCTGCGCCTGGCAGGACGGACGCATGGTGGGCTATATCAACGCGCATGTGGCAGAGTATGATTACCCCAGTGTTGTCTCCCACCGGGAGTATGTGATAGAGGAACTGGGCGTTCGGGAAGACTGCCGGGGACAGGGCATCGGCACCCGGATCATGCGGGAAGCCGCGGCCCTTGCCAAAGCCTTTGGCTGCACCTGCCTGCGCCTGGGAGCCTATGCGGAAAACGAAGATGGTCTTGCGTTTTACCGGAAGATGGGCTTCCGTCTTCGCGCTGTAAACCTTGAAATGCGTTTGTAAGGGGCTGTCTCACTAAAGAAAAATTGCACAAATAAAAGAACTGTCATTCCGAG
>JAEDNR010000090.1 GCA_016302405.1 Oscillospiraceae bacterium
GACAGCTTCCCCCCGGGGGAAGCCATGGCGCTTCCGCGCTAGCTCGACAAATTCCCAATTCGTTGGGCAGCTGCGTGAAAACGATATGCGCATAAGATTATTTCCAACCTTACAGGAGCAACCTATGGACCGTTTTATTGAGATCACAGATTTTCACGCCCCGGAGCTGGATGTGTACGCCCGGCTGACGGAGGCCCAGCTTTTAAACCGGTTTGAACCGAAAAAGGGCATGTTCATTGCCGAAAGCCCCAAGGTGATTCTCCGGGCCCTGGCCGCGGGCTGCCGCCCGGTGTCCCTGCTTGCTGAGCGGCACCACTGTAACGCCGAGGCCATGGAGGCAATTCTTGCCTGCGGGGAGGTGCCTGTTTACACCGCCTCTTTGGAGGTGCTGACCCAGCTTACCGGCTTCCAGCTTACCCGGGGGATGCTCTGCGCCATGTACCGCCCGCCTATGCGGCAGCCGGAGGAGCTGCTGAAAAACGCCCGCCGGGTGGCGGTACTGGAGGATGTGATGAACCCCACCAACCTGGGGGCAATCTTCCGATCCGCCGCTGCCCTGGGGATGGAGGCGGTGCTCCTTACGGGCGGCTGCACGGACCCCCTGTACCGCCGGTGCGCCCGGGTGAGCATGGGCACCGTGTTCCAGGTGCCCTGGGCGTACCTGCCGGAGGACTGGCTGGGCCTGCTGCGGGATATGGGCTTCCGCACCGCCGCCATGGCCCTGCGCCGGGATTCCAGGCCCGTGGACGACCCGGAGCTGAAGCAGGCGGAGCGGCTTGCGGTGGTGCTGGGCACCGAGGGGGACGGACTGCGGCAGTCCACCATTGACGGCTGTGATTACACCGTGCTGATCCCCATGGCAAACGGGGTGGATTCTTTGAATGTGGCCGCCGCCAGCGCCGTGGCGTTCTGGGAGCTGAGCCGAAAGTAGGGAAAAGACACGTCGAAAGTAGGGAAAAGATACGTCCCCTCTTGTCGATACAGGGGATTTGTGGTATACTATAAGATAGCTGTTGGAATTAATTATCAGAGAGATAAATTGGAATTTAATTGACAATTGACAATGAACAATTGACAATTAAGGAATCCCTTCGGGATGATTTAAAATAAAAAGAATTTGGACGAAAATACTCAGAATTATTTTAAAATTGTCCCGTAGGGACACAATAATTGTCAACTGTCAATTGTCAATTGTCAATTCGGCGAAGCCGCTAAATTCCTATTTCTCTTTCAAATGTGTAAAGCCTGCGCATATGTGAAATAATAAAAAGAATCGGAGGAATCGATATGTATTGGAATTCTTTCTCGGACATCGGAGAAAGTCTGGGAGCTCTGTTCGGGCTGACCTGGAGCACGCTGCCCACCCTCATTTCCCTTGCCGTCTACGTCTTTACCGCCCTGGGGCTCTATACCCTGGCCCAGCGCCGGGGCCTGCGGCATCCCTGGCTGGCCTGGATCCCCGTAGCCAATGTTTGGATTCTGGGGTCCCTCTCCGACCAGTTTCGCTACGTCGTCCGGGGGCAGGTCCGCTCCAAGCGGAAGGTGCTGCTGACCCTCAATATCATCAGCGCCGTGATGGGCGTTGTGATGGTGGTGGCCATTATCGTAGCAGTGATCCGCTGGGTTTTCAGCTTCCAGGCAGGCGCTTCCGAAACGGCAATCATGAATTCCATTATGGGCAGCGTCATGGGAGTGCTTGCCCTGTGCTTGCCCTGGGCAGGCGTAGCCATTGCCTCCGCCGTTCTGAGCTACATGGCGCTGTATGACATCTACACCTCCTGCGACCCGGCGAACAATACGGTGTACCTGGTGCTGAGCATTCTCTTTGGCTTCACCCAGGCGATTTTCCTGTTCCTGTGCCGGAACCGGGACGACGGTATGCCCCCCCGCCGGGACGACCAGCCCCAGTACCGCCAGCCCGCCCAGGAGCCCTGGCAGCAGGACACGAACGGAACCAATTATCTTTAACTCCGCACAAAGGGGCTGTCTCACTAAAGAAAAAATGCACAAATAAAAGAACTGTCATTCCGAGCCAGTGCGCACACTGGCGTGGGAATCCCCCGGTCAGAAGGGAAACCTCCTGATAAAGACCCTAAAAATCGGGGGGGATTGCCACACCAGTGACATCGGTCACTGGTTCGCAATGACAGCTTTCTTTTTCTTTGTGTTATTTGACGAAACCTTTCCTTAGTGAGACAGCCCCTTTGTCATATGTTTTTAGCTGTAGAAGTCCCGGATCTTCTTTGCCCGGCTGGGATGGCGGAGCTTCCTGATCGCCTTGTTCTCGATCTGGCGGATCCGCTCACGGGTGACGCCGAAGAGCTGGCCCACTTCCTCCAGGGTGTGGGTCCTGCCGTCGTACATGCCGAAGCGCATGCGCAGCACATCCGCTTCCCGCTCCGTCAGGGTGCCCAGAATCTCTTTCAGAGCCTCGGCCAGCAGGGCGTTGGAGGTGGCGTCGGCAGGGCCGGGGGTGCGCTCATCCTCCACAAAGGAGCCGATGGAGGTATCTTCCTCATCACCGACAGGGGTATCCAGGCTCAGGGTGTCCGCGGCGGTGCGGTTGGCCTCGATGATCTTTTCCACCGGCAGGTTCAGCTCCGCGGCGATTTCTTCCACGGTGGGCTCCCGGCCCAGCTCCTGAACCAGCTTCCGGTTGCACCGGGTAGCCTTGTTGATGACCTCTACCATATGCACCGGAACCCGGATGGTCCGGGCCTGGTCGGCGATGGCCCGTGTAATGGCCTGCCGGATCCACCAGGTGGCATATGTAGAGAATTTGTTTCCCTTTGTCCAGTCAAATTTGTCCACAGCCCGGATAAGGCCGGTGTTGCCCTCCTGAATCAGGTCCAGAATGTGCAGGCCCCGGCCGGAATACTTCTTGGCAATGGAAACCACCAGCCGGAGGTTGGCCTCCGTCAGCTTGTTCTTGGCCTCCTGGTCTCCCTCGGATACCCGCTTGGCAAGCTCCACTTCCTCCTCGGCGGACAGAAGCTTTACCTGGCCGATCTCCTTGAGGTACATCCGCACGGGGTCATCCAGGCTGTATTCCGCCGCCAGATCCACCGGGTCCACCAGTTCCTCTTCCTCAAGAGCCCGCAGGTCCAGGCCGTCGTCCAGTCCCACATCCAGGCCGTCGACCAGGCCATCCAGGGCATCCAGGCCGTCGTCCAGATCCAGGTCGGCGGTGACGATGGGAATATTCATGGCTTCCAGGCCGTCATAGATCTTTTCGATCTGCTCCGGGGAAAGGGACATTTTTTCAAGCAGGGAGCTGAGATCCGCGTCCCGGATCATGCCGTCCTTCTTGCCCTGGGCAATCAGGTTCTGCAGGGAGGCCTGCAGGTCCTCGGTATTCTTGGCAGGTTTCTTTGTTGTGCTCATATGTGCTCTCCTCTTGGGATTGTATTTTCGGAAATTCGGTTAGACTATACCCCATTTTCTCCGGTTTGGCAAGGGCGTTTCCCCGGATTTTTTTGATTTTTCGGAGTATGCGCCGCTTTTTTTCGCCCGTTTTCAGTTTTCCCCCGATTTTGGCAAAACATACGGTTTACTTTTCCGGGAAAATTCGTTATAATTGGAAAAAGAATTTCAATAAACCCGGCAATGAGGTATTACTTTTATGACAGACCTGTCCCATATTCGGAATTTTTCTATCATCGCCCATATTGACCACGGCAAGTCCACTCTGGCCGACCGCCTGATGGAGGAATGCGGCGCGGTGGACCTGCGGCAGCGGGCGGAGCAGCTTCTGGACTCCATGGACCTGGAGCGGGAGCGGGGCATCACCATCAAAGCCACCGCCGTCCAGTTAAACTACACCGCCGACAACGGGGAAACCTACGACCTGAACCTGATCGACACCCCGGGCCATGTGGACTTCGGCTATGAGGTCTCCCGGAGCCTTGCCGCCTGCGAGGGGGCGGTGCTGGTGGTGGACGCCAGCCAGGGCGTGGAGGCCCAGACCCTGGCCAACACCTACCAGGCCATCGACGCGGGGCTGGAGGTACTCCCTGTCATCAATAAGATCGACCTGCCCTCCGCCCGTCCGCAGGAGGTCAAGGCGGAGGTGGAGGACATCATCGGTATCCCTGCCGAGGATGCCCCGGAAATCTCCGCCAAAAACGGAATCAACATCCACAGCGTCCTGGAAATGATCGTGGAGCAGGTTCCGCCCCCCAAGGGAAGCCGGGATAAGCCCCTCCAGGCCCTGATCTTTGACAGCCAGTACGACTCCTACCGGGGTGTTATTGTCTACACCCGGATCATGGAGGGCACCGTCAGGGCGGGCATGGACATCCGCATGATGGCCACCGGGGCGGAGTACAAGGTGGTGGAGGTGGGCACCATGAACCCTCTGGGGCTGACCCCCCGGGAAAGCCTGGGCGCCGGCGAGGTGGGCTATATCACAGCCTCCATTAAGACCGTGTCCGACACCCGGGTGGGCGATACGGTGACCGGGGTGGCAAACCCCGCCGCTGAGCCCCTGCCCGGCTACCGCCAGGTACAGCCCATGGTCTACTCCGGCATTTACCCCGCCGACGGCGCCAAGTACCAGGACCTGCGGGAGGCGCTGGAAAAGCTGAAGCTGAACGACGCTTCCATGCGCTATGAGCCGGAAAGCTCCATTGCCCTGGGCTTCGGTTTCCGGTGCGGCTTCCTTGGCCTGCTGCACATGGAGATCATCCAGGAGCGGCTGGAACGGGAGTATAACCTGGACCTGATCACCACTGCCCCCAATGTTGTCTACCGGGTGACGAAGACCAACGGCCAGGTGCTGATGGTGGATAACCCCCTGGATTATCCGGACCCAGCGGATATTCAGCTTGCCGAGGAACCCTATGTAAAGGCCAGCCTCATTGCCCCCCAGGAATATGTGGGCAATATCATGGAGCTTTGCCAGCAGCGCCGGGGCGAATTCAAGGACATGGTCTATCTGGATGGGGTCCGGGTGGAGCTGCACTACGAGATGCCCCTGAACGAGATCATCTATGATTTCTTCGACGCCCTCAAGTCCAGGACCCGGGGCTACGGGAGCCTGGACTATGAGTTCCTGGGCTACCGGCCCAGCCGGCTTGTGAAGCTGGACATTCTCTTAAACGGGGACATTGTGGACGCTTTGAGCTTCATCCTCTTTGCGGACAACGCCTATCCCCGGGCCAGAAAGATCTGCGAAAAGCTGAAAGAGAATATTCCCCGCGCCCAGTTTGAGATCCCGGTGCAGGCCGCCATCGGCGGGAAAATCATCGCCCGGGAGACCATCAAGGCCCTGCGCAAGGATGTGCTTGCCAAGTGCTACGGCGGAGACATTACCCGGAAGAAGAAGCTGCTGGAAAAGCAGAAGGAGGGTAAGAAGCGCATGCGTACCTTCGGCACCGTGTCCGTACCCTCAGAGGCGTTTATGGCTGTGCTGAAATTGGACGAAGACTGATTATGCTGCGCAGCATACAAATAAATTGTAAATTGGAATTTGACGGGCAGATAAGGTACGCGGGTGGTTAGACGCCTTGCCCCCCGCGTTTACGAGGGGGGTGATACCAGTGCGCACACTGGTATCGGGGGGAGCCCGTTACCCGCATATCTTTCATAAAATAATACGAAAATTAGGACGGTAAACACGGAAAGATAATACTGGATGACGCTCTGCTGTGGGGAATTCGTACTCCCCCTGCCACCAGGTCTGCGGACTGGTGGCACCCCCCTCACAAGTGCGGGGGGCGAGGGCGGCTGCGCCGCCAGCTCTGCAAATTCCAATTTATCGCACTGCTGTGTAACAGCCGATTGCATAAAGACTGATTACAATTGTCAATTATATAAATCCGGAGGTTTTCGAATGCCGATCATAACGAGAAAAGCCAATAAAACCCCTTTGGGGATCTATGTCCATATTCCCTTCTGCCGGAGCAAGTGCCAGTACTGCGACTTCTACTCCCTGGCCTGCAAGGACGATTCCCTGATGGACAGCTATTTGGATGCCGTCTGCGCCCATATCAAGGAAGCAGGCGCCCTGGCCCCCGGCTATAAGGTGGACAGCGTCTATTTCGGCGGCGGCACTCCCAGCTATTTCGGCGCCGATGCCCTTGCCATCATTCTTACCACCATCCGCCGGAACTTCGATGTAACGGGGGACGCGGAGATCACCTTTGAGGCAAATCCCGACTCCGTCTCCGACCGGCTGCTCCACCGTCTTCGGGCGGAGGGCTTCAACCGGGTGAGCCTGGGTGTCCAGTCCGACAGCGACGAGATGCTCAAAAAACTGGGCCGGCCCCATACCTATGCCCAGGCTGTGACCGCCCTGCAGCGTATCCGCAAGGCAGGCTTCCGGAACGTGAGCCTGGATCTCATGTACGGTCTGCCCGGGCAGACCCTGCGGGACTGGCAGGAGACGCTGGAAAATGTGCTGAAGCTGGGCCCGGAGCACATGAGCTGCTACGGCCTGAAGGTGGAGGAAGGCACGCCTCTGTATGAGATCAAGGACGCTGTAGACCTGCCCGGCGACGATGAGCAGGCGGATATGTACCTGGCGGCGGTGGAGGCCCTGCGGGGCCACGGCTTCCGGCAGTACGAGATCTCCAACTTCTCCCGGAAGGGACTCTACTCCCGGCACAACATGAAATACTGGACCGGCGGCGAATACCTGGGCTTCGGGCCCAGCGCCAGCTCGGACTTTGCCGGAAAGCGGTTTACCCTGGTGAAAGACCTGCAGACTTATATCCAGGGCATCAAAACCGGCGGCAACGTGATGGATGATATTCAGGAGATTCCCCTGCGGGAGCGGGCCGGGGAGTATCTGATGCTCCGGCTGCGGACCAGTGTGGGAATCCAGGGGGATGAATACGAAAAGCAGTTCCTGCTGCCCTTTGCCCCTCTGGAAGAGGTGCTGTACAAGCACCGCACCTATTACCGGGCGGAGCGTTCCGACGACGGCCGATGGACGCTGACCCCCAAGGGATACCTTGTGTCCAACGACATTATTTCGGACCTGCTCATTGCCCAGGACGAATCCCGCCCCTTAAAAAGACTGTAAAGGGGCTGTCTCACTAAGGAAAGGTTTCGTCAAATAACACAAAGAAAAAGAAA
>JAEDNR010000091.1 GCA_016302405.1 Oscillospiraceae bacterium
GCACTTCTTTGTCCTCGATCATGACCGAGACCTCTCCGCGCATGGTGTACATCAATTCAAAGAAATTGTGCTTGTGCATGTAGGTTTCCTGGAAAACACCGCTCTCAGCTGGGGTGTGCAGGCAGAAGGACCGTCTGTCCATATAGTTGGAGAAGAGGTATTCTTCCGGGGTATTAACACTGGTCGCAACGGAGAGCTTGGAGAAGTAATCCCGGTCGACGGTGTGGTCTCGCAGATAGTTTACGATGGGACCGCTCTCCTGCGCCCGGACTTCCTCAATATCTCGGAAGTACAAATGAACCACATTTTCCATAGCCTTCACCCCTTTTTTTATTTTACCATACTGTAAGTTCAGTGTAAAGGGAGGATTTTCGCTTTGAAACAACAATGCTATAACCCATATCTCCCCAGCTGGGAGTACATCCCGGATGCAGAGCCTCGGCTTTTTGACGGCAGGCTGTATATCTTCGGGAGCCATGACCGCTTCGGGAGCAAGGACTACTGCGTCAACGATTATGTGGCCTGGTCAGCCCCGGAAGACGATCTCAGCGACTGGCGCTACGAGGGGGTCATTTACCGAAAAGAGCAAACCCCGTGGAACCAGGATCAGAAGTCCTATTATGCGCCGGACGTGGTTCGAGGGACGGACGGCCGCTATTATCTGTATTATTCAGTTGCCAATTCCTCCGTCACCTCTGTCGCCGTGTGCAATACCCCGGCAGGAAAATATAAGTATCTGGGCGACGTACATTTTCCTGGCGGCAGGGTTTACGGCTCCCGCGCGGAAGACTGGTTTGTATTTGATCCGGCGGTTCTGGTGGACACCGATGGCCGCATCTATCTCTATGTGGGGAGTGGGCAGCCCTCCAACGGCCGTTTCGGGCATAAGATCGTGGGACTATTCGTGATGGAGTTGGATCGGGATATGCTGACCATCAGATCTGAGCCCACTATTCTTCTCCCAGCGGATTTCAACGCCAAAAAGCCAAATTATTGGGAAGGCCCCTCGATTCGCCACATCGGAAACTGGTATTACCTGGTCTATCCCACAACGGATATTACAGGTCTCAACTATGCCATGAGCCTTTTTCCCGATAAAGGCTTTATCCACAAAGGGCCGATCCATTCCTCCAGTGACATCGGATACCGGGGGCGAAAGCTGATGGATGCCTCCTATCCCATGGGAAATAGTCATGGCGGCCTGGTCTGCGTAAAAGGACAGTGGTATGTTTTCGATCATCGCACGACCAACGGTAAGTGGAAAAACCGGCAAGCGGTCGCAGAGCCGATTACAATTGCAGAGGACGGCAGTATCACCATGGTGGAGGCCACCAGCTGCGGCTTGAACGGCGGTCCGCTCAGAGGGAAGGGGAGCTATCCAGCGTCCATCGCCTGCTGTCTGCGCGGCAGGGGCGTTCTTGGCATCCGCAACCCCATGGGAGGCCCCTTTGTGACACAGGATGGGCCGGACTACGAGCCTCCGGAGCCAACGGAGCACCCCGTGACTGCCTGCAGTGAAGCAAATGCACCGAAGTCCTTTGTTACCGATATCCGAAATGCCTGCGTTGTGGGCTATAAGTATTTCGATCTGACACAGACCGAAGAGCTTGCTGTGACGGTGCGCGGCGGAAACGGAATGCTGGAGCTGTTGGGCGGAGAAAACGGAAAGGCGATCGCAGAGTTCATCCTCTCTCCCACGACAGATTGGACGACCTATCACATCCGTTTTTCTCCCGATCAGCTGGCAGCTGCGGCAGACTGTCCGGCGAATTGCTGCCCCGTCTACCTGCGCTATCGGGGAAAGGGCAAGCTGGATTTGTTGGATATTGCTTTTGCATAAACATAGAAAGGAGTAAAAAAACATGAATTGGACTACAATCTGGAGTCAGGCTGCAGCGCCGTCCTTTGCCATGGGCATGCTGCAGGGGAAGAAAAAAACCGTGGTGTTCCCGGTCGGCTCTCCGGTTTCCGGTAAGCGGATCCGTCTGCGCTTTTCCAACATCTACGGGAAGAAGCCCTATGTCATCGGCGCGGTCACGGTCCGGGCAAAGGGGCAGCCGGTCCCCATTTCTTGCGGTGGAAAGAAAGCATTCACGATTCCGACAGGCGGACATACCTTCTCCGATCCGATCGATCTGCCGGTTTCAGCAGGCGATACGCTGGAGATCCGGCTTTTCTATGCCTCCAAGGCGCGAGACAGCAACATGACGTTGGAGGAGGCCGTAGCTTATCCGGGAGATCATACTGCGGATGAAACCCTGCCGGAAGTAAAAAAGGAGAGCTATAAGCAGCAGTATAATCTCTACGACGCAATCGTTTCTCTGGATCGGGTAGAGGTCGAATCCGAGGAACGCAGCAAGCTGATCGTCGCCTTCGGCGACAGCATCACAGCCATGAATCGCTGGGTCAAGCCTTTACAAAAGCGGCTGTTTGAGTGCTTCGGCGGAAAATACGCACTGCTGAACGCCGGGATCGGCGGCAACTGCCTGCTCTACCAGGTGCCCGGCTTTATGGGCAGCTCTTACGGAGAAAAGGGAGTCGCCCGTTTTGAGAGAGACGTTCTGAGTTTTGACAATCTCCATACCGTGATCCTGGCTCTGGGAGTCAACGATGTGGCGTATTACACGAGGAAGACGGAGCAGACGATCTCCTTTGACGCTTACACGGAGGCAATTCAAGGCCTGACCAAAGCCTTGAAAGACCGCGGCATCCGGGTCGTCATGCAGACGCTTACACCACGGGAGGGCTTTGTTAAAAAAGGCTATACCCCGGAGATGGAAGCCTTGCGCGTGAAGATCAACACATGGATCCGGGACTGCGGGCAGTTCGACTATGTGTTTGATGCGGATCAGCTGCTGCGGGACAAAAGGAATCCCTCCTGGGTGGATGAGCGTTACCACCAGGGCGACCACCTACATCCTAATACGATGGGCGGTGAGCGGATGGCCGAAGCCTATGATCTGGCAGCGCTTACCGGTGAGGAGTTATAAATGGGAAAGAAGTACTTTACGCTCAGCTTTGACGACGGCCTCGAGCAGGACAAGCGGATCATTGCTCTGATGAAACAATACGGATTAAAGGGAACCTTCAATCTTAACTCCGGTCTGTTCGGGCAGCGCGGCGAGGTAATGGGCATCGGCACCTTCTCTTTTCAGGATTGCGAAGAGGGCGTCAGGCACCGCTGGCCCTTCTCCTATGTGCCACATAACCGAATCCCGGAGGACGAAATCCTGCAGGTCTACGAAGGCATGGAGATCGCCAGTCACGGCTTTCTCCATGAGCCTCTAAAGAAGCTCGATGAACAGGGGCTGCGTAATTCAGTCGGCAAAGACAAGCAAACCCTGGAGCACCTGACTGGGGAAACCATCGTCGGCCATGCCTATGCCCGAGGCTCTGTTTCGCCTGCGGCGGAGGCCTTTCTGAAAAAGCAGGGCTACCTCTATGCCAGAGCGGTCTATCCCTCCGGCAGCTTCGAATTCCCGGCCAATCCCCTGAACTTTCGCCCATCTTCCTCTGTGATTCTCGGCAACGCCATGACTCTGGTGGAGAGCTTCAAACAGGCGGAGGCGGCGGACAGGGATCTGCTTTTATATCTCTGGGGTCACGGCTATGAGATGGACTACGGGAAGGGGCAGGCAAGCTGGGACGGCCTGGAGCGCCTCTTTGCTGCCATCGCCGGACAACCGGACATTGTTTACTGCACAAACCGCGAAGCGTTCCGCATTATTTAAAGGAGAACAAAAATATGAAGAAAACAAGCTTTAACGATCACTGGACATGCAAAAAGCAGGGCGATAGCGCCGAACCGAAACCTGTCACGCTGCCCCATGACGCGATGCTTTTTGAGAAGCGGGACAGAAATGCAGCCACCGCCGGAGCCTGTGGGTACTTTCCCGGCGGCGTGTATGAGTACACCAAACGCTTTGCTCTCCCGGAAACGGAACGCGGCCGGACGCATATCCTGGAGTTTGAGGCGGTCTACAAAAACGCGAAGGTGTATATCAACGGCAGCCTTGCAGCGGAGCGGCCCTATGGATACTCCAATTTTTATGTGTTGCTGGACGAGCATCTTTGCTTCGGAGAGGAAAACGAGATCACCGTCATAGCAGACAATTCCGCCGTCCCTAACTCCCGTTGGTACTCTGGCAGCGGGATCTATCGCAATGTCAGCCTGTATTCCGGAGAATCCAGTCACATTCTCCCGGATGGCTTGTTGATTTCCACCCTGAACAATGACATTGTCAATGTGAAGGTCAGCGCCAGTGGCGGCGATGAGATCCGCGTGAAGATTTATGACGGAGACTCCGTCGCAGCTGAGTCCGTTGCACCTGTTTCCGAGGGTACGGCGGAGGTGTCACTCAAGGTCACGTCTCCCCGCCTGTGGGACGCAGAGCACCCAGAGCTCTACCGCTGCTGTGTCGAGCTGCTTCAGGACCGCGAAGCGGTGGATGAGACGGAGGATTCCTTCGGCTTCCGTACGCTGGCTTGGAACGTGAAGGGCTTTTTCGTCAACGGGAAGGAGACCCTGCTCCGCGGCGCGTGCATCCACCACGACAACGGTATTCTGGGCGCATGCTCCTTCACTTCGGCGGAAGAACGCCGAGTGCGGCTTCTAAAGGAAGCGGGCTTCAACGCCATTCGCAGCGCCCACAATCCCGCATCCAAAGCGCTTCTGGAGGCCTGCGACCGGTTGGGTATGTACGTGATGGACGAGTTTTGTGACAACTGGCTGGTGCATAAAAATCCCTACGACTACGCCAATCAGGAATTCCTGGCCTGGTGGGAGCAGGATCTGAATGCTATGGTAATGAAAAACTATAATCACCCCTGTGTTGTGATGAACTCTATCGGTAACGAGATCTCCGAGCTGGCTATCCCGGCGGGGCAGGAGGTGTGCAGAAAGCTTGCCGTTTTGACAAGAGAGCTTGACCCGGGCAAAGCTGTGACGATGGGCATCAATCTGATGCTCTGCAGCATGACCGCCAAGGGCGGCGGGATCTACGGTGATAAAAAGGACGGTAAGGAAAACAAGAACGGCAGCCAGACAATGGATAATCTGCCTACCAGCGCATTCTTTAACCTGCTGATGAACCATATGGGCGGAATTATTGAAAAGTCTGCGGCCAAGCCCGCCGCCGATAAGGCCACAGAAGTCGCGTTTTCCTATTTGGATATCGGGGGCTACAACTACGCCGCCTCTCGTTATGAGATGGACGGCAAGCTTCACCCGGACCGCGTGATCGTCGGCTCTGAAACGCTGCCGAAGAATCTCTATCGCAACTGGCAGTATGTCAGGAAGCTCCCCTATGTGATCGGCGACTTCATGTGGACGGGCTGGGACTATCTTGGCGAATCCGGCATCGGCACCGTGCGGTATAAAAGCTTCAAGAAGCCCGGTGAGGATGCCCCCATCGTTTCCGGCGGCTGCGGTGTCATCGATATCTGCGGCAAACTGCGCCCGGAGGTGCAGTGGAACCGCCTGGTCTGGGGCTTGAGCAACAAGCCTGGGATCGGCGTGGAGCCCTTGACCCATGCAGGAGAGACCGGGTCGGTTTCCATGTGGCGCGATACGGACGCGGTGGCAAGCTGGTCCTGGAAGGGCTGCGAGGGTAAAAAGACCAAGGTTACGGTCTATGCCTCAGGCGTCGCGGCTGAGCTGATTGTTAATGGCAAGTCCTATGGCAGAAAGAAAACCAAAGAATACAAGGCAGTCTTCCCGAAGGTAATATACCAGCCGGGTACCATCACCGCCATCAGCTATGACGGAAACGGGGCGGAGATCGCAAGGGAGACCATGCGCACCGCGGAAGGTGCGACAGAGCTTTGCCTCCGTCCGGATAGGACCACGCTGCATGCCGACGGCCAGGATCTCTGCTATCTGGCAATCGACCTCACCGGCCGGGATGGGATCACCAAGTCCTCTGAAGATGTTCCCATTACGGTGATGGTAAGCGGCGCGGGCAGCCTGCTGGCTCTTGGCTCTGCCAAGCCGAACATGGGAGAGTGCTTTACCGAAAAGACCCATACCACCTACTACGGTAAGGCACTGGCTGTGATCCGTGCGGGAGACAGCGCAGGGAAAATCCAGATCAAGGTCAGTGCGCCTGGCATGGGGGAGCAATGCGTGGAGCTAAATGTGGAATAAAAAAGCAATAACTCGCAAGGCATCGTTGATTTTGTGCTCTCGGTTGATGCTGTCATAGTATCCAGAGCCAAGGACATGAAACGGAACCTTATACTTGTGAATATGGTAGATGGCAATCAGCAAGGAATGAGCGACCGCAATGGTCACCCTCGTTTTCCAGCAGCGTGCAGCTATGCGTTGGCACTGTGCGGAATAATATGAGCCCTTTCACCTGCTTCTCTGATTGGCGCATTGAATCAGCGTAGTCTTTAGTGCCGCATTTCCCTTGTTCGTCCTTCCACTTTTTCGCTTGCCTGCGCTTCCGCGATTGCCGGGACAAATGCCGGTCCAGGAGCAGAGATGCTCCGCACTAAAGGGTACCGCAGAATTGCGGATGATCTGAGGCATGACCAGCATATGAAAGTGAACGACAAGCGAATCCGCCGGATCTGCCAGAAGAAGAGCATTAAGTCTACAATTAAGTACGCCAACAATGGCTGTATGCGCCATGCCAAGGATGCCCAGTTCCTTGCCGAAAACATCTTAAATCGTAATTTCCATGCGGATAATCTCAACGAGAAATGGCTCACAGATGTTACAGAATTCAAATGGTATGAAGGGATTACGGTACACAAACATGAGCTGCATGGGGGCAAATTCCCGCATTTGAAACCCGATTTCTGCCCCTGCCGTATCACTCTATTACCGATGCGGTTTCCGGCAGAAAAAGTCCTTGATTTTACTGGACTTTTGGGGCCTTAAATGCGGGACTTTAAGGCAACACTGCATAATGGGACAAGGAAATTCGGCGAGGGATTTTGACCCAGACGAAAGTTCTGGAAATGTGGGAATACTTTGTGTATTTTCCATTTCCTTCAGCTGCACGGATGGGGCAAAAG
>JAEDNR010000092.1 GCA_016302405.1 Oscillospiraceae bacterium
GCGCTGGGCCACCCAGGAGGAGCAGCCCTTTGAGACCACCCTGGAGCTGGACTGCCTGACCCGGGACGGACTGCTTCTCGATGTGGCAACGGTGATGACCACCGCCCGGGTGCGGGTCAAGGAGCTGGTGGGCAAGGATCTGCCGGGAGGCAGAAGCACCTTTACCGTCCGGTTCGAGGTCAGGAACGTTGCCGAGCTGGATGCCATCCGTACAAAGCTTATGAGCATCCGGGATGTAGTCGGCTCCCGCCGGGGACAGAACTGAAGCAATTGACAATTGACAATGGTTCCGTAGTATCGAATTCCCGGTCATCGCGAACCCGAATTCCCCGTCATTGCGAACCAGTGACCGACGTCACTGGTGTGGCAATCTCCATCGATAGGAGAACGTGGTCTCGATGTCGGGGGAAGTATTTTCCGGATGACGATGGAGATTCCCACACCAGTCTGAGGACTGGTTCGGAATGACACGAAAAATGAGGCGTGGCCTGCTGTACGGACTTCCACGCGCCGCTTTCACTTTCAACTCTCAAAAACGGAGGTTATCTTATGTGTAAGAAGCTGGAAAAATTCTGGAATTCCCTGGACCGGGCCGTTGTCGTGAACAAGCGGGAGCTGGTTCTGGGCGTCACCGCCTGCACCCTGGCGGGTGTTCTTATGGGCATGCTGCTGAGCCCCCGGAAGACCGTGACCATCGGCAGCAACAACGGCAGCAATAACACCGGCAACTCCCCCGGACTGACGACTGGGGACGAAGCGGAAGACGATTCCTCTGACGAGGAAGCCCAGGAGGACTGACCCATGCGTGCGATCCTTACAAGAGTGAAATCCGCCTCCGTCTCAATTGACGGAGAAACCGTTGGGCAAATCGGCAAAGGCTTTCTGATCCTGCTGGGCGTGGGCCCGGAGGATACCGAGGACACCTGCCGGATCCTGGCGGAAAAGGCCCTGAGCCTGCGGATCTTTGAAGACGAAAACGAGAAAATGAATCTGGGGCTGGAGCAGGTAGGCGGTGAGGTGCTGGTGGTGAGCCAGTTCACTCTCTACGGTAACTGCCGCAAGGGCCGCCGCCCCAGCTTTGCCGGCGCCGCCGGGCCCGAGCTGGGAGAAGCCCTCTACGAGCGGTTCCTTTCCATCTGCCAGGAGCTGGGGTATCCCCCCCAGCACGGGCGCTTCGGCGCGGACATGCAGGTGGAATCCATCAACGACGGCCCCGTGACATTGATTCTGGACACCGACGAACTGACCGCCCCCCGGAGGGCCTGATAAGGAGGAATCCCATGCCCGTGATCGAAACACTCCCCCTGGGAGACTACCAGACCAACTGCTATTTACTCCGGCAGGAAGCTTCCTCCCGGTGCGTGCTCATTGACCCGGGCTACGAACCGGCATATCTTCTGTCCCGGCTGGAAGAAGCGGGGCTGACCTTGGACGCGATTCTCCTGACCCACGGGCACTTTGACCATGTGGGCGGCGTGCGGGATCTGGCCGCCGAAACGGACTGCCGGGTGTATATCCACCCCGACGACCTGTCCATGCCCCCCAGGCTCACCGCCGGACCCATCTACTATACGGACACCTACGGCGAGGGGGATACCGTGACCGAAGCGGGCCTTTCTTTCCGGGTACTCCACACCCCGGGGCACACCCCCGGCTCCGTATGCCTGCGGCTTGGAAACGACCTCTTCTGCGGGGACACCCTCTTTGCCGGATCCTGCGGCAGAACCGACCTGCCCGGCGGGAATATGGGGGCCATGCGCGCTTCCCTGAAGCGGCTGGCGGCAATTCCCGAGAACCTCTCCGTCCACCCCGGCCACGGCCCCGGCTCCACCCTGGACGAAGAAAAGAAGTATAATCCCTATCTGTAAAGGAACGGTACGCCATGGAACTGACCCTGCGCGGTCATGAGGACCGCTACGCCGTGGAGCAGCTGATGCTGGCCCTGTTTCCCGAGGAAGCGGGAACGGCAGTCTCCACCCTGTCCCGGGGCAAGACCTGGATCACCGCCGGAGCCAGCCTCACATTGAACGGCAGGACAAGCCAGGCCTCCCGGCGGATTAAAGCAAGTGAAGAATCCGTGCGGCTGCGCCGGAGAGCCTTGCAGCAGGCTTTTTATGCCGCTGCCCTGCCCCTGCTCCCGGGCCCTCCCCCCTGGGGGGCTCTGGCGGGGGTCCGGCCCACGAAGATCACCTCCAAATACCTGTCCGAGGGGCACACCCCTAAGGAAGCTGACAAGCTTCTGAAAAACGTATACTACGTTACCCCGGAGCGCCGCCGCCTGGCGGTGGACTGCTCCCAGGCGACCCTCCGGGCAAAGGAACAGCTCCTGCCGGAGGATATTTCCCTGTATGTGGGTATTCCTTTCTGCCCCACCCGCTGCGCCTACTGCAGCTTTGTCAGCCGGGGCATCGGGAAGAAAACCGAACTGGTGGAGCCGTACTTAACGGCCCTGACAAAGGAGATCCGATTCACCGCCTCGCTGCTTGCTTCCTCCGGACGGCGGGTGCGCACCGTGTACATCGGCGGCGGCACCCCCACCACCCTGTCCGCCCCCCAGCTTACCGTTCTGCTGGATACCCTGCGGGGGGAGCTGGACCTATCCAACTGCCTGGAATTTACGGTGGAGGCTGGGCGGCCCGACACCCTGGACCCGGAAAAGCTACAGGTCCTTCATGAACACGGGGCGGACCGGATCAGCATTAACCCCCAGAGCATGGTGTCGAGCGTCCTCCGGGCCTCCGCCCGGCCCCACCGGGCTGAGGACATCCGCAGGTGCTACGCCCAGGCTCTGGACGCGGGCTTCCGGCTCATCAACATGGACCTGATCGCGGGGCTGCCCACGGACACCCCCGAGGGCTTCCGGTACAGCCTGGAGGAAGTGGCGGCCCTGGAGCCTGCCAACATCACGGTGCACACCCTGGCCCTCAAGAAAGGGGCCGATCTCATGGAGCGCCGGGAGGGTCTGCTTCCCCCGGAGGCTATTTCCGGGATGCTGGACTTTACCGGGGACACCCTGCGCAAGCTGGGCTACGGCCCCTATTATCTCTACCGGCAGAAATATATGTCCGGTTCCTTTGAAAATGTGGGCTGGAGCAAGCCCGGAACGGACTGCCTATACAATATCTACATGATGGAAGAGGTTCACACCATTCTCTCCCTGGGCGGCGGGGGAATGACCAAGGTGAATCTGCCGAACGGGAAGCTTCTGCGCTTCCACAACCCCAAGTTCCCGGAGCAGTACATGACCGCCCTGGACGATACCCTGGCCCAGAAGAAAGAGATTTTCGAAACCTACTTGTCCAAGTAAGGGCATAACGGAAAGGAAGCACCTGTATTGGATACTTTGATCGCAAATGTCACCGCCGTGACCATGGTTCCCGGCATGGAAGTGGTCTTCGGCGCATACTTAGGTATTGACGGGGGGAAGATCGTCTCCCTCTCCCGGCAGGCCCCCAAGGAACCGCCCAAAACCATCATCGACGGCACCGGGATGGTGGCCATCCCTGGCCTGATCAACTGCCACACCCATCTGGCCTCCGCCATCCTGCGGTGCTACACCGACGACCTGGGGGCCTCCGACGCTCTGAAAGTCCTGCTGCAGCGGGAGGCAAAGATGGATTCCAAGGCTGCCAAGGCGGCAGCCACCATTGCCATTGCCGAGTGCCTGCGCTTCGGCGTCACCTCCGTTTCGGACCTTTACTATTTCCCGGAGGCCACCGCCCAAGCGGCGGCAGAGGCAGGAATCAAGGCCAACCTGGCGCTGTCAGCCTACCGCTTCATTGATGAAAACGAGGATTTTGACTTTGAGACCGACGAACAGTGCAGAGAGCTCCAGCGTCTTGCCGACAAGTGGCACGGCTACGATAACGGGCGCATCAAAATTGACGCCGGTATCTACGCCGAGTACACCAGCAACTACCGGCTGTGGGAGGGGGTCGCGGGCTTTGCCGCCGAGCGGGGTCTCGGGATGCAGCTGCATCTTTCCCAGACCCGGAATGAAGTGGACTCCTGCCTGGACCGCACCGGCATGGAGCCGGGGGAGCTGCTAAGCTGCCACCGGATGTTTGCCGTCCCCGCCACCGCCGCGGGCTGCTCCTTCCTTACGGAAGCGGAGCAGAAGCTTCTGGGCCGCCGCCACGCATCCGCCGTAGCCCTGCCCCTTGCCTGCGCCAAGAATGGCCAGCCTGTCTTTGACATTCCCGCCTTTGTGAAAAACGGGATGAACGTGGCCCTGGGCACTGACGGCGCGGTAGAATGCGGCAACCTGGATATGTTTGAAGTCATGCGGGGGGCCAGTATGTCCGTCCGGGTTTCCAAGGGGGATCCCGCTGCCCTCCCCGCCTCCGCCGCCCTGATGATGGCCACCGTCTGCGGCGCCCAGGCCCAGGGCCGCAGTAAGGAGTGCGGCATGCTGAAAGTGGGCCTGGACGCGGATCTGGCTCTCGTGGACTTCTCCGCCCCCCACCTCATCCCCTGCCACAATGTCCTCACCGGCCTGGTGTTCTCCGCCAAGGGCGGCGACGTAGCCATGACCATGGTCCGGGGAAAGATCCTCTACCAGAACGGCCGCTTCCCCACCATCGACCTGAAAGCCGCCGTGGAGGAGCTGACCACCGATGCCATCCCCCGTCTCTTCGCGGGCGACGAACCGAAATAGGAGGCACCTATGTCCGAACAGCAAAAAAAGCAGAATTTTCTCCAGGGCACCGCGCTGCTTGCCATGGCTACCGCCATCGTCAAGGTCATCGGCGCGCTGTATAAGATCCCCCTCAACGCCATCATCGGCGAGCAGGGCTTCGGCTACTTCAATACCGCCTACGAGATCTACAACGTTCTGCTGATGATCTCCACCGCAGGCCTGCCCGTTGCCATGAGCCGGATGATCTCCCAGGCCAGCTCCCTGCGCCACTATAACCAGGTGCGCCGGGTCTATGCCACCGCCCGGGGCATTTTCTTAGGGCTGGGCATTGCTGGGACCCTCCTGATGACGGTGTTCTGCCGCCAGCTTGCCCAATTCCAGAACCAGCCAGACGCCTGGGCCGCCATCGGCTGTCTCGGTCCCTGCGTGCTGCTTATCTGCATCATGAGCACCTTCCGGGGCTACTTCCAGGGCCAGGGGAATATGCTCCCCACCTCCGTCTCCCAGGTATTGGAGGCAGTTGTCAAGCTGGTGGTGGGAATCCTTGCCGCCATGGCCCTGCTCCGGGCTACAAACAGCGTCCCCCTGGCTGCCGGCGGCGCTATCCTGGGTGTCACCGCAAGCTGCCTGGTGTCTTCCCTGTACCTCTTTACCATCTTCCGGAAAAGCTTCCGGGAGCTGCCGGACTCCGGGGAGACCGCCGATTCCTTTTCCGCCACCGCCCGGGGCCTGCTGATTATCGCCGTTCCCATCACCGTGGGCTCGGCGGGGCTGCAGATTCTCACCATGCTGGAAACCAAGATCTACATGGGAAGGCTTCTGGCTTCCGGCATGACCCAGAGCCAGGCGGACACCATCCGGGGCATCTACGGCATGACCCAGACCATCTTCAACATGCCCTGCGCCTTTATTACCCCCATCACCATCAGCATCATCCCCGCCATTACCTCCCAGCTTACCCTGCTTAACTATAAGGAGGCAATGCTGACAGAGGAATCCGCCGCCCGGATCACGGGCCTCATTGCCATGCCCTGCGCCATTGGCCTTGCGGTGCTGGCAGAGCCGGTGACCGCCCTGCTGGGCCGATACTCCGGGGACCGGCTGGCGCTGGCGGCCAGTCTCATGCGGATGCTTGCCATTACCATCATCTTTGACGCCGTGGTTCTTGTCACCACCGCCATCATGCAGTCCCACGGCCACGCGGGCAGGCCGGTAATTAATATGCTGGTGGGCGGCGTTCTCAAGCTGCTGGCGGTGTACATTCTCACCGGAAACCCCCATATCGGCATTCTGGGTACCCCCATCGGCACCCTCATCTGCTATTTCATGATTTCTGTGCTGAACCTGGTTTCCATCCGGCAGCTGATCCCCCAGACCCCCACCATTGTGCGAAACCTGGTGCGTTCCCTGCTGGCGGCCCTGGTTATGGGCGTGTTCGCGTGGCTTTCCTGGTTCGGGATAAAGCACCTGGGCATTTCCAGCAAGCTTTTGCTGTGCGGTGTGCCCATTGCTGTGGGCGTTGTGGTGTACTTCTTTGCCGCCGTTGCCATGAAGGCCATCACCCGGGAGGACTGCCTGCTCCTGCCCAAGGGAGATAAGATCGCCAAGGTGCTGCATCTGTAAGCCGGAAAGCCCCGGTATTCGGGGAATGACGCGCGCCTATACCATCTACTCTCCACAAAAAGCACCGCCCCTGGAAAGCGTCGAAGACGCTTTCCAGGGGCGGTTTATTCTGATTCCATTATTCCTTTTCCAGTGCCATGATCTTGTCAATGCGGCGCTGGTGCCGGGCCTCCCCGGAGAACGGTGTGGTCAGCCAGATGTCCACAATGGACAGAGCCAGGTTTTCTCCCACCACGCCGGCGCCAAGGGCCATCATATTGGTGTCGTTGTGCAGCCGGGTGAGCTGGGCGGACATAATGTCTCCCAGCAGGGCGCAGCGGATCCCCTTGACCTTGTTTGCGGTGATGGAAGCGCCGATGCCTGTGGTGCACAGCACGATGCCCCGGTCACAGGTTCCGTCGGCAACTGACTTGGCAGCCGGGACCACAAAGTCGGGATAGTCACAGCTTTCCGTGGAATAGGTACCGAAATCCTCCGTTTCGTACCCCTCCGCTTTCAGGTGGGCGACGAGTTTTTCTTTCAGGGCATAGGCCCCATGGTCGCAGCCGATGGCAATTTTCATAACCTTTTCTCCTCTCCGCCGCGGTTACGCGGCATTTATTTGTTTGTAAACATGCTCAGGCAAATTGGAATTTGTCGGCTCCGCCGAATTGACAATTGACAATTGACAGTTGACAATGATTGTGTCCCTA
>JAEDNR010000093.1 GCA_016302405.1 Oscillospiraceae bacterium
AGCACCACCCCCGGGGGAAGCGATTGCGCTTCGCGCCAGTGCGCCAAATTCCAATTTGTCGCGACACAGAACGATACCGAGCGGGTCAGGCAGGAAACGAAAATAGACCACGCTCGTCACGACTTGTCAGCGGCGACTCGCCGCCAAATTCCAATTTATCTGTTTGCTGCCGAACCGCCGATAAGGGTTGTCAATTATTCAGCTTGTCCAGCTCTTTCGCGATGGGGCAGCTTCCCTCGTAGACGCAGCTTCCGTAGCAGCAGTCCGCTTCCTCCAAAACCCCATCCACCGTCTCGGCGCAGACCGTACGGCTGGCATCCAGCTGGCGGCAGTAGCCGGTGATGAATTTCTCGTCTTCCATACTCATTCCTCCAGAATGCAGAAGCCACGGGGCGCCAGAGTCGTCGCGGTGGGGGAGGCAAGCTGAATATTCCGTCCCATTAAGAGCTTACCGGCATCGATGGCCCAGGGGTCCTCACTGCGGTTTACATAAATCCGAACCGTTTTCCCGTTCCGGCAGCGGGTGTAGCCCAGGTGCTTATCTCCCGCCTGGAAGAACTGAATATCTCCCAACCGCAGAGGTTCGCAGTCCCTGCGCAGCGCGCCCAGGAGCCGGTAGTGGGCCTGCAGTTCCTCGTCCTCCCGGCCCCAGGGGAAGGTCCGCCGGTTGAAGGGATCCCGGTAGCCCTCCATCCCCGCCTCGTCGCCGTAGTAGATGCTGGGTGCCCCCGGCAGGGTAAACTGGAGGAAGGAGGCCATGAACAGCCGGTCCCTTGCCACCTCCAGCCGGTTCCGGGACAGGTGCCGGTGGGCCTTTTCCGCCCGGGTGCCCTCGAAGTCATCCACCAGGGCGGTGAGAATCCGGGCGGTATCGTGGGTGCCCAGCAGGTTCATGCAGCAGCGCATGACCTGGGGCGGATAGTTTTCCACAATGGACATCACCGTGTCCCGGAACCCCCTGCCGCTGTCCCGGCCCCGCATAAAGTCCAGGATGGCGTTGCGGAAGGGATAGTTCATCACGCTGTCCAGCTGGGCGTCGGTGAAGTACCGGCGGCGGGTGCCGTAGGCAATCTTGGTGGAGGCATCCTCCCACACCTCGCCCATGAGCAGGGCGTCGGGCTTTATCTCCCGGATCCTCCCGCGGAGGGCCTGGATAAATTCCCCCGGCAGCTCGTCGGCCACGTCCAGCCGGAAGCCGTCCGCCCCCAGCCGGAGCCAGTGGGCCACCACGGAATCCTCGTCCGTGATGATGAAGCCCATGAAGCCCGGATCCAGCTTGTTCACCGTGGGCAGGGTGTCAAAATTCCACCAGGAATGATAGTTGCCCGGCCACTGGTAGAAGGTGTACCAGCTATAGTAAGGAGAGGACTGGGACTGGTAGGCCCCCAATCCCTCAAAAGTGCCGTAGCGGTTAAAGTACAGGCTGTTGGAGCCGGTGTGGGAGTATACCCCGTCCAGCACCACCCGGATGCCTCGGGCGTGGGCCTGCTTGCAAAGCTCGGAAAAATCTTCCTCGGTGCCCAGCATGGGGTCCGGGGTCTTGTAGTCGCCGGTGTCGTAGCGGTGGCTGGAAAAGCTTTTGCTGATGGGGTTCAGGTAGAGGATGGTGGCCCCCAGCCCGGCAATATAGTCAAGCTTTTCCGTAATCCCCCGGAAATTGCCGCCGAAAAAGTCGTTATTGAGGACGGTGCCGTCTTCCTCCGGCTGCCAGACGACTTCCTCGTTCCAATCCTTGTGGACCGTGTAGGGGGTGAGCTTGCCGGTAAGGTCCGGGCTTCCGGACTTCGCGAACCGGTCCGGGAAGACCTGGTAGATCACCGCCCCCTGGGCCCAGTCCGGGGTATCGTACTCCGCCGGGAC
Organism: Oscillospiraceae bacterium; assembly: GCA_016302405.1. Taxonomy (GTDB): domain Bacteria; phylum Bacillota; class Clostridia; order Oscillospirales; family Oscillospiraceae; genus Faecousia. Next base: position 1,861 of record JAEDNR010000093.1, read on the forward strand.
GCAGTTCAGCATCCACAGGTCCCCTGCTTCCATATTGGTATCGTTTCCCTGTTTAAACAGGCGGAAGCTGCCCTCATTGTGGTGGACGATAAAGTAATAGAAGTAAAGTCCCCGTTCCTCCAGGGTGAAGTCTCCCCGGAAGATCCGGTAGGGGCCCTCCCGGGACTCGGAATTCAGGGAAAAGGCAAAGGCGGGGGAGCCGTCCTCCCGGGAAACCAGGCAGTCCACCCGTTTGGCGCACACCGCCTCCGGCACATGGATGCGCAGCGTACAAAGCTGCCCCGGTGTCAGGACCCCGAAAGGTGTCTTATACTGGGGCAGCTTGCTGTCATACAGGATCCGCATGAAATGAAACCTCCGTCGTTATGGTAATGGGTCAGCCGATGGTCACGCTTTCGTTTCCTTTTTCCAGCTGCTGGAACACAGGCTTCAGGATGGAGCTTGTCAGGAAGCTGACAAAGGCGAAGCCGATGATGACCCAGAAAATCAGGGTCTGGACAAAGACAGGCACGGAGATCAGCACCAGGATCACCGGCAGCAGGTTCAGAAACACCAGGAGCAGGGTCTTGGGCAGCTTGATGATGGCAAGGATCACCGCGTTGTTCACCTGCTGGCGCATGCCATTCTCGTACCGGGCGATCAGAGGCATGAGGTAGGCGTACACCCCGGCAACCAGTATTGCCAGCACCGCCACAAGAATATACATTGCCTTGGCAAGCCCTCCGTTAAAATAGGCCATGACCAGCAGCACATCGCACACCAGGCTCACGATGACCACCAGCTCCACCAGCCACGCCAGGGTGGACTGCTTAAAATTCTGGCGGAAGGCCCGGAAGAAGGCCTTCAGAAGGGGTCCCTCCTGCTCAAAGAGCATGTTCTGGGTGACCCGGTGCAGGGCGGTGAGGGAGGCCCCCAGAGTCACCACCGGCGCTGAGCACAGGATAAACAGCACGTTCAGGATCATCAGGTCCCCCACCCGGACCAGGAACTGGATAAAAGGATTTTCATAATTGAATAGGTTGCGCATTTTCTGCCTCCTGATTTTCTTCCGGTGTCTCGCTGCGCAGCGCCCCGGGGGATATGCCGTAATAGTTGCGGAAATGGATGTAGAAGGTATTGGGCTGGGAATAGCCCACCAGCTTGGCGATCACGGAAATCTTCTCCCGGGAGTTCTGAATCAAACGCCGGGCCTCCCGCATCCGCCAGGCCATCAGGTAATCGGAAAACCGCATGCCCGTCTCCTTGAGGAACACCCGGCCGATGTACTTGCTGCTCATGCCCAAGGTGGCAGCCAGCTCCGTCAGGTTCAGGGCCTCCCGGTAGTCGGTGTGGACCAGGCTGATAAGCTTCTCGGTGGACCGGGACAGGCTTTCATAGTTGATGCCCAGCACCGGGTCGGTATCCGGCTCCCCGGAAGATATGAGATCGGCAGAGGGAATCCCCTCCGTCAGGGCCCAGCGGAGAAAGTCCAGAAAGACCTTCCAGTCCACAGGCTGAAGCAGGTAGTCCCTGGCCCCAGCCCGCATGAAGGTGCGCATACGGCCGAATTCCGCTTCCGAAAGCAGGACGCAGGGGATCGTCCCCGGGCAGAGGACGGACAGCTGCCGGATCAGTTCCGCCCCGCGGTCTCCGTCCAGATGGGCGTCCACCAGGACGACCTCCGGCTGGAGAGCCTTGGAAAGCCGCAGGCCCTCGGTAAAGCCGGAGGCTGCCATTGGCTGAAAGCCCAGGGCATCATAGTCCAGGGCGGTCATCAGCCCGGCGCGGATAGCGTCATTGTTTTCCACAAACAGGATCCGGTACATGCTGTCCCTCTTTCTGTAAAAATGAAATATGCGTAAAGTATGGGGTATCGGTATTCCGTGGCAAACGGAGAAATTGGAATTTGGCGAGGAAAAACCGGGCATCGAACAACATTGTCATTCCGAACCAGTGCGCACACTGGTGTGGGAATCTCCATCGAATTTCAGGCTACCTATCGTCATACAGGTCATTCTTTCCTGCCGTTTTCCGGAATTCATCCACGAAAAGGGGTACTTCTATCCGGGGGATTGCCACGCCAGTGTGCGCTACTTTATCGCAATGACCTGGAATTCAACAAATTCCAATTTGCCCCAATGCCGGTTTACGTCAAAAAATTTTTTATACGGAAACTATATCACAACTTTTTCAAAACTGCAATGCCTTTCCGGGCACATTTGGGGAGGAAGGGAATTATCCGGAAAAAGATGCCGATTCCGGCGAAATATGTATTTACTTTCCGGGGCACTTGTGGTAAGATGTATGTGGTGGAGATTGGGATTCTGCCAACGAACCACCGCATTATTTTGTAGAACGCGGCGCATTTACCGCATTTCTTAATTACCATTTTACCAGGAGGACACATTTATGGCAAACATTGATCTGAGCAAGTATGGTATCAACGCTACTACCGAGGTAGTACATAATCCTTCCTATGAGGATCTGTTCCAGGCGGAGATGGATCCCACTCTGGAGGGCTATGAAAAGGGTCAGCTCACCGAGCTGGGCGCCGTCAACGTGATGACGGGCATCTACACCGGACGCTCCCCCAAGGACAAGTACATCGTCATGGACGAAAACTCCAAGGACACCGTGTGGTGGACCTCCGACGAGTTCAAGAACGACAACCACCCCATGAGTGAAGCGGTCTGGGGTCAGGTGAAGGATCTGGCTGTGAAGGAGCTGTCCGGCAAGAAGCTGTATGTGGTGGACGCCTTCTGCGGCGCCAACGCCGACACCCGGATGAACGTCCGCTTCATCGTGGAGGTGGCATGGCAGGCCCACTTCATTAAGAACATGTTCATTGTCCCCTCCGAGGAGGAGCTGGCTTCCTTCGAGCCTGACTTCGTTGTCTACAACGCCTCCAAGGCCCAGGTGGAGAACTACAAGGAGCTGGGCCTCAACTCCAGCACCTGCGTTGCCTTCAACATCACCTCCCGTGAGCAGGTCATCCTGAACACCTGGTACGGCGGCGAGATGAAGAAGGGCATGTTCTCCATGATGAACTACTACCTGCCCCTGAAGGGCATCGCCTCCATGCACTGCTCTGCCAACACCGACATGGAGGGCAAGAACACCGCCCTGTTCTTCGGCCTGTCCGGCACCGGCAAGACCACCCTGTCCACCGACCCCAAGCGTCTGCTCATCGGCGATGACGAGCACGGCTGGGACGACAACGGCGTGTTTAACTTCGAGGGCGGCTGCTATGCCAAGGTCATCGGCCTGGATAAGGAGTCCGAGCCCGACATCTACAACGCCATTAAGCGCAACGCCCTGCTGGAGAACGTGACCGTGGACGAGGCCGGCAAGTGCGACTTTGCCGACAAGTCCGTCACCGAAAACACCCGTGTGTCCTACCCCATCACCCACATTGAGAAGATCGTCCGTCCCGTGTCCGCGGCTCCCGCTGCCAAGAACGTGATCTTCCTGTCCGCCGACGCTTTCGGCGTGCTGCCTCCCGTGTCCATCCTGACCCCGGAGCAGGCCCAGTACTACTTCCTCAGCGGCTTCACCGCGAAGCTGGCCGGTACCGAGCGTGGCATCACCGAGCCCACCCCCACCTTCTCCGCCTGCTTCGGACAGGCCTTCCTGGAGCTGCATCCGACCAAGTACGGCGAGGAGCTGGTCAAGAAGATGGAGGCAAACGGCGCCCGGGCTTACCTCGTGAACACCGGCTGGAACGGCACCGGCAAGCGGATCACCATTAAGGATACCCGCGGCATCATCGACGCCATCCTGGACGGCTCCATTCTGAAGGCCGAGACCAAAGTTATCCCCATGTTCAACCTGGAGGTTCCCACCTCCCTGCCCGGCGTGAACCCCGCCATCCTGGATCCCCGGGACACCTACGCCGATGTGAGCGAGTGGGAGACCAAGGCTCGGGATCTGGCTGGCCGGTTCCAGAAGAACTTCGTCAAGTACACCGGCAACGACGCCGGCAAGGCGCTGGTCGCCGCCGGCCCCAAGGCTGAGTAAGCTGTAAGGAACCTTTCCGGCACCCGGTTCCCCGGGTGCCGGATATAAAAAACATGCGTATCGGTTTGAACCGACTGCCCGACAGATTGGAATTTAATTGACAATTGACAATGAACAATTGACAATTAAGGAATCCCTCCGGGATGATTTAAAATAAGAAGAATTTGACCGAAAACAATTCGGAATTATTTCAAAATCGTCCCGAAGGGACACAACAATTGTCAACTGTCAATTGTCAATTGTCAATTCGGCGGAGCCGCTAAATTCCAATTTGTCGGTTAATCCGATATGCATATAAAAATTCGTCATTGCCTTGCACGATTGTATTCCCAAAACAACGCAAATTCCGACTATCTTTATAAAACGGAGGTCTTAATATAATGGCTCAAAAAGTCCGATTCACTGAAACCGTCCTTCGTGATGCCAACCAGTCCCTGATGGCGACCCGGCTTCCCTACGCTGATTACGAGCAGATCCTCTCCACCATGGACAAGGCCGGCTACTACTCCGTGGAGTGCTGGGGCGGCGCTACCTTTGACAGCTGCCTGCGCTACCTGAACGAGGATCCCTGGGAGCGGCTGCGGCATATCCGCGAGCATATGCCCAATACCAAGCTGCAGATGCTGCTGCGGGGCCAGAACCTGCTGGGCTACAAGCACTACCACGACGATGTTGTTGAGAAGTTCGTGGAGCTGTCCATCAAGAACGGCATCGACGTTCTGCGGATCTTCGACGCGCTGAACGATTTCCGGAACATCCGCACCGCCCTGGAGGCCACCAAGAAGTACGCAACTCCCAACACCGTGGCTTCCGGCTGCATTTCCTACACCCAGTCCCCCGTGCACACTCCCGCCAAGTACGCCGAGATGTGCAAGGAGCTGCAGAGCATGGGCTTTGACACCATCTGCCTGAAGGATATGGCCGGCACCATGAGCCCCGCCGAGGCGGAGGCCCTGTTCAAGGGCATTAAGGACGCGGGCGTCACCCTGCCCCTGATCCTGCACACCCACTGCACCACCGGCATGGCTTACATGACCG
>JAEDNR010000094.1 GCA_016302405.1 Oscillospiraceae bacterium
ATGGATGACGATAAATAGTCCGAAATTCGATGGAGATTCCCACACCAGGAAAGCGAACTGGTTCTTAAATGACAGTGTTGTTCGGATCACTGCCTTTATTTGCCGTACCAAAGAACGATACCGAGCGGCGCAGGGCGGGAACGAATATAGACCACGTTCGTCACGACTTGTCTGCGGCGACTTGCCGCAAAAAACCGGCTGGCAGAGGGGACTCTGCCAGCCGGGGATATTTACCGGACGTATTCGATGACGACGCAGCGGTTGGGCTCCACACCGGTGGAGTGGGTGGTGATGTTGTCCATATCCTGCAGGGCCGCGTGGATCACATGGCGCTCGTAGGCGTTCATGGGCTCCAGGGTGGTGCGGCGGCGGTTCTTCAGAACCTGCTGGGCCTTCTTCCGGGCGTAGCGGCGGAGACTGTCCTCCCGCTTCTCCCGGTAGCTCTCCGCGTCCACGCTGATGCGGATGCGGCCCTCCGAACCGTGGTTCACGGCGTAGTTGGCAAGATGCTGGATGGCATCCAGGGTGTCGCCACGGCGGCCGATCAGGTAGCCCAGATCGTCGCCCACCAGATCCACCCGGTAGGTGTTCGTCTCAGCATCCTTCCAGCAGTGGGGCACGGCCTGGGAGCCCATGTGCTCGGCAAGGCCCTTGATAAACTGCTCGATCTTTTCCTCCACGGAGCCGGGGGCGGCGGGAGCGTACTCCTTGGGCGCGGCGGCCTGCTTGGGCTGCTTCGGCTCTTTAGGCTCCTTCGGTTCCTTGGGCTGCCGGGGGGCGTCACCCCGGCGCTGGTTCCGGCCCTCGTTTCTGGACCGGCGCTCCCCCTGGGGCTTGGGCGCTTCCTGCTTGGGAGCCTCGGGGGCTGCCTGCATGGGCGCTTCCTGTCTGACTTCGGCGGGCTTGGGCGCTTCCGGCTTGGGGGCAACGTAGGTGGGCTTGGGCTTGGAGCGGGAGGCGGAGGACAGCGCCACCTTAGGCGCTTCCGGCACGGGGTCCGGGGCTTCGTAGGTCACCTGAACCTTGGCAGGCTGGGCGCCGAAGCCCAGGAAGCCGGGCTTGGCCTGTTGGAGAACCTGGACGCAGACACTGTCCCGGTCCAGACCCAGGGTCTGAAGCGCGGCCTCAATGGCAAGGTCAATGGTCTTGCCGGATGTGACGATATTCTTTTCCATGATTTATTCCTCCGAAGACTGTGACGCGTAACGGTTAGGATCATAGGCCCGGCCCTTGCAGTAGGGACGGTCGGCAATACCGGACAGGGTCTGCTTCTCAGGCTCTTCCGCTTCCTGGACCTTACCCTTGCGCAGGGCGTACTCCTTTTCGGCGGCGGCTCGGGCGGCCTGCTCCTGATCCCGCTGCTGCTTGGCAAGCTTCCTTTTGCTGGTGTTGTCGGTGATGCCGTCGGGGTTCGCGGCCCGGCGCTCGGCACGGATGCGTTCCTTTTCGGCCTCTTCCTTTTCCCGTTCCAGACGGCGCTGGAGCCGGATGGCATCCTCCGCGTCATAGATCTTCCGGTAACGCTTGGTGAGGAGGGCATCCTCGCCGGTACGGACGATACCGCCCACAAACCAGTACAGGGACAGGGCGCAGGGCACGGTGAAGCCGAACCACAGCATCATGAGGGGCATCATCCACATCATGGTCTTGTTGGTCTGGGCGGCCTGAGAGTTCTGGGCGGCTTCCTTGTCCTGGATGCCATCCTTGTTGGTGATGACGGAATCGTTCATCTTCTGGGACACCAGCATGGTGATCACCTGGCTGCCGGCGGAGGTCAGGGCAATCAGGAACGCGCCGATGTGGGCCCAGTCCCAGGCCCAGCTGGCACCGAAGATGTTGAACTGGGGTACGGAGGCCAGGTCAATGCCCAGGAAGATGGAGTTGACGCCAGCCAGGGTCCGCTGGCTGATCTCCGGAATCGCGGCCTTAATGGCTTCGGCGTACTGGGGGATATACCGGGCGGCGACCATCTGGTCATAGTAGGTATTCTTGGTGAACAGCTCGGGAGCGTTGTCCTTAATAACCTGCACGATGGTGGCGGCGGTTTCGGCGCTCTCATGGAGCATGTACACCAGGGGCTGACGGACAACGGCGTACAGGGGGATCAGGATCAGCATGGGTACAAAGCTCCACAGGCAGCCGCCGCCCATGGAAACGCCTTCCTCCTTGTACAGCTCCTGCATGGCCTGGCTCTGCCTTGCCTGGTCGTCCGCGTACTTGCGCTGGATCTCCTGCATCTGGGGGGTGAGCCGGGACATCTTCATCATGCTCTTCTTGGACTTGGCGGTGATGGGCAGGAGCACAAGCTGCACAATCACGGCAAACAGGATCAGAGCCATACCATAGCTGTGTGTCAGCTCGTACAGCAGCTCCATCAGGTAGCCGAAAGGCACCTGGATAATGTCGGCAAGATTAAAAGCGAGAATCATGGACTTTCCTCCTTATTTTTGGAAGTCACGGAACGGGGTCGTAGATATCCCCGTGGTAGAACGGGTGGCATTTGCTGATCCGTTTCAGGGCCAGCCAGCCGCCCTTCAGGGCTCCGTATTTCGAGATTGCTTCGTAAGCATATACGGAGCAGGTGGGGCGGAACCGGCACCGGGCCGGAAACGCCGGGGAAATGCAGCGGCGGTAAAAGGAAATGAGAGAAAGCATCAGTGTTTTCATTGGGGAGCCTCCTGCGTCAGAATACCGGCCTTGTCCGCAAGGCGGAGGAAGCTGGCGGTAAGCTTGCTGAAGGGCGCCTCCACGGCCCGGGATCTTGCCACGATGACGATATCGTAGCCGGGCTTCAAAGTACTTTCATTCAGCCGGTAAACCTCCCGCAGGCGGCGGCGGGTGCGGTTGCGCACCACGGCGTGGCCCAGCTTCTTGCTGACGGTGAACCCCACCCGGTTTTTTTCCTCCCGGTTGCGGCGGGCGTAGAGGACCATATAGCTGTCCGCGGCCCCGGGGGTGCGGTACAGCCGCCGGAAGATATGGTTTTGCTTCAGGCTGACGGAAAATTGCATGGCGGCCTCCCAGGATCAGATGGGTGAATAAGGACGGAGGGTAGAAAGTTTCCGAAAAAAAGGGAGCGGGGCGAATCGGACATTCACCCCGCTGCAGCTCCCGTTTCGCGTTTTACCGCGATGATCCGCGTTTGCTTACGCGGACAGGACCTTGCGGCCCTTGGCACGGCGGCGGGCCAGAACCTTGCGGCCGTTGGAAGTAGCCATTCTCTCACGGAAACCGTGCACCTTGGAGCGGTGACGCTGGCTGGGCTGATAGGTACGCTTCATGATTTTTACACCTCCTGTTTGACTTCATATGCTCAACAGCCGCATGGTAGCGGCCGCAGCAACGCTTTTTAAGCCATAATGGCCATACCCGCTCATTATAACCGAAAAAGGGAATCAGGTCAACACCTTTTTTGCAAATCCGGGGGCTTTTCCGGGATAAAACGCAGGGTTGCCTCACGAAAGAAAAACCGGCAAACAGATAAATTGGTATTTGTTGGGCAGTTAAGGTGCGCGGCTGGTTAGACGCCTTGCCCCCCGCACTTGTGAGGGTGGCGCTGCACGCAGTGAATCAAAATTTCAATGATTGCCGGGGGCAATCATACCTTGATTAAAGTGTCCCTGCGCTAGCGCAGGGACGGGGGGAGTACGAATTTCCGAAAGCGTCAAATAATTGATCTTTCCGTGTTTACAGCTCTATTCTTCGCTCTTATTCGTGAAAGATATGCGGATGACGGGCTCCCCCCGGTACCAGTGTGCGCTACTCTTACCACCCCCCTCGTAAACGCGGGGGGCAAGGACGTGTACCGCATCGGCGCCGCTCGCCACTGCCCAAACAGTCCTACAAATTCCAATTTGACAGCATAACGTGCTCGGCAGGATCGTCCTGCCGGGCACGGAAAAATTCAAAGCTGCTGCCACAGCCAGGGCAGTACGGGCTCGAAGACCGGGCCCATGGGGGTCTCTTCCGGGGTGTTTTCCACACAGCGCCCGACGAAAGACCCCGCCAGGGCGGCAGCATCGGGGATGGTTTTCCGACGCAGATACGCGCCGGTGAGGGCAGCGGCAAACAGGTCTCCGGTGCCGTGGATGCTCCGGGGAACCCGGCGGTTCCGAAAGGAGAGGGCGGTGTGCCCGTCGGAAAAATACCAGCCGGTCTCATCTTCTCCCCAGGGAATGCCGGTAATGACCGCCGCTTCGGCGCCGTAAGACAGAAGCTCCGTGGCAAGGTCTTCGCAGTAGCTTTCCTCCGCCGTTTCCCGGTAGGGAAGCCCGGTAAGAAAAGCCGCCTCCGTTACGTTGGGAAGCACGGCTTTTGCCCGGGGGAACAGGGAACGCAGGGCGGGTATGTGATCGGGGGTCATGCGGCTGTAGAGCCTCCCTCCATCTCCCAGCACCGGGTCCAGGATGAGCCCGCAGGGGAAGCGGTCCAGGACCCGCTCCACGGCGGAAACCTGCTCCGGCCCGGAAAGATAGCCTACGGTTACGGCGTCAAAGGTGATGCCCCGGGCAGACCAATGGCGGGCAAAGGCCGGGAGAACATCCGTCAGGGACACTTCTTCCGGTCCGGGAAAGCCCGTGTGGGTGGAAAGCACCGCTGTGGGCAGCACGCTGCACTGGTGACCCATGGCACTTAAGACAGGCAGGGCAACGGTCAGGCTGCACCGGCCTACGCAGGACAGGTCCTGAATGGACAGAACGTGGCTCATCCCTGGGCCCGTTTTTTCATGACCTGGCGCATACGGGCGGCGTGGTCCAGCTCCCGCTTGCGGATACGCAGGCTCTTGGGGGTGCATTCCAGCAGCTCGTCGTCAGCCAGGAATTCCAGGCATTGCTCCAAAGAGTAGATCCGGGGGGTGGTCAGCCGCAGGGCCTCGTCGGAGCCGGCGGCCCGCATATTGGTCAGCTGCTTTTTCTTGCAGACGTTGACGGTCATATCCTCGTTCCGGCTGCAGATACCCACCACCATACCGGCGTACACGGGAACGCCCGCGCCGATGAACAGGGTGCCCCGCTCCTGGGCGTTGAACAGGCCGTAGGCGCAGGACTCACCGGATTCGAAAGCAATGAGGGAGCCCACCTGGCGGCGCTCGATCTCGCCCTTCATGGGGGCGTAGGAATCCAGCACGGAGGACATGATGCCCTCGCCCCGGGTATCGGTGAGGAACTCGCTGCGGTAACCGAACAGGCCCCGGGAGGGAACCAGGAATTCCAGACGGTAGCGGCTGCCCATGGGGGTCATGCCCAAAAGGTCACCCTTCCGGCGGCCCATCTTCTCAATGACGGAGCCCATGCACTCCTCGGGCACGTCGGCCACCATCCGCTCGATGGGCTCGCAGAGCTTGCCGTCGATGGTCTTGGTCAGCACACGGGGGGTGGACACGGAGAACTCGTAGCCCTCCCGGCGCATGGTCTCCATGAGGATACTCAGGTGCATTTCGCCCCGGCCCGCCACGTTGAAGGCATCGGTGCCCTGCTCGGTAACGTGGAGGGACACATCCTTCAGAAGCTCCCGTTCCAGGCGATCCCGCAGGTTCCGGGAGGTGACATATTTGCCCTCCTGCCCGGCAAAGGGGGAGTCATTGACGGCGAAGGTCATTTCAATGGTGGGGTCACTGATCTTCACAAAGGGCAGGGGCTCCACCGTGTCGGGGGCGCAGAGGGTCCGGCCGATGGTAATGTCCGCCATACCGGACAGGGCTACGATCTCACCGGCGGAGGCTTCCGTGATGGGGACCTTGGCAAGGCCCTCGAAAGCGTACAGGGCAACCACCTTGCCCTTGGTTTTCACGTCGGGATCGTGGTAGTCGCAGATGGTGACCTCCTGGTTTGCACGGATGGTGCCCCGCTCCACCCGGCCCACGGCGATGCGGCCCACATAGTCATTGTAGTCAATGGAGGAAACGAGCAGCTGCAGCGGCGCTGCCGGCTCACCGGCGGGAGGATCGATATACTTAACAATGGTTTCAAACAGGGGGGTAAGGTCGGTGCCGGGCTCATCGGGGCCGTAGGAGGCGGTGCCCTGGCGGCCGGAGCAGAAGACGGTGGGGGAGTTGAACTGCTCGTCGGTGGCATCCAGGTCCAGGAGCAGTTCCAGAACCTCGTCCATGACCTCATGGATCCGGGCGTCGGGCTTGTCAACCTTGTTTACCGCCACGATGACCTTGTGGCCCAGCTCCAGAGCCTTCTGCAAAACGAACCGGGTCTGGGGCATGGGCCCCTCGGCGGCGTCTACCAGGAGGATAACGCCGTTAACCATTTTCAGGATCCGCTCCACCTCGCCGCCGAAGTCGGCGTGGCCCGGGGTATCCACAATGTTGATCTTATAATCCTTATAGTGTACGGAGGTGTTCTTGGCGAGAATGGTGATGCCCCGCTCCCGCTCCAAGTCTCCGGAGTCCATGACACGCTCCACGGTCTGCTGGTTTTCCCGGTAGATACCGCCCTGCTTCAGCATTTCGTCCACCAGGGTGGTCTTGCCGT
>JAEDNR010000012.1 GCA_016302405.1 Oscillospiraceae bacterium
TTTTGATTCACTGCGTGCAGCGCCACCCTCACAAGTGCGGGGGGCAAGGCGTCTATCCACCCGCACACCATTTGGGGCCGGTGCGGTAAACGATCATTTACCCGCTCATTTTCGGTCCGGCTGAATCATTCTCTGGTATTTTTTACTTCCAAGTCAGGCGGGGTACGGAATAGGGCAAACCATACTCAGTTTGGTAGGTTACTTCGTTTCCCACATATTGAAACCGGCCATTTTCCAACGGACGGACCGTTACTTCATGGGCAAATAAGCAATCTGTTTTCAGATCCGTTGACAGCACATTGATGGTTAAGGTGATCGTGCCGTCGGGATTGACCTGATACGCGGTCACCTCCGGGTCGATGGAATAGAAGTCCAGAAACACATAATCATTGCTTTCTACCGGGCGCCAGGGGTAATAGTCTTCGGCGGCATCATACTGCGCCAGCTCCCGAAGAAGAAGCGGGTCAATATCAAAATAGGGCAGGACGATATTTTCGAACGTTGCCCCGGGTATTTTGTAGCAGGACCGCTCCGGAATATAGGCGTATCCGTCGGGACGGAAGGGCTCCCCGCGGGAATTCAAATAGAGGTACTCCCACAGGTCGTTGAAGCTGAGGGCCCCAAAGTCGTTTTCCGTCCAGTCTGTCAGAAAAAGGTTTGAGGCCGTATAGCTGCCCGTCGGGATATACGTCCTGTTGAGATCCCATAATTCCGGGTCCGGCGGGGTCAGGCGAAGCATGGTATAGTCAGCGTAGTGCTTATCCCCTGCCGGGTAGATCCGGTAATAGAAATTTCCCCGGTCCGTCAGCGTCCAGTCCAGCACCTCGTGCTTTTCGTAATAAAGCTCCGAATTGCCGTCCGGCGGATAAAGCATGCTGTAGACCTGCGTCACACCATCCCGGCAGGAAAACATCTGATAGGAAAGTGTTCCGGAGCTTCTCACTGTGATGACCTCCTGCTCAGCAGCTTCCTGATGCTGGGCAGCGTCCCAAAACCCATAGAAATTTTCCGGCGTTTCCAGATAATCCGGGTATTTTTCGCTGGTATCTACCATATCCAGTCCCGCGTCCGTTAAAAGGTCTTCTATGGCGTCGATGCTGCTCTGCGCCAGAACCGGGGTATCCCAACGGGCCTGCGGCTCCGACTTATCCGCCTGCTGATACAGGTCATAATAGAGGGAAACAATTTCTTTGCACCTTTGTTCCAAACGCTTTTGCATGGGGTCACTGGGCATACTATCCTCGCAATCGGCGGTTTCGTTGATTGCAGCGGTTTCTTCACTGCCGGTATCTGGCACAGGTTCCCTGCCGGGGGCCGCGCAGGCGGTTAGCAGGATGGATACTGTAAGGCACAAAGCTGTCAGTTTATTGTATTTCATGAATTTCCACACCTTTCTGTTCGAACTCCGCAACCGTTTCTTTCGTAACCGGGATGATGCAAAGATGCTCCCAGTCCCCAATGGCAAAGTAGGGATATATACCAATCCCATCCTTGTAGAACAGCGCATAGGGCACAGCGCCTCTGCCATACCATGCGTCGCTGGAAAACACATTCTGATTGCCCAGGGTGATGATTTCTGTGCAGAGGTCATAAATTGTTTCATAGGTCAGCTCCGGGAAGAACACCTTCAGCGTGTAATAACACATTTCCTTGTACTGCGCATACCCTGGTTCCGTATAGCTATGCTCGTCAAAATTGACAGTGATTTGCTGTATATAGTCCCCATTTGCCGGTACATATACCGTGATCGTAGGCAGCGAATGCACATTCTCGTCTTCTGTAAAGAAATAGTATTTTGTTTCGTGATCGGAATGGATCGCGGAATCGTAGGGGTAGCACTGCCACTGGGATGCCGGGGTTAAGTAGTTGCGGCAATAGCCGCTTTTATAGTAGCTGTTATAGCTTCTGATATAGTCGCTGATGGAGATGGTGAAAACCAGCTCATTTTCCCGGTTCTCCATGACCTGAATATCCAGAGCATCGATTTCTGCCTGCGCTATGGTCGGCTCGGTTTCGTTGTCCAAAGTCCGGCGCTGCGCTGTACCATCAAAATACAACAGAATCTGCTCGTCAAACTGCTCTTCCCCGGATAAAATCACTTCCACATAATCCGCCTGCCAGGTAACTGTCCAGCAGCCGCTGCTGATGCTGTATCCATCATTTTTTAATTCAAAATCCGCGTTGCTGATCTGGATATCCCCCTCTTTCAGAGACAGCCGCCCGGACGCGGAGCCAAAGGGCCAGTCCGGTTCCCCGATCGCCAGGAGGGTCAAGGTGTATCTTCCCTCCGGAGAAACCGATGTATCGCACACTGTCTTTTTGAAGCAGGTCTCGTAACGCAGGCACAGATAAAGCGGGGCCAGCAGAAGCAGGATCACCCCGGCAATGAACAGCACAAGCTTCATTTTTTTCATGGTGTGTACTCCTTTTTCCTACATATGTAAGATTTGAAAATATAAAGGAAAGCCGCGAAAGCGGCCTTACTTTATTATGTGCAGGTTTTCCAGAATTCGTATTGCTGCTTCGTATGCCATGCGCCCGTCCGCGCCGTTTTCGGAGCTGAGATAAACGGCAAAAAGGTAGGTATTATCGGGCTTTTCGGCAAAGCCGATGAACCAGCCCGCTATATTTTTTCCGTCCAGCCGTCCGGTTCCGGTTTTTCCGTACAGGCCGTCAGTATCCAGCGCCATGGCGTCTTTCACGGCGGCAATGTTCCCGTCCGCAAAACCAAAATCGTTGCGGTACAGCTTTACCAGCAGCTCCACCTGCTCCAAAGCGGAGATTTTTACCCCGGAGCCGTTCCAGTAGCTATCCGGATCGTCACCCAGGTTGCCGTCACCATAGCCGATCTCCCGGAAGAAATCTGCTGTCCGTGACGTTTCCGCTGCCTGGTCCAGGGCCTCAAAGTACCAGTTTACAGACTCCTGCATAGCAGAACGCAGGGTTTGGTCCCGGTTCCATGCTTCAAAACCGTATGCCGTCCCATCCCAGAAGACAGTATTTGCTTCGGACGTGATGATCCCCTGTTCCAACGCGTTCAGAGCACTGTAAATCTTATAGGTGGAACAGGGCGGCACACGGCGGGTGACTTCCGGTTTGTTATACACGGTGTAAAGACCGGTATTCAGGTCATAGACCACAGCACAGCCGTCTCTTGCATGGAAGATGCTGCCCAAGTCCGCCTCCACCATTGTCAGCGGGTCAGAGGGTCTGTAATGGGTTTCGCTATTTCCGGCGCAGTGGGCGAGCAGCGGAATTTGCCCGACCACCGCCAAGGCCAGAGATACGGCAAAGCAGCGGCCCAGGAACCGCTTCCATTTTGTTTCTTTCTGAAAACTGACGATCTGTTCCAGGCGGTATTTCAGCATTTTGCTGTTTTGGCACAATCCATTGGCCACGGGAAAGAGAGAATTGGAACCGGCGGCAAAGCGCAGGATCGTCTGACCGTACCGGGTACGGTCCGCGTCATCGGGAAGCCAATTCAAAACCGCCCAATCGCAGTAGGCCTCCCGATCCCGGCGCATCTGCCGGAGGGCCAGCCACACCAGCGGATTGCACCAAAAGAGTGCCAGAACGCCGCAGAACAGAGGATTGGTGACAAGGTCCCCGTGCCGGATATGGGTCAGCTCATGGAGGAAAACATGGTCCAGCGCTTCTGGGGGCAGATCATCTGTTCCCTCCGTGGGCAACACCACAAAGGGCCTTATCCCGCCGAAGCTGACCGGAGCGGTAAGGAACCGGGATTGCCGCAGTTGGGCATTGGATTTCATGCCCAGCTTGCGGCGGCAGGCTTCAAACTGCTCCCGGATTCTCCGCGACGGTTCCGATGCGTACCGCTTTATCGTCCGAAGCCGGCGGCTTCCCCGCAAGTATGCCCCGGCAAGCACCAGAACACCCGCTGCCCAAATCGTCAGAACAAGGAAAACGCCCCGGGCATTGTCCGAACCGCGAAGCAGCTGCGTAGTATCCTGGAGCCAACCGCTTCCCACTGCGGCTGCCGGGGAAGAACTGCCTGCTGCGGGGGAAACGGCAAAGGCCTGCAGCCCTGCCGACCCCGTAAAATCCCACTGCGGCCATATCCCAACGGGGAACAGGGAAAGCAGCAGGGAGACAAGCAGGAGATACCAACTGTAATACTGGAACCGCAGGGACAGCCGGTTGCGAAGCAGCCATTTCAAACCAAGCATCACACAAATGAGGCCTGCGTTCCACAGGTTACCTATCAAGAATTGTGCAAAGAACATAGTAATCGCCTCATTTCCGGCGTTTTTTGTCCAGAATGCTCTGTAGTTCCGCCAGATCCTCCGGGGTCAGATTCTTCTGGTCCAGGAAGCTGACCACCATCTGCTTCATAGCGCCGTCGAAGAAACGGTCGGCCAGGGTGCGGCTTTCCGCGGCCAGATAAGCTTCCTTTTTCACGCGGGGCGTATAGACAAAAACCCGGCTTTCTTTTTCGTGGGCAATCACGCCCTTTTTTTCCAGGCGGGACAGCATGGTGTGAATCGTTTTGGGGCTCCAATCCTTTGTTTTCGCCAGCCGATCCGTGATCTCGTTGGTGCTGACCGGCGCGTACTTCCAGATAACGTCCATTACTTCAAATTCGGCATCGGAAATATGGGGCAGTTTTTTCATACCATCGCTCCTAATCCTTACGAATGTAAGAGCTATTATACGCTATGCGGACTTCTTTGTCAACGGTTTTGCCGGATGTGTGGGCAGTATGTTTACAGGAAGTTCTGCTTTCTGGGGCCGGATTAAAGGCTTCTTAATAAAACAGGGCCTTTTATCTTAATGAATCCGGTGGTATAATAGGGCCATAAACAAGGAAAGCTCTGACAATATGCCCGCGGCCGCGGATGAAATCAGAGTTTTCCGGAAAACAGGGGGAAACCGGAATGTACAACATCCTGATCTGCGACGACCAGCCGGATATTGTGAACGCCTTGAAGATCTACCTCACGCCGGAGGGCTATCACCTTTTTGAAGCCTTCAACGGAAAAGAGGCGCTGGAAATTGTCAAAAACAACGACATCCATCTGATTCTGCTGGATATTATGATGCCCGGCATGGACGGCATTGCCACCACCGCCAAGATCCGGGAATTTTCCAATGTGCCCATCATTCTGCTCACCGCCAAGTCCGAGACGGAGGACAAGGTGCTGGGCCTCAATGTGGGCGCCGACGACTACATCACAAAGCCCTTTGCGCCGATGGAGGTGCTGGCCCGGGTCCGGTCCCAGCTGCGCCGGTACGCCCGGCTGGGCAGTCGCCCGGAGGAGACCCCCGGAGAGCTGACCCTGGGGGGTATTTCCCTGGATGACCGGACCAAGTCCGTCACCGTGGATGGGGAGCCGGTGGCCCTGACCCCCACGGAGTACGCGATTCTGCAGCTGCTTATGAAGAACCCAGGCAAGGTCTTTTCCACCAAGGTCCTCTATGAATCCGTCTGGCGGGAGGCCGCCCTGGGCAGTGAGGGCGCTGTAGCGGTGCATATCCGGCACCTGCGGGAGAAAATTGAGATCAATCCCTCGGAGCCCAGATACCTGAAGGTGGTCTGGGGGCAGGGCTACAAGCTGGAGGGAGGGAACTGATGTGAAAAATCACATCGCCTTTAAGTTCCTTGCGGTCCTCCTTGCCTCCCTGTTTCTTTTGAGCGCTGCCGTCAGTGCCGCCGGGATCATCGCTCTGGCGGCCCTGGACTTAGATCCTGGGCAGACCGTGGAGCAGCGGTTTGAAGAAGAAATGGAGCACCGCTGGTCCAGCAGCGCCGATGATATTGCCCGGCGTTATGCTTCCCTGACCCTGGGGAACGCCCCGGAGCAGCTTGTGGACAACTGGTTCGGTCGTTGGTACAGTAACTATTCCGGTATTCAGGGCTACCGGCTGGAGGACGCCGATGGAAACCTGCTGGAATCTGAAGGCACGCCGGAAGACGGCACCGCCTATACCTATACCCTCGGCACCGAGTATATGCAGGTGACCGGGGCGGAGAAAGTCGGGGCAGATGGGCCGGAGGATGATGCCGAAGAACCGGAGGAAACGATTCCGGAAACCTTCCCTGACGGGCAGGCGCGGACGGAGGAAACGGTTCCCACCGAAACGGCGGCGGAAACCGAAGCCGCCGAAATCACGTACCCGGAAGAAGAAACCGTTTCCGGGCAGACGGAGAATGCCGTGGAAGCAACGGTGATCCCGGAGCTGGAGACGGAGCCGGTATGGGATGAAGCGGATGACAACATCTATTACTATCCGGATGACAACGGCGAAAGGCAGGCCCTGCACTATACCTGGGAGCAGACGCCGGAGTACCGGGTGACGGTGTTTGTTTCCCCGGAGTACGCCGAAATGAACCGGAACCCGGTCTGGCAGCTCATGGGGCTTGTTTATACCTGGCGGACCCAGCTCATGGTGGGGCTGGGGGTGAGTATTCTCCTGTTTGCCCTGCTTGCGGTGTACCTGTGCTGCGCCGCCGGACGGAAGCCCGGTACGGACGTGGTCCGGGCCGGAGGTCTCAACCGGGTGCCCTTGGACCTGTATGCCTTTTTGGTCATCCTGGGTGTGGGCTGCATCGGCGTGGTGTTTGTGGAGGAGGCGGATTACCTCCTGGAGCTGGAGCGGACCCTGGCCCTTACCATTGTGGGCTACGGCGGCTACTGCTGCGCCCTGATGATTGTGGGCTTCTGCTTCGCCTTTGCCGCCCAGGTGAAGACACCGGAATATTTCTGGTGGCGAAACTCCCTGTGCGGCCGGGTGTGGCACCTGTTTGTCCTGGTCTGCTGCTGGTGCTGGAAGCAGTGGCTGCGGGTGTGGCATTGGCTTCCCGAGGCAGCGCACTGGGTGTGGAATCTGGCGGCGCGGATCTTCCGGGCCTGTTGGAAGCTGGTTTTGTGGACCTGGAATCTTCTGAAGCAGATTTTGGGCACGGTCTGGAGGTTTATCGCCCGGTGGGCAAAGGCCTGTGGCCGAAGCTTAAGCCGGATGTACGGTATGCTGCCCCTGGTGTGGCAGTGGCTGGTGGCGATTCCCCTGCTCTTTTTCCTGCTGCTCATCAATATCGGCTCGGCAAGCCCCGCGGGGATCCTCCTGCGCATGGGGATCGTTCTGCTGGCCACGGTGTATCTGGCTTCCGCCTTTGGCACGCTGCTGGCAGGAGCCCGGCGGATGTGTGACGGAGACATGGGCACCAAGGTGGACGATAAAATGCTGGTGGGCTGCTTCCGGGAGTTCGCCGACTCCCTGAACGGCTTGTCGGATGCCGCCCTGGTGGCGGCAAGGGAACAGCTCAAATCCGAGCGGATGCGCACGGAGCTGATCACCAACGTATCCCACGATATTAAGACCCCCCTGACCTCCATCATCAACTATGTGGACCTGCTGCAGTATCCCCATACACCGGAGCAGGAGAAGGAATATCTTGCGGTGCTGTCCCGGCAGTCGGCCCGGATGAAAAAGCTCATTGACGATCTGATGGAAATGAGCAAGGCGGCATCCGGCAGCCTTCCCGTGGAGATCACCCAGGTGGACGCGGGGGAGGCCATCAACCAGGCCCTGGGCGAGTTTGCCGACAAGCTGGCGGCGGCGGACCTGACGCCGGTGTTCCGCCAGCCGGAGGAGCCCATCCTCATGATGGCGGACGGGCGGCTTGCCTGGCGGGCCATGAGCAATCTTCTGAGCAACGCGGTAAAATATGCCCTCCCCGGCACCCGGCTGTATATCGACCTGAGCCGGGCGGGAAGCAGCGTGATGATCTCCATGAAGAATATCTCCCGGGAGCAGCTCAACGTCAGTGCCGACGAGCTGATGGAGCGGTTCGTCCGGGGGGATACCTCCCGGAATACGGAGGGCAGCGGCCTGGGCCTCAATATCGCCAAGAGCCTGATGGAGCTGCAGAAGGGCCAGCTTCAGCTTCTGGTGGATGGGGACCTGTTTAAGGCTACTCTGATTTTCCCCGGCGTGTAAGAAGGGAATGTTCACAAAAACGTCTTATTTTGTTTTCATTTCCGTTATTCACCGTTCAAACCTGCCGGGTATCTTGTAATCAGAAAGGTTGCGGAAGCCGTGAGCCGCTTCCTTTCCACGACCTAGATCCTCTTTTCTACCTCTCTTCTTTCTAAATCCTTTTGCGGGAAACCCCTCCGTCGAACCGACGGAGGGGTTTTTCCGCAGATTGATAGTTGCAAATTTCCAAAAATGGGATATGATATATAGGGCAACACCGCACAATTACGTCTGCGGATCTCAGCGGATCTTTTGCACCAGTTCTGCAGTTCCAAAAACGGGAAATACATACAGTATTCCCACGTTTTCGGAACTTTGAACTGGCACAAAATCTCTCGCTGAGATTCCTTGCCGAATTATGCGGTGTAGCCATAGATAGAATGCGTAAGTATGCATTCTGTGAGTATTCGGTAAAGTGCCGTAAGACAAGGAGGAAGACCATGCCGACGCAAACCGCAATGGAAGAATACAATGCCGCGCTGCGGCAGGGCCTGAAAGAAAAAGCAGAGCTGGAAGCGGCGGGGAAAAAAGCCAACCCCGCAGTGCTGGATGAGCTGGTCCCCGATGTGGCGGCGGAGATGACCCGGGACCTGGGCCTCATAGAGATTCCCTCGGAGCGGATCATCGGCACCAAATCCGCCGGACGGATCACTGCTTTTACCCCCCATTTCCGTCCCCTGCTGGAAGCCAATTCCGAATTTGCTTCCAAGTGGATAAACCTGTGCGACGCCCACCTGGGCAGCACCGGAATCCGGGATCCCATTTCCTGTTATGAGTATCTGGGTAATTTCTATGTCCAGGAGGGAAATAAACGGGTCAGTGTCCTGCGCCACTTCGGCGCCACCCGGATCCCCGCCATTGTGCGGCGGGTCCTGCCCACTCCCAGTGACGACCCCAGGATCCAGGCCTATTATGAATTCCTGGAGTTCTTCAAAGCCACCAAGCTCTATACCGTCCAATACCGCCGCCCGGCGGATTATGCCAAGCTCCTTTCCTATCTGGGGAAGAAGCCCGGCGAGCCCTGGACGGAAGGAGAGGTCCGAACCTTCAAGGCCTATTTCCAATATTTCCAGGACGCCTTCAACGCCCTCAATACCCGGGACGAGGATGTGCTGCCGGAGGAAGCGCTGCTGCACTGGCTCCAGCTGTACCCCTACACCGACCTGGGAAAGCTCACCGCCCCGGAGCTCAAGAAGACATTGTCCTCCGTGTGGGAGGATGTGCTTTCCTCCTCCCGGCCGGACACGGTGAAGGTGGAGACGAAGGTGGAGGGGGAAAAGCCGGGCATTATCACCCGGATTATTTCCCCCGGTCTGGAGCATCTGAATGTGGCCTTTGTGTATCAGCTTACTCCCGCTACCAGCGGCTGGGCCCTGGGGCATGAGGAGGGTGCTGAGTACCTGCAAAAATCCCTGGGGGATCAGGTCACGGTGCGCAGCTATTATGGTGCCAATACAACCGAGGATGCCCTTTACGCCATCAAGGAGGCGGTGAGGGACGGCGCCCAGGTGGTGTTTACCACCGCGCCCCCTCTGCGCAAGGCTACCCTGAAGGCTGCCGCGGAGTACCCCAAGGTCCGTTTTCTCAACTGCTCCGTGGATCAGCCCTATTCCAGCATCCGCAGCTACTACGGCCGGGTGTATGAGGGAAAATTCGTCACCGGTGCCATTGCCGGGGCCATGGCCCAGGATGACCGGATCGGCTATATCGCCTCCTATCCCATTTACGGCGTACCTGCCTCCATCAATGCTTTCGCCCTGGGCGCCCAGCTTACCAATCCCCGGGCCCAGGTGGAGCTGCGGTGGACCTGTGTCAAAGGAAACCCCCAGGCGGACCTGTTTGCCGACGGGATCCGGGTGATCTCCAACCGGGATACCCCGGTCCAGTCCGGAATGTACCTGGACTTCTGCAGCTACGGCACCTATCAGCTGAGCGACCTGGGGGGGCTGATCCCTCTGGCATCTCCCGTATGGGTCTGGGGCAAGTTTTATGAGGCGGTGGCCCAAAAGCTCCTTTCCGGCGCCTGGAAAAACGACAAGACCCAGGCCAAGAATTACTGGCTGGGCATGGACAGCGGCGTGATCGATCTGAACCTGTCGGAAAAGCTTCCCGAGGGGGTTCGGACCATGGCGCTGATCCTGAAGAAAGCCCTGGCGGAGGGAAAGCTGGATCCTTTCCGCCGGAAGATAACCGCCCAGGACGGCTCCGTAAAAACCGACGGCAGCCGGAGCTTACCCCCCGACGAAATTCTCCACATGGACTGGCTTTGCAGCAACGTGATCGGCTCCATTCCCACGGTCCAGGAGCTTCTGCCCATGTCGATACCCATGGTGCAGGAGCTGGGGATTCACAGAGAGACAATCCCCATGGAAAAGGAGGGGCTGGGGCATGAAGATATTAATCGTATCCGATGAGGAGTGCCCCGCGCTGTGGGATTACTACGTTCCGGGGAGGCTCAGCGAATATGACCTGATTATCTCCTGCGGCGACCTGAAAGCGGAATACCTGATGTTTCTTGTGACCATGGCTCGCTGCCCGGTGTTTTATGTCCGGGGCAACCATGACAGCCACTATGACCGGACACCCCCGGAGGGCTGTGACTGCATCGACGGCGGGATCCTGGAATACAACGGCTACCGGTTTCTGGGCCTGGGCGGCTGCCGACGGTACCACCCGGCAAAGGACCAATACAGCGAAAACCAGATGCGCCGGCGAATCCGCCGGCTGGGCTGGAAGCTTCGGCGGTACGGGGCGGACGTGGTGGTTGCCCATGCCCCGCCCAGAGGACTGGGGGATCAGGAAGACCCGGCCCACCTGGGCTTTGAAGTCTTCCGGGAGCTGCTGGATCGGTATCACCCCGGTTGGTTTCTCCATGGACACATCCACCTGCGCTACGGCAAAGCGGAAGAGCGTGTGCGGGAACATAACGGAACGACCTTGATAAATGCCTGCGAGCGCTATGTTTTAGAGCTTCCTGACCGGGAGGTGGACCCCAAAAAACGGGGAAAGCTAATCTGGCGGGCAAAGCCCAAGAAGCAGGAAGAATGAGAACTGCTGCCTGCATTGAAAGATATGCATATGCGTTTTCGTCAGTGAACAGAAAAATTGGAATTTATCGAATTCCCAGAAATGCCTTGGCTCCCCCTATGGGGGAGCTGTCACGGCCTTAGCCGTGACTGAGAGGGCCCTCTCCGCCCCCTACGGGGGCACCTCTCCCAAAGGGAGAGGCAAGGGCGGCTGCGCCGCCAGCTCTACAAATTCCAATTTGCTCACTGCCGCCGTTAAGATAAGCACATTGACAGAAAGAGGAAAACACTATGTTCCAAGGCTTTACTCCGGAGACCATTGATTTTCTCTGGGGCATTCGCATGAATAATAACCGGGACTGGTTTACGGCCAACAAAAGTAAGTACGTAGAAGCCCTGTACAATCCCATGAAGGACCTGGGTCAGGACCTGTTCGCCCCATTCCGGGAGCGGAGCGGGGACATTCTGAAGGTCAGCCGCATTTACCGGGACGCCCGGCTCCACCATCCCGACCCCTACAAGGAAAGCCTGTGGATCTGCATCCGCCGGGATGTGGACTGGTGGGCGGAGAATCCCTGCCTGTTTTTTGAGATCCGGCCCGAAGGGGTCAGCTACGGGTTTTCCCTGTGGCGGCCCAAGGTAGCCGCCATGGAAAATTTCCGGCAGCGCATTGCCGCGAAGCCGGAGGAATTTCTGGCTTTGGCAAAAAAGGTACGGTCGGACACAGGGTTGGAGCTGACCGCCCAGTGCTATAAAAAGCCAAAGGAAGCGCCTATCCCTGCGCTGCAGCCCTATTACGGGTGGCGGATGGACATTGGCTGCATTCAGGAGGAGCCGGTAAGCGAAGCGCTGTTCGGCCCTGCTCTGGGACAGCGGGCCGGGGAATTCCTGGAAAAGCTCATTCCTGTCTACGATTATTTCAACACCGTCACCGCGGGATAATCCGGCGGTGACTGAGGATACCCCCAGAAAAGGAGAAATAAACATGAAGAAAACCATTTTCGAAGGTATGGCTACCGCAATGGTGACCCCTATGAACGCCGGGGGCATTGACTACGAAGCCATGGGCAGGTTTATTGACTGGCAGATCGAATGCGGTATCAACGCCCTGGTGGTCATGGGAACCACCGGTGAAAATGCCACTATTGAGCCGGAGGATCAGACAGAGGTGATCCGCTACACCGTGGAACGGGTGGCCGGACGGATCCCCGTCATCGCGGGAACCGGCACCAACAACACCGAGCATGTTCTGCGCAACACCCGGGAGGCCTGCCGGGTGGGGGCGGATGCGGTGCTGGTGGTGACCCCCTACTATAATAAGGCCACCCAGAATGGGCTCATCAGGCATTTCACCACCGTGGCTGATGCTTCCACTGTGCCGGTGATCGTCTACAATGTGCCCACCCGCACCGCCGTGAACATCCTGCCCAGGACCGCTGCCGCCCTGGCGGAGCATCCCAACATTGTGGGCATCAAGGAGGCCAGCGGCAATATGGCCCAGATGGTGGAGATGGCTGCTCTTTGCGGAGACCGTCTTCACATCTACTCCGGCGAGGATGCTCTCACTGTGCCCATGATGGCCATGGGCGCCAAGGGAACCATCAGCGTGCTGAGCAATGTGGTTCCCCGGGAGGCTGTTGCCATGACCGACGCGTGTCTTAAGGGAGATTTTGGGGCCGCTGCCGCCTGGCAGTGCAGGCTGCTCCCCCTGATCAACGCCCTGTTCAGCGAGGTGAATCCCATCCCCGCCAAGGCAGCTGTTTCCGCTATGGGCTTTGGTGAGGACTTCCTGCGCCTGCCCCTGACGCCCATGGAGGAGCCTGCCCGGCAGAAGCTGTACGCCGAGATGCGCAAGCTGGGGGTACGGGTATGAGAGCGGTCCTGTGCGGCGCCAACGGCGCCATGGGAAAGCTCATTGCCGGGATTCTGGGGGATGAAGTCGTGGGCCGGGTGAGCATCGACGGGGATAACGGCGCGGCAAAAACCTTTGCCGAGCTGGGCAAGCTGGATGCGGATGTGGTCATTGACTTTTCCCACCATACGGCGGTTTCCGATGTGCTTAGCTATGCCCGGCAGATGAACGCCGCAGCGGTGGTGGGCACCACCGGCCATACCCTGGATGAAAAGCAGATGATTACGGATGCTGCCCGGGAAATTCCCGTGTTCTTCTCCGGCAATATGAGCTTGGGTATCGCGGTGCTGTGCCGCCTTGCCAGGCAGG
The DNA here is from genome assembly GCA_016302405.1 of Oscillospiraceae bacterium. Lineage (GTDB taxonomy): Bacteria > Bacillota > Clostridia > Oscillospirales > Oscillospiraceae > Faecousia. Next base: position 13,246 of record JAEDNR010000012.1, read on the forward strand.
CTGCCGCCTGCTTCCCAGATGCGGATATTGAGATCGTGGAGACCCACCACAACCGGAAGGTGGATGCCCCCAGCGGTACCGCCCACATGCTCTTCCAGGCTATCCGCCAGGTTCGGCCCAGCGCCGTGGAGCACTGCGGACGGGCAGGGGAGGGAAAGCGCACCCAGGACGAGATCGGTGTTTCCTCCCTGCGGATGGGCGGCGTTGTGGGAATCCACGAGGTCCACATCTGCACCGGCAACCAGAGACTGACCCTGCGCCACGAGGCTATGAGCCGGGAAATGCTGGCGGAGGGCGCGGTGGATGCCGCCCGGTTTATTGTGGGGAAGAAAGCGGGCCTCTACGGCATGGAGGACCTGCTGGGCTGCTGAAATAAGGAGAGCCTATGAAAGTTTATCATATGAACGGAGCGGGAAATGACTTCATGGTCATGGACGGCAGGGGCCTCAGCCCGGACTACGAAGCCCTTGCCAAAAAGCTCTGCGCCATGACCCGCGCCGACGGCTTTATGGCGGTGGATCATTCCGGGATCGCGGACTTTAAGCTCCATTTTTACAATTCCGACGGCTCCCGGGGGGAGATGTGCGGCAACGGCGCCCGGTGCATCTGCCGGTTTGCCAACGAGCTGGGGATCGCGGGGGAAGCTATGACCGTGGAGACCGATGCGGGGATCGTCCCCGGCTGGCATTTAGGCGGCGAACAGTACCGGGTGAAGCTGAATACCCCCGGTGTGCTGGATTTGCACCGGAAAGGCGATACTGCCTATGTGGAGCTGGGCTGCCCCGGTGTGCCCCACGCGGTGGCGGAATACGCCGGGGACCTGTGGGCCGACGCCGATGCTTTGCGGGAAGCTATGCGGGCCCTGCGCTTTGACCCGGCCTTTCCCAAGGGGGCAAATGTGAATTTCTATGCCTGGACCGGGCCGGGAGAAGTGAGAATGCTGACCTTTGAGCGGGGAGTGGAGGACTTTACCCTGGCCTGCGGTACGGGCTGCGGCAGTACTGCCGCGGTGCTGAACCGGAAGGGGCTGCTTCCCGGGGGTGTACTTACCGCCCACAACCGGGGCGGAACCCTGCGGATCACCGTTTCGGGGAATCCCGATGCCCCGGAGCTTCTGCTGGAGGGCCCCACCCAGATTACGGAAATTCTGGAAGTGCAGGAATAAAATCTTTTGCAGCCCGAAATAACGCGGCATAAGATAAATTGGAATTTGACGAATTCCCGGTCATTGCGAGCCAGTTCGCAAACTGGCGTGGCAATCCCCCGGATAAACGTACTACTTCTCATGGATGAATTCCAGAAAACGGTGCAAAAGAACGGTCTGTATGACGATAGGTTACCCGAAATTCGATGGAGATTCCCACACCAGTGTGCGCACTGGTTCGGAATGACACGTTCTAACGCCCCGCCAAATTCCAATTTATCTTTAATACCGCGTTCGGCGGATACATTTGATCATTATTTTAAAGGAGGAGACATATATGGAAACCTACGAAGAAAAGCAGGAAACCGTAGAGCAGGCGCAGCCTGTTGCGGAGGATACCCAGATTCCCGAGGAAGCGCCCGAGGCTGAGGAAGCCAAGGCGGAGGAGCCCAAGGTGGAGAACACCCAGTCCTCCGATACCAGCAAGCAGCTGCGGGAGCTGGAGCGGATGATCGGCAGCGCTTTCAAGGACCTGAGCGAGAGCCTGGGCAACGCGGCGATCTGGGTCAAGAAGACCGTGGACGAAAAGGTGGACGCCGTGAAGCAGTCCCGGGAGAAGGAGGAAGACCCCTTCACCAAGATCGAAAAGCTGTCCCATCTGCGGGACATCGGCGCCATCACCCTGGAGGAGTTCAACAACAAGAAAGCGGAGCTTCTCAAGAAGATCTGACACCTGCCCTGGCAGCCCCTCGGGGCTGCCAGGTTTTAATTTGTGCTTAGCGGGTTAGCGCGGCAAATTGGAATTTGGCGAATTCCCAGAAATGCCTTGGCTCCCCCTATGGGGGAGCTGTCACGGCCTAAGCCGTGACTGAGAGGGCCCTCTCCGCCCCCTTCGGGGGCACCTCTCCCAAAGGGAGAGGCAAGGGCGGCTGCGCCGCCAGCTCTACAAATTCCAATTTTTCTGTTAGCTTCGCCACGCTGATATAGATATTATTAATGGCCTTGGGTGGAAGAAAACCGGGAAAAATCGGAAAAACTTCTTGACATTTTACCGATTTTCCTATAGAATGATACGGTCCGCGTGTGCGGATATCCTTGCTCCCGGCGCGACCGGGGGCCAAAAGTCCAAAAGGAGGTGCAAACAACATGGCTAAGATCACCGGTAAGTATGAGGTGCTCTACATCATCGACCCTGCCCAGGGCGAGGAGGGCATCGCAGCACTTGTGGAAAAGTTCAAGGCAATGGTGGAAGCGGAGGGTACTCTCACCGGCATCGAGGAGTGGGGCAAGCGTCGTCTGGCGTATCCCATCAACGATCTGCCCGAGGGTTACTATGTTCTCATGAACATGGAAGTGGGCCCCGCGTTCCCCGCTGAGCTGGAGCGTGTGATGAAGATCACTGACGGCGTCATGCGCTGCCTGACCACTGCGGTGGAGGGCTAAAAATGCTCAACCACATTGTCATCATGGGCCGGCTGGCCCGTGACCCGGAGCTGCGCCGTACCGGCAGCGGCATCGCTGTTACCAGCTTCAGACTGGCTGTTGACCGGGACTTCGCGCCGAAGGACGGCGGCGAGCGGGAAACAGACTGGATCGACTGTGTAGCATGGCGTCAGACCGGGGAGTTCGTCTCCAAGTATTTCACCAAGGGCCGTATGGCCATTGTGTCCGGACGGCTTCAGATCCGCAACTGGACGGACAAGGACGGCAATAAGCGCAGCAGCGCGGAAGTCGTTGCGGACAACGTCTACTTTGGTGACAGCAAGCGGGACGACCATGCCGGTTCTGCCTACGGCGGCTATTCCGCCCCGGCGCAGAACTATGGCGGCAGCAACGGCGGCTATTCTGCCCCCGCGCCCGCCGGCAGCTACGGCAGCTACGGCGCGCCTGCATCTGCCCCCGCATCGGATTTCGCGATGCTGGAGGAGGACGACGCCCAGCTCCCGTTCTAAAGGATTTTTTCTACAAGATCTTACGAAGGAGGAATATCCATGGCTAACGAACAGCGTATGCGTCCCCGGAAGCGCAAGAAGGTTTGCGCGTTCTGCGTGGATAAGGTGACCAGCATCGATTACAAGGACACCGCGAAGCTCCGCCGTTACCTGTCCGAGCGCGGCAAGATTCTGCCCCGCCGTACCACCGGTACCTGCGCAGCCCATCAGCGGGACCTGACCACCGCCATCAAGCGGGCCCGTCAGATCGCGCTGCTGCCCTACGTCACTGACTGATGCAGCTCATAAGCCCCCGGAAGATTTCTTCCGGGGGCTTTTTCGTTGACAATGCGAATCAAGAGTTGAAATAGGGCAGCACCGCATAATGGGGCAAGGAGATTCGGGCAGTGTTTTGACACAAGCGAAAGTATGAAAAATGCGGGAATACTGGATGTATTTCCCATTTTTCATACTGCACGATTGGGGCAAAAGATCCGCCGAAGCCCGCAGTACCCATTGTGCGGTGTTGCCATAGAAAAAATGAGGGAGAATAGGCGTAAAATGTTCCAAAATAGTGTCATTGCGAAGAGTAGACCGACGTCACTGGTGTGGCAATCTCCATCTTTAGAAGTAATGCAGCCTCGAATACGATGGAGATTCCCAGGTCAGTAGTGCGCTACTTTCTCGTAAATGACCGCATTATCGGGCTTTTCAACGCTTGATTGGCATTGACAGTTGAACTTAAAAGCTGACAGTTGTGGTATGCGGGAGAAAACCCGGCCTTTGCATGCCCGTTTGACGGCGAAAAGTTACTTTTGGAACTATTTATGTAACTTTTTTTACAAAATTATTTTTGTTCTTTCCAAAATGATGCAAATATGATACAATGTGGTAACATACTTGTCATGGAGGGACACGAAATGACAAAGATTTTGATCGTTGAAGACGAAAAGCCCATTGCGAACCTGATCGACTGGAACCTGAGCGCCTGCGGCTATACCTGCAGCCGTGCCTATGACGGACTGGCGGCGGCGGACCTGATTCAGGAACATACCTATGATCTGGTGCTTTTGGATATTATGCTTCCCGGCGCGGACGGCTACGAGCTTCTGCGGCAGATCAAGCCCACCGGAACCCCGGTGATCTTCATTACCGCAAAAGGGTCCGTTGCCGACCGGGTCCAGGGCCTGCGGGCCGGGGCGGACGACTATCTGGTGAAGCCCTTTGAGATCGTGGAGCTCATCGCCCGGGTGGAGTCGGTGCTCCGCCGGGCGGGAAAGGCTCAGACCGTATATACCCTGGGGGACGTGACCGTGGATGTGGAGTCCATGCAGGTGATGAAAGCCGGGGAGCCGGTGACCTTGACCCGAAAGGAATTTGATCTGCTGGTGCTGTTTTTGCAGAACCAGAATGTGGCTCTGTTCCGGGAGACCATCTATGAGCGGGTATGGGAGTCGGACTATATGGGCGACACCCGGACGGTGGACCTGCATGTCCAGCGGCTTCGCAAGAAGCTGGGCTGGCAGCAGCGGCTCTGCGCCGTCCACAAGGTCGGCTACCGGCTGGAGGGGGACGGATGAAGCTTTCCGCGAAAATATCCCTGTCCGTAGTGCTCATTGTGGCCCTGGCCATGGGCTTTGCGGGCTATGCCGTGGTATCCTCGGTGTACCGTGCCCAGTTGGAGCATCAGGTGCGGGGAGCGGCGGATGAGACCCAGCTCATGTGTTCGGTGCTGGGCACCATGGCGTTGGAGCGCCGCAGCGGCAGCTCCCCGGAGGCCACGCGGGCCACCATGGAGGATCTGCTGAAAATGGCCCCGTTCCAGAGCTACCGTCTGGCTTTGCTTACGGACCAGACGGGGGAGGAGGCCATGCGCTACCGGATCGTAAGCGTGCCCGACGGAAAGGGCGCGGTGTATGATGTGGTGGTCATCTGCCGGTTCACCGTGGACAAGGTAGCCTACTACCTGCAGGGCCGCTACGATGTAACGGAGGTCTACACCATGCGGGACCAGTACCTGAACACCTTCAAGGTGGTGTACCTGGTAGCGGTGGCGGTGAGCCTGGTCATCGGCTTCAGTACCGGAACGGTACTGACCGCCCCTATCCGTAAGCTGTCCCGCACGGCCAAGCAGATCGCCGGGGGCAACTACGCTGTCCGGGCCAAGGTACGCACCGGCGACGAGATCGGCGTGCTGGCCCAGCAGTTCAATGTGATGGCGGAGGAACTGGAACAGCATATTGCCTCTCTGGAGGAAGCAACCCAGAAGCAGCGGGATTTCACCGCTTCCTTTGCTCACGAGCTGAAAACCCCTCTGACCTCCATCATCGGCTACGCGGACACCCTGCGCAGCCGCCGCCTGCCGGAAGACCAGCAGTTTGAGGCGGCCAGCTTTATTTTTACCGAGGGAAGACGGTTGGAGACCATGTCCCATTCTCTGCTTCGGCTGTTTTCCCTGGACACAGAGCAGCCCCAGCTCCAGCCCATCTCCGCTTCGAGCCTTGCCAAAGAGGTGGAGGAAAGCATTGCCTACCCCCTGCGCCAGCGGCAGCTGGTGCTGGATGTGCGGGTGGAGGACAAGCAAATCCTGGGGGAGCGGAGCCTGCTGACCATTCTGCTGTATAACCTCCTGGACAATGCCCGGAAGGCCTCCAATCCCGGCAGCAAGATCACGCTGCTGGGCGGTACCGTTCCCGGAGGCTTCTGCTTCGCGGTGAAGGACCGGGGCGGGGGCATCCCGCCGGAGGCCCTGAGCCGGATCACGGAGCCATTTTACATGGTGGATAAGTCCCGCTCCCGGGCGGAGGGGGGCGCGGGCCTGGGCCTGGCTCTGGGCCAGCGGATCGCTCAGCTCCACGGTACGGTTCTTCGCTACGAGAGCAAGGTGGGCCGGGGCACGGTGGTATCCTTTGTTTTGCAGGAGGCGGAAAAATGAAACGGAATTTAAGCTTCCTGTGGATTCTCCTGGCCGCCGCGGTGGTGTTTGCCGGCTGGTTCTTTCCGGAGTTTGTGCTGACACGGATGGGAACGCCGAATTTTGCCATGAACTATCAGACGGTGGAGATTTCCTCCCAGGCTTCCACGGACTACTTCTGGCGGCTGAAAACCGCGGTGCAGCAGCAAAGATACTATACTGTCAATATGATTGATCCCGGTCTCCAGGAGACGGTGATCACGGACCGGTATTCCGAGGAGGAGCGGGGCATCCTGACGAACCAGGTTCTGCAAGAGGTACAGACCCTGGTGAAGGGGGGCGCGTTCCCCTCCACGGTGCTGGAAATGATGCGGCAGGCTGTAAGCGATGTGGAAATTATGTACCTGTTTGATACCGAGACCCTGCGGGGCTTTCCCTGTGCCCGGTTCTCCTTTGTCCTGGACCGGGAAAGCGGCGGAAAGTCTGTCGGGACATATCGGGTGGTTCACATGCAAACCGACCTGTCCAGCGGGAAGATTTTTGCCCTGCGGTGCTACGGGTTTTCTCCGGAGGAGATCGAAAAAGGGTATTCCGGGGACAGCCGGTTCTGGTATGACCCACTGCGAAGCTTTGCCGACTATCTGGGCCTGGGGGCAGACACCAGTGTCAATCTGGAGGGGGAGTCCGCACCGGAGGGAACCGACTATGAATCCGTCTACACCGTGGGCATTCAAGGGGTGGAATCCCCGGACGGAAACGACTGGTTTGAGCTCCGGGCGGTGCAGGACGCTGCCGGGAAGAACTTTGCCCTGCTGCTGTACCGTTGAACCGACTGAAACGGAAAAGCGTTGCGATGATTCAGCTGTGCTGCCGAAATTTGCGCGATAAATGATCGTTTAATTGACAATTGACAATTAAGGAATCCCTTCGGGATGATTTTAATAAATAATCCGGGCAAAAGCGTCTAAATTATTTCAAAAATGTCCCGTAGGGACACAATAATTGTCAACTGTCAATTGTCAATTGTCAATTCGGCGAAGCCGCTAAACGATCATTTTTCGGACGTTTCCTGGCTGCAACGAAATGAATACAAAGCATCATCCGTTCCTGGCATGCTGGAAAAATGATGCAGAAATGATACAAATATGCGCCATTTTGGATGCAATCCCAATGTATGCTGTAAGCAGAAAAGGGAGGGGATCCAAAATGGCGCCTTTTCGTCAGGCTGCCGTACCCCGCCTTTTCGGAAAGAAGGATTGCAATGAAGACACAGAAAAAATACCGCTGCCGGAGGCTTCCGGCGCTGATATACAGTGCGATGGTCCTGTGCGGTGTGCTCAGCGCCTGCGCTGCTTTTGCTCCCCAGGGGGAGAGCCTGGGAAGCCCCGGGGAAAGCCTTCCCACCTTCACAGTGGCCACGGAGCCTCCCGACACCCTGCCGCCGGTGATTGTGGGAGTTCACGACTGGGTAATCTACCAGGGAGACGACCTGCCTTTACGGGAGGGGGTCACCATCACCGACGACACGGACCCCAGTCCCCGGCTGGAAATGGATGCTTCCGCCCTGGATACGGACACCCCGGGAGTGTACACCATCCTCTATTGCGCTTACGATAAAGCCAATAATCCGGCGGTGGCGGAAGCAACGGTCACCGTTCTGGAAAAGAAAGAGGGCTACGCCTCCCTGGAACAGATCAATGAAATGGCGGACAATCTGCTTTCCCAGATTGTTACCGGGGACATGGACATGACCGATCAGATAAAGGCAATCTACAATTGGGCGAGGTCTTCTATCAGCTATTCCGGGCACTCCGACAAGTCCGACTGGTATCAGGCCGCCTGGACCGCCATGACCGGACGGAGCGGGGACTGCTTCAACTACTTCGCCGTGTGCAAGCTGTTCTTTGAGCGGCTGGGAATTCCCAATATCGATGTTGTCAAGGTCCGCAATTCGGAAGACGACAGCGACCATTTCTGGAGCATGGTGAGCATCGACGGGGGTGAAAGCTGGTATCATTTCGACGCGACGCCCAGAATCGGCGGCGGGGACTTCTGCATGGTCACCGACGCGTACCTGGACGAATACTCCCAGGCCCACAAGAACAGCCACAACCGGGATAAAGAACTGTACCCGGCCACGCCGGAAAAATAAAAACCGTACGGATGCAACATTTTGCCATTTCCGGGGGTATTCTATATAGAATAAAATGCATATGGGTGTTACGCAGCAGTGAGATAAATTGGAATTTGACGGACCGGCGGCGCAGACGTCCTTGCCTCTCCCTTTGGGAGAGGTGCCCCCGAAGGGGGCGGAGAGGGCCCTCTCAGTCACGGCTTAAGCCGTGACAGCTCCCCCATAGGGGGAGCCAAGGCGTTTCTGGGAATTCGCCAAATTCCAATTTGCCGCACTGCTGAGGTAACGGCCGATAAGCACATAGAATAATCTTCTCCCACAAAACCAACGAAAGGGGAAACCGACTATGATGACCAACATTCTGGAATATTTGGAGAAAACCGTGTCCTGGCTGCCGCAGAAGCGGGCGTTCTGGGACGCCGGTGAGGAAGTGACTTTCTCCCAGCTTTATAAAGATGCCCGGGCGGTGGGCTATTACCTGTACCGCCGGGGAATCCGCCGGGAGCCGGTGGCGGTGTTCATGGGCCGCAGGCCATCTGCGGTGGCGGCGATGCTGGGCACCGTATATGCCGGATGTTATTTCGTTCCCCTGGATACGGAGATGACCGCCTGCCGGATCGGGACGATCCTGAAAAAAGTCCGCCCCCGGGTCATCCTCTGCGACGAAAAGTCCTACCCTGTGCTGGAAAACACACCCTTTGCCGGCTGCCGCCTGGCTTTTGACAAGGCATCGGCGGAACCGGCTCCGGAGGCGGCCCTTGCTGCCATCCGCAGCCGCCAGGTGGACACGGACCCCATGTGTGTGCTGTTCCCGGCGGGAGCGCTCAGAGGCGTCCTGACCAGCCACCGGGCTGCTCTGGACGCGGCGGAAAGCTTGGGGGACCTGTTAAAGTGCAGCTCCAACACGGTATTTGGCAGCCACGCCCTCTTTTCCTCGGATGCCTGGCTGCGGGAAATGCTCTGCACCCTGAAATACGGGGCGGGCACCTGTCTGCTGCCCAAGCGAGGCTTTTTGTACCCGGCCAGGCTCATGGAGTACATGAACAGCCAGCAGATTAATACCATTCTGTGGAGCACCGCCAATATGGCGGCGGTATCCACACCCAATACCTTCGCCAGGATAACGCCTAAATCTTTGCATACCGTGGCCTTTTCCGGGGAGCCGCTGACAGCCCGGCAGTTGACCGCCTGGCAGGAGGCTCTGCCCAAAGCCAGATTCTGGAGCCTGTACGGTCAGGCGGAGACTGCCGGGGTGTGCTGCTATTACGAGGTAGGCAGGAAGCCGCGTGCGGAAAATGGGATCCCTTTGGGCCGGCCCTTCCCCAATACCGGCATCGTGCTCCTGGATGACAGCGGCAGCGAGGCCCTGCCGGGCATGGTGGGGGAAATCTGCGTCCGGGGAAGCCGCCTGAGTCCCGGCTACTTCCGGGACCCGGAGCTGACGGCGGAAGCCTTTGTCCAGAACCCGCTGAACCCGGATACCCCCGAGCGGCTGCTGCGCACCGGGGACCTGGGCCGGTACAATTTCCGGGGAGAATTGGAGTTCGCGGGCCGGAAGGAAAGCGGGATCCGCTGCCGGATCGACCTGACGGAGCTGCAGACAGCCGGACGCAGCGCGTCCTGATTATGAGGAAGAAGCTTATGAAACGAATTATCCTGATTGTATGTATCCTGTCCATGCTCCTTTCCGGATGCGGCGCTGCCGGGGAAACGGGTGAAAAGCATTTCTCCGTGACGGCAGGGGAGACAACCCTGACCCTGGATGCCCCGGCAAAGACCGCCCTGGAAACCCTGGGCGCGCCCTATGGCTATACGGAAACCGCCAGCTGTGCCTTCGCCGGAACGGAGAAGACCTACGACTTCGGCGCTTTCTATCTGCGCACCTATCCCGCCAAGGACGGGGACCGGATCCTGGGCTGGTGGTTCTGCGGGGATAAGCTGCATACCACGGAAGGTATTTCCATCGGCGACCCCCGGGAGCAGGTGGAGCAGGCTTACGGTGAATTTTCAGGCAATGCCTGCGTCGTCACCCGGGGCGAGGAAAAGCTGACCATCCTCCTGGAGGATGATACCGTCACGACGGTGCAGTACAGCCTCCTGTGACCGCCGGCAGGGCAATCGGAGATATAAGATACGAGATATAAGATATAAGATAATGTGCATATCGGTTTTACGCAGCAAGAATACAAATTGGAATTTGCAGAGGTGAGCGTACGCCCCGAACAACACTGTCATTCCGAACCAGTGCGCACACTGGTGTGGGAATCTCCATCGAATTTCGGGCAGCCTATCGTCATACAGGCCGTTCTTTTGCACCGTTTTCTGGAATTCATCCACGAGAAGTGGTGCGTCTATCCGGGGGATTGCCACGCCAGTTTGCGAACTGGCTCGCAATGACCGGGAATTCGACGGGGATTGCCACGCCAGTGTGCGCTACTTTATCGCAATGACCGGAAATTCGGTTCGCAATGACTGGGAATTCGGGGATGCAATGCCTGGGAATTCGATGGTGTGCGGCGCGGATGAGGTACGCGCCAACCCACGAACCAAAGAACCACACCGGGAAGAGCACGGGATTTGTGAAGAATGAAGAAACCCTCTTTCTGAAGAAACAGGAGATTTGTGGAAAGCTACAAATCTCCGTTTTTTTGAAAAAAGTACTTTACAACTTTAGCGTAGTAAAGTATAATGCGGGCATAGGTGATGGGAACCGGGGAGCAACCGGGGACGATCCCCCAAAAAAAGAAAGAACATTCCCGCGTACCGCGGGCGAAAGAGAGGAACTCATTATGAAAAAGGTTATTGCTGTACTGCTGATTGCCATGCTGCTCCTTGCCGGGTGCGGCAAGAAAACGGATGCCGCTTCCGATCTGGCCTATGTCCAGGAAAAGGGAACGCTGGTGGTGGGAATTACCGACTACGCACCTATGGACTACCGGGATGACTCCGGCGCCTGGACCGGCTTTGACGCGGAGTTTGCTCTGCTGATCGGCGAAAAGCTGGGTGTCAAGGTGGAGTTTTTTGAGCTGGCCGACTGGGACAGCAAGTTCCTGGAGCTGGACGCCAAAAACATTGACTGCATCTGGAACGGCATGACGATTACCGACGAGGTGCTGAAGAACACCGCCTGCTCCAACCCCTATGTGAAGAACGCTCAGGTGGTTGTGATGGATAAGACCAAGGCTGGGGACTATCCCGACGCGGACAGCATCAAGGGGCTGAAATTCGCGGTGGAAAAGTCCTCCGCCGGTGCCCTGGCTCTGGATGACCTGGGAATCACGGGCTATGTGGAGACCAGCGACCAGGCAGGGGCCCTCATGGAAGTGAAAGCGGGCACCGCCGACGCCTGTGTCATCGACATTACCATGGCCGATGCCATGACCGGCGCGGGCACCAGCTATGAAAACCTGGGCGGCGTGCTGGAGTTGACCAGCGAGGAATACGGCGTGGGCTTCCGCAAGGATTCCGACCTTGCCACCAAGTTTAACGAGCTGATGGCGGAAATGATGAAGGATGGCACCCTGGACGCCCTGGCTGCCAAGTACGAGCTGACCCTGGTTAAGTAAGATGGAAATGTTTTTCCGGGTCACGCTGGAACTGCTGGGGGGCTTCGGGCAGACCCTGCGGCTGTTCGCCCTGACTCTGGTGATCTCCATTCCTCTGGGCCTTGTGGTGTGCTTCGGGTCCATGAGCCGGTTTGCCCCTGTCAGGATTCCGGTGCGGGTCTTTGTCTGGGTCATCCGGGGCACGCCCCTGATGCTCCAACTGATTCTGGTATTCTTTGGGCCGGGGCTGCTCTTTGGGCTGCCTGCCATGGACCGGTTCCAGGCGGCACTGCTGGCGTTTTCCATAAACTATGCCTGCTATTTTTCGGAGATCTACCGGGGCGGCATCGAGAGTATCCCCCAGGGCCAGTATGAGGCCGGGCAGGTGCTGGGCATGACCAAAAGCCAGATCTTCTTCCGGGTGGTGCTCCTGCAGATGGTGAAGCGGATCCTGCCCCCCATGGCGGGGGAGATCATCACCCTGGTCAAGGATACCGCCTTGGCCCGGACCATATCCGTGTATGAAATTATGTGGCGGGGTCAGGCCTTCATTAAAAGCGACGGCCTGATCTGGCCCATGTTCTACACCGGCGCCTTCTATTTGCTGTTCAGCGGACTGCTCACGCTGCTGTTCGGCAGACTGGAAGAGAAACTGAACTATTACAGAGGGTAAGCTATGCCGAGATTGGAAGTTAGAAATCTGCAAAAGGGCTTCGGAGGCACGGAGGTGCTCCGGGGTGTGAGCTTCGCTCTGGAAAGCGGCCAGGTGCTGGCCATCATCGGTTCCTCCGGCAGCGGCAAGACCACGCTGCTGCGGTGTCTGAACTTTCTGGAAACCCCGGATGCCGGACAGATTCTCCTGGACGGGGAGGAGCTTCTGCGGACGGACGAGAACCAGCTTCGGAAAAACCGTCTGCGGTTCGGGCTGGTGTTCCAGAACTTTAACCTGTTCCCCCAGTATACCGCTTTGGAAAACGTCTCCCTGGCTCCGGGGCTTCTGAAGCTGGGGACCAGGGAGGAGATTGACCGCCGCTCCCGGGAGCTGCTTTCCCAGGTGGGCCTGGCGGATAAATGCGGGGCCTATCCTTACCAGCTCTCCGGCGGCCAGCAGCAGCGCACCGCCATTGCCAGGGCCCTGGCCCTCCGGCCGGAGGTGCTGTGCTTCGACGAGCCCACCAGCGCTCTGGACCCGGAGCTCACCGGGGAGGTGCTGCGGGTCATCCGGGGCCTCAAGGACGGAAACCGCACCATGATCGTGGTCACACATGAAATGGCATTTGCAAAACAGGTGGCAGATGTGGTAATCTATATGGCAGATGGGGTGATTGCCGAAATGGGCACCCCGGAGGAGGTCTTCGACCATCCGAAATCCGACAAGGCCAGGGCGTTTTTACGCTCGGCCGGTCAATTTGGGGAGGCTATGCCATGACGAGCCAGGAAAAAATCCGTGACCTGTATCAGATTCTTGTGAATGTGCAGTCGGTGGAGGACTGCGAAGCGCTGCTGGATGACCTGTGCACCAAAAAGGAAGTGGAAAAAATGGCCGAGCGGATCTACGCCGCCCGGCTTCTGCTTCAGGGAAAGACCTATACGCAGGTCATCGGGGATGCCGATATATCCTCCGCCACCCTCAGCCGTGTCTCCCGGTGCGTCCAGTACGGCACCGGCTATGTCAAGGCCCTGGGGGAGGATGGGATGAAAGCATAACCCGGCGGCAAATTGGGAATTAATCCGCTTCGCTTAAGTTGAAAGTTGAAAATTGAAAGTTGAAAGTTATGGTGTCGTTTTGCGACGATTTTAAAACATGAAAAAATGGAACACTCCACATTTATCTTGGAAATGCGGATTTTTCATTCCTATTTTAAAATGTCCCGTAGGGACTCCTTAACTTTCCACTTTCAACTTTCAACTAAATTCCAATTTAACGTACCGCTGCGAAGCCAAGAAATGAATAAAAAGGCAGTCAGCATTGGAAAGTTTTCCCGATGCTGACTGCTTTTTTATTGGCTGACCCCATTGCTTCCCGGGAACAGGTCGTCCAGGGTCCCGAAGGTGTACCCCGCTTCCTCCCAGCGGGTCAAAAGCGTATCCAGGATTTTCGCGTTGGTCTGGGAGGTGGAGTGCAGCAGCACCACGGCGCCGTTGTGGGTGCGCTTCAGAAGCTTCGCCAGGGACGCGTCCGGGTCCGGCTGGTCGTCGTTTTTCCAGTCCACATAGGCAAGGCTCCAGAATACGGTTTTGTAGCCCAGCTCCTTTGCCATTTCCAGATTCTTCTCGCTGTAGATCCCCTGGGGCGGACGGTAGAATTTGGGAAGTTCCTGCCCGGTGGTTTCCCAGAACAGGGCTTCCAGATCGGTAAGCTCCTTGGCAAAGGCCTGCGGCTCTTGGATCCGGCTCATATCGTAGTGGTGCATGGTGTGGTTTCCCACGGTGTGTCCTTCCTGGACCATCCGGCGGACCAGGTCCCCGTTCCGCTCTATATAGTTGCCCACCAGAAAGAACGCGGCTTTTGCATTGTGCTTTTGCAGGGTGTCCAGAATTCTCCCGGTGCAGCCGTTTTCGTACCCCGCGTCAAAGGTCAGGTACAGTACCTTTTGTGTGGTGTCGCCCAGGTAGGCGGCGTTGTACCGGCGCAGCTGATCCTGCCCCGCGTTTCCCACCGGGGGCGCACCCTCCTGCCGGAAGCTCAGGCCCCAGGAGCCGGTTTCCAGGCTGCTTCCCAAAAAGATCCACAAAGCCGTACCGGCAGCCAGTGTAAGAGCCAGCAGAAGAATCCCCAAATCCCGTCTGCGCAATTCGCATCCCTCCCTTTGGGACATCCTATGCCCCCCGGGGTAGGATTATTCCCGGCGGAGCGGAAAATTGGAATTTGACGGATCGTTAGAACGAGTCATTCCGAGCCAGTGCGCACACTGGCGTGGGAATCTCCATCGAATTCCAGGTTGCCTATCGTCATACAGACTGTCCTTTTTGCACCATTTCCCGGAATTTATCCACGAGAAATTGTACTTCCAGGAGATTGCCACACCAGTGACGTCGGTCACTGGTTCGCAATGACCGGGAATTCGATGGCCCGACAAATTCCCAATTTATCTTCCTGTTGAATCGGAACTGACTTTACCGGTTCCTCACAAAAAATTTTTCATTTAGGCCTAGTCATCCATGGAAAAATGATGTAGAATAGCAGCAGATTCCTTTTACGAGGTGAAGCGCATGCCCGCAGCATATGCCCATTACCGGTTCGGCACCCAGGCCCTGGAGCTTCTGGACCCTGCCCTCCGGCAGCAGATTTCCCGTTTCCGCCAGGTTTATGATATGGGTGTCCAGGGGCCGGACTTTTTCTTTTACTATAATCCCCTTTTCCATACCGCCGCTGGGTCCCTGGGCCATAAATTCCACATGCAGAGCGGCGAAACGTTTTTTAGCGCTGCCGTGAGGCGGCTGCGGCTGAACCCCTCCGAGGTGGGAACGGTGTACCTGTACGGTGTCCTGGCCCATTACTGCCTGGATTCTGTAGTCCACCCCTTTATTCACGAAACGGAAGCGGCGGGGGAAGTGAGCCATGTGGCCATGGAGTCGGAATTTGAGCGGTTCCTGCTGACCAAGGACCGAAAGATCCCTGCCCATGCCCAGGACCTGAGCCGTTTTACAAAGCTCAGCCGGGGCGAGTGCGTCACCGTTGCCGACCTTTACCCCGGCGCTACCCCCCGGGCGGTTCTCCAGGGCGTTCGGAATATGGAGCGGATCTTAAAGCTCTTTGCCTCCCGGAAACGGAAAGTTGTGGAGACCGTCGTGGGCTTGGCCGGAAAGAGAGCCCGGGAGCAGCTCATTCCCCGCACCCCGGCCCCCGGCAGTGAGGAGCGGAACGAAGCGCTTCTTTTGCTGTACGACAATGCGCTGGAACGCTACCCCATCCTGGCCGCCCAGCTTACGGCGCTGCGGACTGGGGGCACGGATCTGGGTCCGGAATTTGAGCCTGCGTTTGGCTGACCCGAAGCTCTGAGGAAAGTGAAACCGCCTGCAAAGAGCCTTCACCGGTTTCTGACCGGCTATTCCATATACGGAGGAAGAAAGATATGAAAGAGAAAATCCGGCTGACATCGCTGGAGCGGTATTGGGTGTTCTATGACATCGGCAATTCCGCGTTCATTCTCCTGGCTGCGACTCTGATCCCCATCTTCTTTAATTCGCTGGCCAACGGTTCCGGACTCAATGAGTCTCAGTACCTTGCCTACTGGGGCTATGCCGGCAGCGTGGCAACGCTTCTGGTGGCGCTGATCGGCCCTATCTGCGGCACCCTTGCTGACCACAAGGGATTTAAGAAGCCGATTTTCATGATCTGTATGTTCATGGGCGCCCTGGGCTGCGCGGCCCTGGGCATGGCCTGGTCCTGGCTTTCCTTCCTGGCGTTTTTCGTCATTGCCAAGGTGGGCTTTTCTTCCAGCCTGGTGTTCTATGACGCCATGCTTCCCGAGGTCACCACCGATGAGCGGATGGATACCGTATCCTCCTGCGGATATGCTTTTGGTTACATAGGCTCCGTCATCCCCTTTGTGGTGTGTCTGGTGCTGGTGCTGGGCTCCGGCCTTATCGGCCTGAGCCAGGGCACCGCCATGGTGATCGCTTTCCTGCTTACCGCGGTGTGGTGGATCGTCTGCACCCTGCCCCTGCTGCGCAGCTACCGGCAGAGCGCCTATGTGGAGCAGGGAAGGCACCCCTTTGCGGATACCTTCCGGCAGTTGGGCAGGACCATCCGGGATGCCAAAAAGGAAAAGCACATCTTCCTGTACCTGCTGGCGTTCTTCTTCTTCATTGACGGCGTGTACACCATCATCGATATGGCAACCGCCTACGGTACGGCCCTGGGGCTGGATTCCACGGGGCTGCTCCTTGCGCTGCTGCTGACCCAGATCGTGGCGTTCCCCTGCTCCATCCTGTTTGGACGCCTGTCCAGGCAGTACGATACCGCCCTGCTGATTAAGGTGTGCATCGCGTGCTACACCGGCATCACCATGTTTGCGGTGTTCCTGCAGTCGCTGTGGCAGTTCTGGATGCTGGCAGTGCTGGTGGGTATGTTCCAGGGCGGCATCCAAGCCCTCAGCCGGTCCTACCTCGGCAAGATCATCCCCCCGGAGCGCAGCGGAGAATACTTCGGCCTGATGGACATCTGCGGCAAGGGCGCGTCCTTCCTGGGCACCACCATGGTGGCGGTCATCAGCCAGGCTACGGCGGGGCTTACCGTGCATTTCCTGGGCGCGGAGCTGGAAAACGAAAGCCTGGCGGTGGGCACCCTGGTGATCCTCTTTGCCATCGGCTTTGTGCTGTTCTGCAAGGCCGATAAGCTCAACAAGGCCCGTCAGGCAGCGAAGCAGTAAGGAAATTCTAACTTTTGCGGCACGACAAATTGGGAATTTGTCGGACTATCGAATTCCTGGTCATTGCGAGCCAGTGCGCACACTGGCGTGGCAATCCCCCGGATAGAAGTGCCACTTCTCTTGGATGAATTCCAGAAAACGGTGCAAAAGAACGGTCTGTATGACGATAGACAGCCCGAAATTTGATGGAGATTCCCACACCAGTGTGCGCACTGGTTCGGAATGACACGTTCTAACGGCCCGTCAAATTCCAAATTTACTGTACCAAAAACGATACCGAGCGGGTCAGGCAGGGAACGAAAACAGACCACGTTCGTCACGACTTGTCAGCGGCGACTCACCGCCAAATTCCAATTTGCGGCGCTGCGGCGTTGGCGGGACAGGTATTTCCGGTAATATCAAGAAAACCGCGGCAGGCGCATACGGCCTGCCGCAGTTTTTTGCGGTTTCGCATTGACTTTTTAGCCTGTTTGTGAGAAAATACTCGTTAGAAATTTAGATAACAAGAGAGGCTTTTGCTATGAATCAATCCAGAACCCATACCTGTGGGGAGCTTCGTCTTTCCGACGCGGGCAAGAAGGTCACCATTGTCGGCTGGCTGGAAAATGTCCGTGAGGTGGGCGCGAACTTTGCTTTCCTGGTCCTGCGGGACTTCTACGGCACCACCCAGGTGGTGGTGGAAACTGCCGACATGATGCGCGTTGTCAAGGACATCAATAAGGAGTCCACCATTTCCGTTACCGGCACCGTCCGGGAGCGGGAGAGCAAGAACAAAAAGCTCCCCACCGGCGATATTGAGGTGGTGCCGGAAACCATCGAAGTGCTGGGCAAGTGCGTCCACAGCCAGCTCCCCTTTGAGATCAACAAATCCAAGGACGCGGACGAGAACACCCGGCTCAAGTACCGCTTCCTGGACCTGCGCAACCCCGCCGTCAAGTCCAACATCGTGCTGCGCTGCCAGGTGGTGGCGGAGCTGCGGCGGCTGATGACGGAAAAGGGCTTCCTGGAGATCACCACCCCCATCCTCACCGCCTCCTCCCCCGAGGGCGCCCGGGACTATCTGGTTCCCGCCCGGAACCACCCCGGCAAGTTCTACGCCCTGCCCCAGGCTCCCCAGCAGTTCAAGCAGCTGCTGATGACCTCCGGCTT
>JAEDNR010000095.1 GCA_016302405.1 Oscillospiraceae bacterium
AGGGAGCCCTTGCCGTGTCCCATTTTCCACCCGCACACCGTTGGGCAAACAGCTCTGCAAATTCCAATTTAACACACTGGCGCTCCCGTGCCAGTGCGTTAATCAGTAGCAAAAGGGGGAATGCGCGTCAGGCCTCTTTCGCGTAGTACTGGGCCTGGGCGTGCCAAAGCTCGTAATACTTACCGTTTTTATCCGCTACCAGGTCTTCATGGGTGCCCTGCTGGACAACGTGCCCGCCGTCAAATACGACAATCTCGTCGCAGAATTTGCAGGAAGACAGACGGTGGCTGATGTAGATGGCGGTCTTGTCACCGGCAATGTCATTGAATTTACTGTAAATCTCCGCTTCTGCCACAGGGTCCAGGGCCGCTGTTGGCTCGTCCAGGATGATAAATGGCGCGTCCTTGTAAAGGGCCCGGGCAATGGCAATCTTCTGGGCCTCGCCGCCGGAAATATCCACGCCGTTCTTGTCCAGGTCCTTGTACAGGTGGGTGTCAAGGCCTATAGTCTTCAGCCGTTCGCCGAAGCCTGCTTTTTCCAGGCAGTCCCGGGCACGGTCCCGGTTATAGCTGGCACTGGTGGCCACATTTTCCCCCAGGGGCATGGCAAAGAGCTGGAAGTCCTGGAACACGATGGAGAAAATTGCCATATAGTCATCGTAGCGGTACTTGCGGATGTCAATGCCGTTGAGCAGGATCTGTCCTTCGGTGGGATCGTAGAGCCTGCACAGCAGCTTAATGAAGGTAGTCTTGCCGCTGCCGTTCCTGCCCACCACCGCGAGGCGTCTGCCAACCTTGAACTTCATGCTCACATGGCGCAGGGCATAATTGTCACTGCCGGGGTACTTGAAGGACACATCCCGGAACTCCACCTCGTATTGCCGGTCGGAGCGCTTCTCCGTGGTCAGGCTCCCCTGGTACATGGAATTGGGGGTGTCCAGGTATTCGTAGGTGTCTTTCAGGAACTCACCGTTGGTGCGGATGGTTTCCAGGCACACAATCAGGTCGCTGATACCGGTGAATACCCCGGTGACGGCACCGATGTACTGGGTGGCAGAGCCGATGGGAAACGCCCCCGCCCAGGCTTTCAGGCACACAAACAGGTAAATAAAACCGGACATCAACGCCTGCATCCCCTCGGCGGCGATGTAGCTCAGACCAACCATTCCCCGGTAGCGGGCGGCAATGGGGGAGTCCTCCGTGAAAATATTCCCTTGCTCCATATAGTGGGTGGTGATTTTGTCCTGCCGGTAGATGCGGATGTCCATTGCCCGCCTGAGATCCGTGGTAAAAAAGCCATAAGCGCCGAATATCCGGTTTCCCAGCCGGGCACTTGCTGCGTAGCCCGACCAGGCGCCGTCGGCGTAGTTGGCAAGCCTGCCGGACAGCAGGGCGCTTGCCGCCATGGAACAAAGGATCAGCAGCACAAAGAGAGGATGGTTGAGAAAAGCAAGGCTTCCCTCCCGTACCGGCAGCACAAAGAGCTCTGCCGACAGGGCAATGCCGCACAGCGCCGTCACCGCAGCATCCGTAATGTCTTCCAGATTTGAAAGCACCCGGGCAAGCCCCCAGCCGCTCCACTGATGATTCTGCTTGATCTGAGCGGCAAGGTCCGCGATACGCTGGCTGTCCGCGTCCACAAAGTCCATGGAGGCCTGTTTGTCATCGAGAATTTTGTGGGTCTGATGCCAGACCTCCTCATTCTGACTGCTTTTCCAGCGGTTCAGGAGGGCGCCCAGAGCGCCCAGCAGGCAGGTGACCCCCAGGGTGATCCCCACCAGCGTCCAGATTTCTTTCGACTCCCGCCCCGCAACCAATGCGTTCAGGATCCGTGCCGACAGGAAAACGGTGACAAAGGGCGTCCCTTTGGTAAAGAGCCGGGAGAGTATGATGGCGCTGATTCGTCCCGGCATCTGCTGATGCCAGATTTTCATGCCCCGTATCTGGCGGGCGAAGGCGGTTTTCAGAGAAATTCGGTTACTCCTCATGGCTGTCGGCTCCTTCCTCGTAGTATTTTTTCTGCACGGCGAAGAGCGCCGCGTATTTGCCGTTTTTCTCCATCAGGCCGTCGTGGGTGCCCTCTTCGGCGATGGCGCCCTTTTCAAGAAATAGGATTCTGTCACAGAACCTTGTGGAGGCCAGCCGGTGGGAAATGAACAGGGCGGTTTTCCCAGCGGTCATTTCGTTGTACTTCTGATAGATGTCGTTTTCCGCGATGGGGTCCAGGGCCGCGGTGGGTTCGTCCAGCAGGAGGACGGGGCTGCCCCGGTAGAGCACCCTTGCCAGCATCAGCCGCTGGGTCTCGCCGCCGGAAAACTCCATGCCGTCCTCGTAGACCCGGCGGGTGACCTGGGTCTCGATGCCCTTTGGCAGGGACTGGATTTTTTCTTCCAGCCCCGCCTGTTCCAGACAATGCCATAGCTTTTCTACCTCCGGCGCGTCCAGGGTCTGGGTGATGTTTTCCCGGACGGTGGCGGGGAGCACGGAGAAGTCCTGAAACACCGCGGCAAAGAGCTTGTAGTATTCCCGGCGGTCAAATTCCCGAATATCCACACCGTTCAGGGTTATTTTTCCCTGGGTGGGATCCAGGAAGCCTGCCAGCAGCTTAATGAGGGTGGTCTTGCCGGCACCGTTCAGGCCCACGATAGCCAGCTTCTCCCCGGGCCGGAGGGTAAGGTTCATATGGGAAATGGTGTCCGATTCAGCCTCCGGGTAACGGTAGGACACATCCTCCAGGCAGAAGGTATAGGGAGCACCGGGGATGGGGACACCGCAGTCAAAACGGAAGGGTTCTTCCCAATCCAGGAATTCCCGGACCTTGGAAATATCCAAACTCTGCCGGCGGAGGGTGGCGCACTGCTCCAAGATGCCGGCGACCCAGGCGGTAAAGCCGGAAACGGCGGAAAAGTACAGCAAGAATTCCGCCGGGGTGATTTTGCCCCGAAGGACCATGTTGATCAGGACAAAATAGGAAAGGCCGTTTCGCAGCAGGCCCAGCGCCACGTCCATGAGATTCCCCCACAGCATATGGCGCTGATCCTGGCGCACCAGGCTGCGGAACAGCCGCAGATGCTTTTCCCACAGGTCCTTGGCCCAGCCTGCCATACCGAAGATCCGCAGGTCCTTGGCGTACTTTCGTTCACTGAGCAGATCCGATGCGTAGCCGATGCCATTCAGGGGCTTTGCCAATTCCTCCCGGTGGTCATAGCCCCACCGGCTCATGCGCAGGTTGAAGAAAAAGCCTGCCACGGTGATGCAAGTGGTGATTGCCGCCAGCCAGAAATTGAGATTGGACAGCAGAGCAAGGTAGAGGGCAAAGCCCAGGAGGCTGGCGGCAAGGGTGGTCAGCGTCGTCCAGACCGCCTCGGTGGCCTCACTGTTGTCGTTGGTGGCGGTGCTGGCCTGTTTGCTGAACTCTAAAAACCGGGTGTCCAAAAGATTGGAAAAGGAGGTAGTCGCCCGCTTCCGCTCCAGGGCGGCTACGATGTCCGAGCGGACGGAAATCCGGGCAAACACGGCGTTCTCCTGGAAATAGCGCAGTCCGCCCCCGGTAACGATGAGCAGCAGGGTAAACAGGCCCACGGTGGAAAGAAGTGTTCCAAGGCTGCCGCCGGACTCGATCACCCCCAGAATCAAAGGGGCAATGAGCATTTCCGTCAGGGTTTTGGCAACGGTAAAGAGGGCAATGGCGGCGCACACCCACAGAACGCTTTTGTGCCGCGTCCAGGCTAGGCTGACCATGTAGGCGACATTGCTCCCCACACTGTATTTTGGCTTTTCTTTCATATTGCTTCACCTCGTAAGCATACTCTATCATAAAAATCCGCCCCCGGCACATTCCGGGGACGAATTGTTCATTTTGGGGGACGAATTGCGGCGGAGCGTCGCCGCAGACGAGTCGTGACACGCTTGCCCTGTAGTCGTTTCTGCCCTGATCCGCTCGGTTTCGTTCCCTACGGTCGGTGTCGTACCATGGTGCGCGGGAGAAAAATGGAATGCGGCAAGGGCTCCCTTGTGTAAAGGGAGCTGTCACCAGTGCGCACACTGGTGACTGAGGGATTGTGCAGTAGAATCTTCCAGTTTTGATGGTAAATCGGCAAAAAGGGAAAAAATAATTGTATCCGTTCTGACGGTAGGCACAGTCAAAGGATTTTTATTACAACCCCTCCGGTACCAGTTTGCGAACTGGTACCACCTCCCCTTACACTTCGGGAGGCCTTGGCGCGTACCGCACGGAAGCGCGCACCTACAACGATGACTCATTACTATCTTTGCGGCAGCAGAATCTCCGTGGTAAAGGCTCCGTCTTCACTGTTGCGGCTGATGTAGCCTTGTAAGCGCTCCACGATGGCGTCGATCCGCTCCAGGCCGAAGCCGTGACCCGCACCCTTGGTGGTCTGAAAGCTGCCGCCGACTTTACTCAGCTTTTTCCCGGCGGTAAAGTTGGTAAAGGAAATGTACAGCTGCGTACCCTTCATATCCATGTACACCCGAATCAGCCGCTTTCCTTCCGGCAGGGGAAGGCTTGCCTCGATGGCGTTGTCAAAGAGGTTTCCAATAATGCAGCACAGGTCGATCTCCGAAAGCTTCAGCTTCACGGGGATGTGGGCGTCGGCGTGGACCTCAATGCCCTTGGATTTTGCCAGGGAAATCTTGGAATTCAGAATGGCGTCTGTCATAGGGTTGCCGGTTTTGATGACGGTGTCCACGGTAGAAAGGTCGGTGTCCAGCTCGTCTAAGTACCGGGAGATAGCAGCCAGGTCCCCCTGGGCACAGTAGGCCTTCAAAGTCTGAATGTGGTTCCGGTAGTCGTGCCGCCAGCCCCGGATCTGGTGGTACATGTTGTCCACCTCTAAATAGTGGGTCTCGATGAGCTCCCGCTGATAGGCGGCGATTTGTTTGTCGATCCGTTTACGCAGTATTCCCATAGTGTTACCCCATATTGATGATGGCCCGGTTCACCCCGTCGTAGGCTCCCCGGGGGAGGGGAACGGTGGTGCCGTCCTGTAAGAGGATTTCCGTTTTTGTCACCCGTCTGATTTTTGTCAGGTTTACGATGGCGGACCGGCCCACCCGGTAAAACCGATCGTCCAGTTCCTTTTCCAGCTCACTGAGGGTCATTTTCACGGTGAAGTCCTGGAAAGCGTGGACGGTCACATAGTTGCCCTGGACATCGGCATACCGGATGGTGTAAATGGGGATCCGGACAAGCTGTCCCCCGGCTTCCAGATGCAGCATGTTTTCATCCCTGCGCAGCTTCTCCGCCGCCCGGTTCAGGACGGAGAATAGCTTTTCTTTCTTCACAGGCTTCATAAGGTAGTGGAGGGCCGAAACCTCGTACCCTTCGGCGATATAGTCGGAGTAGCCGGTGATAAATACAATTTGCAGGGTTTCGTTTTTCTGCCGCAGCTTCTTTGCCAGGGTCACGCCGTCCATGGCGCCCATTTCTATGTCCAGGAGCAGAATATCAAAGCTTCCCTCGTCCTCGGCCCGGAAGAGAAAATTCTCACCGCTGGAAAACAGGGAAATGCTGACCTGGTTATCGGTTTCCGCTGCCCACGCCCGCACCAGGCCGGCGGTGTATTCCCGGTCCGCCGCCGAATCGTCGCAGACTGCGATTCTGTATGCCATAGGTTCACCTCCTATGTGACATGGAAAATGCCAAACGCCCCCGCGGCGAAAATGAACCGCAGGGGCGTATTGCCGTAATGTGTATTGTACTGTATCCGTCATTACAGTCCCGGATAATTCTGCGGATTGTCTTGTTCAGCGTTCCCTGGTAGTAGGTTCCGCCCTCACGGTTGACAAAGAGAAAATCTGTGTAGCCATCAATCACTACTTTGCACTGGATACCTGCTTCCCGCTGATACTCCCGTTCCATCAAAAACGCTTCTTTGACAAAATCCAGCATCGGCACCTGCCGAATGCCGGCTTTCGTCTTGGGCGTATGGACATTAAAATAACAGCCTTGCTTGCTTTCGGTATCTCTGTGATCGTAGTACACCAGAGTATGATTTACATCGATCATTCCTTCCTCAAGGTCAATGTCGCACCAGCGCAATCCGGCGACCTCACCAATTCGCAGGCCCGTTCCAATCATGACCGCAAAAATCCGATACCAATGATTGTAGGTTGGATGGGTTCTCAGATAGTTCAGAAGCAATTCCTGTTCCGGCTTTGTAAGGCCTCTGCGCTTCTCTGTTTTGAAAACATGAGACTGCTTCAGCTCCTTCAAAACACCGTCCGAGGGATTGTTGGCGATATATCTGTCATCGACTGCCATTTGCAGAACCTGATGAAGCACCGT
>JAEDNR010000096.1 GCA_016302405.1 Oscillospiraceae bacterium
ATCGTCCCGAAGGGACACAACAATTGTCAACTGTCAATTGTCAATTGTCAATTAAGATTACCCCACTGCGGCGTCCACGTCCGTTTCCTCCACGAACCGGATCACCAGCCGGTTGGGCAGGCACACGATTCCCGGCCCCGCAGCGCAGAAGCCCCGGGCCATACAGTAGTGGTCGGGACAGTCGGCGTCGGTGACGGCGATCTTCCCGTTTTTCACGGTGACGGTGTTGTGGCCGCCCTGGGGCGTTTGTACGGTGAATTCCTGATCCGTGCTGAGGGAAACGGTGCGAAGGAGCTTGCCGCCGGAGTAAATTTCCGCGCTGTCGGCGGTGTTCCGGGGGATCAGCAGCAGGAAAGAAAGTCCCAGGCTCACTACGAGAACGCCGGCAAGAAGCAATGACCAATACTTTGTTTTCATAATGCCGCGCCTCCTTTCTTGTGTGATCCGCTCAGGTCAGTTTTCCCGGACAGTATAGCAAATAACCCGGAAAAAAGCAAGTTTTTATGGAAAAAACCCTTGACTTTCCGCTTAGCGGATGATAGAATGTACAGGCCGCATTGAAGAGGCTTAAGTTGGTGCGCTCTGCACCCGCCTTTAAAGCGAGACTACACATTAAAAGTAGGTGAAACAATGAAAGCAGTTATCGTGACCGGAGGCAAGCAGTATACGGTTGCCGAGGGAGACGTCCTCTTCGTTGAGAAGCTGGGCGTGGAGGCGGACACCGCCGTGAAGTTCGACCAGGTTCTGGCTGTGCTGGACGGGGAGAACACCAAGATCGGCACCCCCAATGTGGAGGGCGCTGTCGTTGAGGCCAAGGTGGTCAAGAACGGCAAGGGCAAGAAGATCGATGTCCTGCGTTACAAGGCCAAGAAGAACGAGAAGAAGAAGATCGGCCATCGTCAGCCCTACACCAAGGTGGAGATCACCAAGATCGCGCTGTAAGTATGACCAGATGCGAATTTTTCACCCAGGACGAGAGGATCACCGGATTCTCCGTCTCGGGTCACAGCGGCTACAGTGAGGCAGGCAGCGATATTGTCTGCGCGGCTGTTTCTGCCGCGGTTGCCATGGCGGAAGCCACCATCAACGATGTGTGCGGTGCCAAGGCCAAGGTCCGGGTGAAGGACGAGGAAGCCCGTATCACCCTGACACTCCCCGTGTCCTGCGATGAGGAGGAAAGCGTCCAGGCAGTCCTTGCCGGTATGATGCTTTACCTCTGCTCCCTGCGGGACGAATATCCTGATTATATCGAAGTTTTGGAGGTGTAACACCATGCTGAAGATTGGTATTCAGTTCTTCGCTCACCACAAGGGCGGCGGTTCCACCAAGAACGGCCGTGATTCCGAGTCCAAGCGTCTGGGCGTGAAGCGTGCCGACGGTCAGTTCGTTCTGGCCGGCAACATTCTGGTTCGCCAGAGAGGCACCCACATCCATCCCGGTACCAACGTGGGCATCGGCAAGGACGACACCCTGTTTGCTCTGGTTGACGGCAAGGTCAAGTTTGAGCGCATGGGCAAGGACCGCCGGAAGTGCTCCGTGTACGCCGAGCAGTAATTGGATTAGAACGCCGCCGCAGGGATTCCTCTTGCGGCGGTGTTTTTTTGAGGACAGGCTGTTGCAGACTGTTATTGTATGCGCAGAGACTGGCTAGTTTAATCTGCGGGAAGATAAATTGGAATTTATCGACTTCCCGGTCATTGCGAACCAGTGACCGACGTCACTGGTGTGGCAATCTCCTGGATAGGAGCACAATTTCTCGTGGAAGAATTCCGGAAAACGGCATGATAGAACGGTCTGTATGACGATGGGTTGCCCAAAATTCGATGGAGATTGCCACACCAGTGTGAACACTGGTTCGCAATGACACGTTCTGACGATGCGTCAAATTCCAATTTGTCTTTTACAATCGTCCCGAAGCGACGCAGATACGCGGAGAAAGAAAGGTGAGAACATGGAAAAAATCAAGCTGGTACAGCCGGAATTAACCGATGCCCAGGAAATCTGGGCCTACCGGGGAGAAATGCTGGCGGCGGGTATGTCCATCGACGGCGGCGCGGCTCTTGAGAAAGCCACTTCCCCGGAGGACTGGATCAAAAAGGTCCGTCTTTGTGAGAAAGCGGAAAACTGCCCCGGAAAGGTTCCCTCCCATGTTTATCTTGCCAAACGGGAATCCGACGGGAAGATGGTGGGCATCATCGACCTGCGCCACCACATTGACCACCCGGTGCTCTCCGTCTGGGGCGGACACATCGGCTACTCGGTCCGGGCAAGCGAGCAAAAAAGGGGCTATGGCACCGAAATGCTGCGGCTTCTTCTGCCTATCGCGGCGGAGCGGGGTCTGAAGCGGGTGCTGATTACCTGCACGGACGGAAACACCGCCAGCGAGAAGATCATCCGCCATAACGGCGGCGTGTACGAAAAGAGCGTCACCGTGGAGGGCGAAACAATCAAGCGCTTCTGGATCACCCTGGACGCGGGGCCCATGCTTACGTTTTACGGCGGTCCCGCGGTCATTGAGCCGTATATGGTGCATCCTCCTGTGGAAAACTTCCCCCAGACGGTTGTGTCGGTTTTCTCCCGCCAGCTTTTCGATGCCCTGGCTACCTTTTTTGACGGGGATAGAATCGGGCAGACCCATGACGCGGACGGAATCTGGCCTGTATACGCCGTTTCCTACAAGGGCAGACGGTTCGCGTTCTGCAAAGCCCGGGTGGGCGCCCCGGCCTGTGTGGGCAATTTTGAGGATGTGATCGCCATGGGCGCCAGGCGGATCATTCTGGTGGGCAACTGCGGCGTACTGGACAAGGCCATTGCAGACTGCGGAATCATCATTCCCACCGCCGCCCTCCGGGACGAGGGAACCAGCTACCACTACGCCCCGGCGTCGGACAGCATTTCGGTGAACCGCCGGGGACGGGAGGAATTCAAGGAAATCCTTCGGAAGCTGGGCTATCCTTATGTGGAGGGGATCACCTGGACTACCGACGCTTTCTACCGGGAGACCCGGGAAAAGGTGGCGGCCCGGAAAGCCATGGGTGCGGTGTGCGTGGAAATGGAATGCGCCGCCGTGCAGGCCCTGTGCGATTTCCGGGGGGTGGAGTTTTTCCAGTTCCTCTACGCCGGGGACAACCTGGACCACACGGCCTGGGACCCCAGAAGCCTGTCCGGGGACACACGTTTGGATGATAAACAGAAGATTGGTTTGCTGGCTTTTGAGCTGGCATGCGCAATGGAGGGATCGTCATGTTTGTAGATAAGGTTCGGATCACCGTCTGCGGCGGCAGGGGCGGCGACGGCGCGGTGGCTTTCCACCGGGAAAAGTATGTGGCCTCCGGCGGCCCCGACGGCGGCGACGGCGGTCACGGCGGTAGTGTGATCCTGCGGGTCAACGACAACCTGTCGACCCTGCTGGACTTCCGTTATAAGCGCAAATATGCCGCCCAGGCGGGTGTGAATGGCCAGGGTCGGAAAATGAGCGGTAAGCGGGGCGAATCTCTGATTGTGGAGGTGCCTCGGGGCACTGTGGTCCGGGATGCTGCCACGAATCAGATCATTGTGGATATGTCCACCGGCGAGGACTTTGTCCTGGCAAAGGGTGGACGGGGGGGCTGGGGCAATGCCCATTACGCAACGCCTACCCGGCAGGTGCCCCGGTTTGCCCGGTCGGGCCTCAAGGGCCAGGAGCGGGACGTGATTCTGGAATTAAAGCTATTGGCGGATGTGGGCCTTGTGGGCTTTCCCAACGTGGGAAAATCCACGCTGCTATCCGTTACCTCCAACGCCCGTCCCAAGATTGCCAACTACCATTTTACCACCCTGTTTCCCAACCTGGGGGTCATCTATGTAGATGAGGGAGTATCCTTTGTCATGGCGGATATTCCCGGCATCATCGAGGGCGCTGCCGAGGGCGCGGGTCTGGGCCACGATTTCCTGCGGCATATTGACCGCTGCCGCCTGCTTGTGCATGTGGTGGATGTGTCCGGCAGCGAGGGCCGGGACCCGGTGGAGGATTTTTGGGCTATCTTACGGGAACTGAAGGATTACAGCGTGGATCTATCTGACCGTCCCATGATTGTGGCGGCAAACAAGACGGATCTGCTTTCCCCGGACAGCGACAATCTGGAGCGGCTTCGGGCTGCGGCAGAGGAAGCCGGCTGCCCCCTGTATGAGATTTCCGCCGGAACCACCCAGGGAACCAAGCAGCTGATGCGTGTCGTGGCGGAAAAACTGCGGACCCTGCCTCCCGTGACCATCTATGAGCCGGAGTATGTGGAGGTGATCGCCGAAGCGGGAGACCCCGACGCTCTGACCATCGAGCACGAGGGCAGCACTTGGCTGGTGACAGGCCAGTGGCTGGAGCGGCTCATCCAGGACATCAACTTCGACGACTACGAGTCCCGGAACTACTTTGACCAGCAGCTTCGCAAATGCGGCCTCTTTGCCCGATTGGAAGAAATGGGCATCCAGGACGGGGACACCGTGGATATTTACGACTGGCAGTTCGACTACCAGCGGTAAGGAAGAATTCCAGTACAAAGAGTGTGGCTTTTCTCCGGAGGGTTTCCGGAGGGAAGCCGCTCTTTTTTGTATCGCTTTGAAGAAAGTATTTGCCATTTCCGCTTTTTCCGTCTATAATAACAGAAAGGCGTTTTTTGGGAATCCAGCTCGGGTTCACGCCGCGGCAAATTGGAATTTGAAGAGGGAAGTGCGGGCCCCGAACAACACTGTCATTCCGAACCAGTGCGCACTACTTTCGTGGGAATCTCCATCGAATTTCGGGCTATTTATCGTCATCCATTCGTAGGGGACGGGTTTCCCGTCCCCCGGAATTCAGAGCCTTGTATGGGGCGGGACGGGAAACCCGTCCCCTACAATGCTTTTACGGTTGGTCCGCCAAATTCCAATTTATCTATTTACTGCGTAAAGCCGATCTACCTATTTTTATCATAATTTTGTCCGGGGAGGAAGCCACAATGATCCGCAATCTGAATCAAGTGACCTTTCAGGGCTTCGGTACGGTGCTGCCGGAGCGGGGGAAAGCTACCCGCCCTGCTGGGAAAGGGGCGTCTCTGATCCTCAATTTGGAGCAGACCTCGGCCACGGTGTACCGGGCCAGAACGGACACCTGGCTCTCCTGCGCCAGCGGAACATCTGTACTGTGCGTCAGCTCTGACGGGGAAAGCTTCCTGGAATTCTACCTGGATAAGCCGGTGTGCGTAAAAAAGGATGTATATTTTGCCCTGGAGCCCTTTAAGGGAGAGGCTTCCGTCCAGATCTGTGCCCAGTCGGTGCCGGAGTCGATAGGGAAACGCAAGAGCGGCAGCCTGCGGGTAAGCCACCGGATCCGGGTGGAGGGAATTTATACGTTCTTCTACCAGGAAAAGGAGCAGGGATTTTTGTTCCCGGGTGAATCCCATCCCATGCCGGAGCTGACCTATGTGGACGGCGGCGAGCTGCACTCTGTGGCGGAGGGACAGGACCTGCTTCTGAAGCAGGGGGATCTGGTGATCTACGGCCCTAACCAGTGGCACATGCAGTACGCGGATATTGGAATCGCTCCCCGGTTTATTACCATTTCCTTTGATGTCAGCGGGGCGGAGATCACGCCTCTGCTGAATCGCCGGTTTGCCGCACCCCAGCAGGCGGTGAATCTGCTGCAGGGGATGCTCCGGGAGCAGGAGCGGATGGACGCCTACTCCGACGATATGATCCTTGCCCAGCTGAGTATGCTGCTCATGTGCCTCCTGCGGGAGACGGAGGCTCCCACCGGCAGCCGCCTGCGCAGCACCAACGCCGTCCACAGCGAGAACGAGGTGGTTCGCCAGGCCCAGCAGTTTATTTCGGAGAACATTCGGCAAAAGCTGTCGGTGCCCCTGGTTGCGGAGCATGTGGACGTGAGCCCCAGCTATCTGACGGTGCTGTTTCATAAGAACCTGCAGATCTCTCCCGGAGAGTATATCCGCCGGGTAAAGCTCCAGGAGAGCAAGCAGATGATCCGGGAAAACAACCTGAACTTCACGGAGATCGCGGCGGTGCTGCAATACTCCACGGTGCACCATTTTTCCCGGCAGTTCAAGGAAAAATTCGGCATTACCCCCACGGAATACGCGAAATCTGTTAGATGATAGCAGGCAGTTATGATATAAGATATAGTGCTTATCGGATTCATTCAGTAAAACGACAATTTGGAATTTGTAGAGCTGGCGGCGCAGCCGCCCTCGCCCCCCGCACTTGTGAGGG
>JAEDNR010000013.1 GCA_016302405.1 Oscillospiraceae bacterium
GCCACACCAGTGACATCGGTCACTGGTTCGCAATGACAGCTTTCTTTTTCTTTGTACTATTTGACGAAACCTTTCCTTAGTGAGACAGCCCCTTTTATTTTAACCGTTCAGAATGTTCATGAATTCCTCCCCGGTGATGGTCTCCCTTTCGTAGAGGAAGTTCGCCAGGGCGTCCAGCTTCTCCCGGTTTTCTTCCAGGATCTTCTTTGCTTTTTCGTGCTGGGCCCGGACCAGCTCCACCACCAGGCTGTCCACCCGGGCCTGGGTCTCGGCGGAGCAGGCCAGGGAGGCGTCGCCGCCTAAGTACTGGTTGGTCACGGTTTCCAGAGCCACCATGTCGAATTCGTCGCTCATGCCGTACCTTGTCAGCATGGCCCGGGCAATCTTGGTGGCCTGCTCGATGTCGTTGGAAGCGCCGGTAGAAACGGAGCCGAACACCACTTCCTCCGCCGCCCGGCCGCCGGTGTAGGTAGCAATCTTGTTTTCCAGCTCCTCCTTGGTCATCAGGTAGTGGTTGCCCTCCTCCACCTGCATGGTGTAGCCCAGGGCGCCGGAGGTCCGGGGCACAATGGTGATCTTCTGCACCGGGGCGGAATTCGTCTGCTTTGCGGCAACCAATGCGTGGCCGATCTCGTGGTAAGCAACCACCAGCTTTTCCCGGTCGGTGAGGATGGCGTTCTTCTTCTGATACCCGGCGATAACCACCTCAATGGATTCCTCCATATCGGACTGGGTGGCAAATTTCCGGTTGTCCCGGACTGCCCGCAGGGCGGCTTCGTTTACGATGTTGGCAAGCTCCGCGCCGCTGGCGCCGGAGGCCATCCGGGCGATTTTGGCAAAGTCCACATCGTCGGCCACCCGGATTTTCTTCGCGTGGACCTTGAGAATTTCCTCCCGGCCCTTCAGGTCGGGCAGCTCCACCGGCACCCGGCGGTCAAACCGGCCGGGACGGGTGAGGGCGGGGTCCAGGGATTCGGGGCGGTTGGTGGCGGCCAGAATGATGACGCCGCCGTTGCCCTCAAAGCCATCCATTTCGGTAAGCAGCTGGTTCAGGGTCTGCTCCCGCTCGTCGTTGCCCCCCATGCCGCCGGTGTTCCGCTTCTGGCCGATGGCGTCGATCTCGTCGATGAAGACAATGCAGGGGGCCTTCTCCTTGGCCTGTTTGAAAAGATCCCGGACCTTGCTGGCGCCCATGCCCACGAACATCTCCACAAATTCCGAGCCGGACATGGAGAAGAAGGGCACGTTTGCCTCACCGGCCACAGCCTTGGCCAGCATGGTTTTACCGGTGCCCGGAGGGCCCACCAGCAGGATGCCCTTGGGCATGGAGGCGCCGATTTCCTTGTACTTATCCGGGTTGTGCAGGTAGTCCACGATCTCCGTCAGGTTCTCCTTGGCCTCGTCCTCTCCTGCCACATCGGAAAATTTAATGCCGTCGGAGGATTTGACGTAAACCTTGGCGTTGCTCTTGCCCATATTGAAGGACATGGCTCCCGAGCCGCCGCCCATCTTGTCCATCATCTTTTTCGTCAGGAACTGCCCCAGGGCAATGAAAATCACCATGGGCAGAACCCAGGTCAGCAGGATGGACAGAAACGGGGAGGTTTCCTCCACAATTTCGCTGGAGAAAACGGCCCCGGCTTCGTACAGCCGCTCCGTCCTGCCCGGGTCCTCCATCAGGCCGGTTTTGTAGATCTTGGTGCCTTCCTTGTCCGTAAAGACAATCTGGTTGTCCTGAATGTCCACCTGGCCGATGTTCTTTTCTTCCGTCATGGCCATAAAGGTGCCGTAGTCCACCTCCAGAATCTGCTGCTCTATCAGCTTCGGCATCAGCAGGAAATTAAACAGCATGATGACCAGAAGCACGATGAAATAGTAGTAGGCCAAGGGTTTCTTTGGTTGTTTTACTTCGTTCATAGCTCTCTTCCTTTCTATAAAATTCACGATAATCGCCGTGGGATATTCTATAAAAACGCAGTATACAAATTGGAATTTGGCGAATTCCCGGTCATTGCGATAAAGTAGCGCACACTGGCGTGGCAATCCCCCGGATAGACGTACCACTTTTCGTGAATGAATCCCGGGAAACGGCAGATTAGAACAGACTGTATGACGATGGGCTGCCTGGAATTCGATGGAGATTCCCACGAAAGTAGTGCGCACTGGTTCGGAATGACAGTGTTGTTCGGGGCCCGTACTTTCCTCTTCAAATTCCCAATTTTTCCGCACAACAGAACGATACCGAGCGGGTCAGGTTGGGAACGATTACGGACCACGCCCGTCACGACTTGGCCGCCCGCCCTGCGGGCAAATTCCAATTTATCCGTTTGCTGCGTAAATCCAATAGCCCGAATACACATTATATAGTATATAAACTGGATATGTACAATTCCCAACACTTTCATGAATTTTTTGTGATGCGGACCGGGGAAACCGGGGCAAACTGTCACGAAAACCAAACGCCCCTCATCCCGGGGAGAATTGGGGCAAGGGGACGTTTGCGGATACGGGAAAATCACGGCTCCCGGGAGAACCGCTGCCACAGGTCGGTGTACAGTTCCCGGCTGATTTTCCGGAACAGGTCGGGAAGGCAACCGCCGTGGGCGCAGACCAGCCGTACAAGCTCCGGATGGAACCGGCCCTCACCAGTTCGCAATGACCGGGAATTCGGCAAAGCCGCGGCTTTCTATTTTTTCGCATTTTATATTATAAAGGAGACCCACCCCCGCGTCAAGCGGAACCTGTGAAAAGCCTCTTGACAAATGGGACAAATCATGGGACAATTTTCTGGGAAAACACCGATGGGGAGGGAAAAACGGAGTGAAAAAAGGAAAAATCGCCTGGATCGACCACATGAAGCTCTTTGCCAGCGTTATGATTATGACGGCCCATTTCCAGGACGCGGCGCTGGATGCCTGCGTAAACCCGCCGGCCCAATCCATGGTGTACGATATTCTCAACCGCATTCTCGTGCCCTTTCAGACCGGGAAATGCTGGGTCATGGTGTTTTGCATTCTCAGCGGCTATTTAGGCTGTAAAAAGGTGGGCAGCTTCCGGGAACTGGTGGTTGAGGCGCTGACGCGCTGGCTGCGCTTTTTTCTTCCCCTGCTGCTGTGCAACCTTTACGCCTTCCTGCTGTTCAAAACCGGGAACCTGTACCATGGGGTCTACGGCGAGCGGTTTGGAAACGACTGGCTTTTATACCACTACACCCGGGATTTGCGTTTTTTCGATGTGATTGTCCAGAGCGCGGTTCTGGGGGACGCCTTCAACGGCCCGTTCTGGATGCTCCGTCCCCTGCTTACCGGCAACCTCCTGGTTCTGACGGTAAGCTATCTTTCCGGCAAGCTGCCGGAAAAGAAGCGGCTGTGGGCAGAGCTTGCCGTATTTGCCCTTCTTCTCCTGGCGGGCCTGCGGATCACAACCCTGCTGTATGTAGCCGCCACCTACGCGGGACTTCTGATTTTCCGCACCGAAAGAAAGCTGCTGGACGCAAAGTGGATTGGCTTGTTTCTTGCCTTCGTCTGCGCCGTTTTTTACCTGCCCGAGTTTCTGCCGGAGCTGGATTTTTCCTGGGTCTTCAGCCCCTGGAATCATCTGGTCATGGCGCTGATTCTTGTCTTTCCCTTCTTTTACAGCGGATACCGGGGGCGGACGCGGACGAAGCTTCCTCTGTCCGGCATCTCCTTCTGGGTCTATTTGCTCCATTTTCCCACGGCCCTCTCCCTGGGACTGGGCATCCTCCTGCGCTGCCCCGGCCGGTTCTGGCTCAGCTTTGGCCTTGCCATGACGGCGGTGGTGGGGTCCGTGCTGGGCGCGTCGATAATCCTCGCCGGAACCTTTGACGTATGGACGGGCCGGATGCTCAAAAGCATGAAACAACGCTTATTGGGCTAACGCGGCAATGCGATAAATTGGAATTTGGCGGAGAACTCGGTATCGATTCTCTTCGTAGGGGACGGGTTTCCCGTCCCTTTGCATAGCAGCCTATTTACCGCTTCGCCTAACCCTTTGGGGAGATTTTCGCGCTTGCTGCGGGAGGCAAAACGCCTCCCCTACTCCCCAACAAATTCCGATTTTCCTGCTTGCTTCGTTTACCCGGCAAGCATATTGCTTTTTCCCCCCGGATACGCTATGATGAAGAAAACACCCGGCTTAACCCGGGCGGAAAGGAAGGCAGCGCTATGAAAAGAATGTTGGACTGTACCGCGTCGGACTTCGCGGCAGCATCCCCCCGGGAACTGCTCCATTCCATTGCCGCGGCGGAAGGACGCACCATTGCCTGTGAGACCATTGGCCCCATGATGCCGGTTTTCGGGGACGTGACCAACGCGGAGGTGGCCGCCGCCATGGGGGCGGACATCCTGCTGCTCAACGTATTTGACGTAAACGATCCCGTCATTAACGCTCTGCCCCAGGTGCCTGCCGGGGAGCGGGTACGGGAGCTGAAACGGCTGACGGGACGGCCCATCGGCATCAATCTGGAGCCCACGACCCTGAACGGGGAAGACGACAGCCTGTGGGCTGTGACTGCCGGGCGGCTGGCAACCCTGGAAAACGGCAGGAAAGCGGCCCAGATGGGCGTTGACATGGTTCTGCTCACGGGAAACCCCACCACCGGGGTATCCAACGCCGCCATTGTGGACACCCTGCGCTTATACCGGAAGGAGCTGGGGGACAGGCTGATTCTGGCCGCCGGGAAGATGCACGCCTCCGGCGTCCTGGGGGAAGCGGGGGAAAACATCGTTACAAAGGCGGATGTGGAGGCCTTTGCCCAGGCCGGAGCGGATATTATCCTGCTCCCCGCCCCCGGCACGGTGCCTGGGATCACCATGGAGTACGTCCGGGGCCTGATCGCCCTGGCCCATAGCCTGGGATGTCTGACCATGACCGCCATCGGAACCAGCCAGGAAGGGGCGGATGTTGCCACCATCCGTCAGATCGCCCTCATGTGCAAGATGGCCGGGACGGACATCCACCACATCGGCGATTCCGGGGTCAACGGTATGGCCCTGCCGGAGAATATTCAGGCCTATTCCATTGCCGTCCGGGGTGTCCGCCATACCATCCGCCGCATGGCCCGGTCCGTCAACCGATAAACCGGCCCCGCCGGAATACAAAGAAGGAGCATCAAAAAGGATAAATATCTGAACCTGTCCCTTGCCTATGCCATAGCCGCCATGGCGGGCGGTGTTTTCTACCGGGAGTTTACCAAGTACAACGGCTTTACCGGGGTGACGGCCCTGGGCAAGGTACATACCCACCTGTTCCTGCTGGGAATGCTGGTCTTCCTGGTGGTTGCCCTGTACGCCCGCCAGAGCGGCCTGGGGAAAAACAAGACCTTCCGGGTCTTCCTGTGGACCTACAACATCGGCGTTCCCCTGACCGCGGTGATGCTGCTGGTACGGGGAGTGACCCAGGTGCTGGGGCTTTCCCTGTCTTCCGGCGCCTCCGCCGCGATCTCCGGTATCGCCGGAATCGGGCACATTCTCACCGGAGTGGGCATCGTCACGCTGCTGGTGTCCCTCAAAAAGCTTGCCAAAAACTGACAGGATTCTTGCCTATGCAAACCGCCCGGACAGCGAAATATTAGGCAGCCCCAGACTGTGGTGCGGGCAACTTAGACTCGATAAGATTATGGCATCGCTGCCGTCCAGCCGGCAGCGAGGGGCAGTCCACCGGACTGCCCCATTAAAATGGGTTCAAGTCCTGTGCCTATTCCCAAATAAAAAAGGCACCCTGTGGGTGCCTTTTTTATTTGGTGCCGGTGGTGGGACTCGAACCCACACGAGTTATTAGCCCAAAGGATTTTGAGTCCTCCTCGTCTACCATTCCAACACACCGGCATTCTTCAGTACCTGATTAGAATACCATACTCCCGGGAAAAAAGCAAGAAAAAACTTTCTGCCTTCTCCGGTTGCGCCGTGGGCCGGAAGCCTGTATAATAGACTTACATGCTTATCGGTTTCAAGCGGCAACGCGGGAAATTGGAATTTGGCGAATTCCCGGAAACACCTTGGCTCCCCCTGTGGGGGAGCTGTCACGGCTTAAGCCGTGACTGAGAGGGCCCTCTTAAGCCCCCTTTGGGGGCACCTCTCCCAAAGGGAGAGGCATGGGGCAGCCGCCAGCTCTGCAAATTCCAATTTCTCCGTTTGTAACGGAAAGCCGATATGTATGCAGACTGATTCCCACAACAGAAAGGATGGAATTCCCTATGAAAAGAATCCCCCTGGGGGCAACTGGGCTTCAGGTTCCCGCCATTGCCGTGGGGTGCATGCGCATTTCCGGCATGCCGGAGGACAAGCTGGACCGACACCTGCTGTTCTGCATGGAGCAGGGCCTGAACTTCTTTGACCACGCGGATATTTACGGCGGCGGAAAATGCGAGGAAGTCTTCGCCGCTGCGGTGAAACGCACCGGCCTGCGCCGGGAGGACATGTTCCTCCAATCCAAATGCGGAATCCGCCCGGGGATGTACGATTTTTCCCGGGAGCATATCCTCTGCGCCGTAGACGGTATTTTAAAGCGGCTGGACACGGAGTATCTGGACATGCTGGTGCTCCACCGCCCCGACGCCCTCATGGAGCCGGAGGAAGTGGCCCAGGCGTTTGACGAACTGGAAAGCAGCGGCAAGGTGCGCCGCTTCGGCGTTTCCAATCACCGGCCCAGCCAGATCGCCCTGCTGAAAAAGTGCGTACGCCAGCCAATTTGCGTAGACCAGCTGCAGTTCAGCCTGCCCGTATCCGGCATGGTTTCCTCCGGGCTGGAGGTCAATATGGATACCCCCGGGGCAATCGACCGGGACGGCGGGGTGCTGGACTACTGCCGCCTGCATGACATCACCGTGCAGGCCTGGTCGCCTTTCCAGTACGGCTTTTTCCAGGGGCCCTTTGTGGGAAACCTGGAAAAGTATCCGGAGCTGAACCGGGTCCTGGACGAGCTCGGCAAAAAATATGACGTGAGCCCCACCGCCATTGCCGCCGCCTGGATATTCCGCCATCCGGCAAATATCCAGCTGGTGGCAGGCACCACCAATCAGGACCGGATGGCCCAGATTGTCCGAGGGAGCGAAATCACCTTGGAGCGCAGCGAGTGGTACAGGCTGTACCTTGCCGCGGGCAACATTCTGCCGTAAATTTTCAACGCCTCCGGCTGTTTCAGGCCGGAGGCGTTAAAACTGACGGGACGCTGAATAGGAATTTGTAGGGGAGGCGTTTCGCCTCCCGCAGCAAGCGGGAAAATCTCCCAAAAGGGTTGGGCGAAGCGGTAAATAGCTATGCAAAGGGCTGTCTCACTAAAGGAAAATTGCACAAATAAAAGAACTGTCATTCCGAGAAAGTAGCGCACTACTTTCGTGGGAATCCCCCGGTCAGAAGGGAAACCTCCTGATAAAGACCCTAAAAATCGGGGGGATTGCCACACCAGTGACATCGGTCACTGGTTCGCAATGACAGCTTTCTTTTTCTTTGTGCTATTTGACGAAACCTTCCCTTAGTGAGACAGCCCCCTACGAAGAGAATTGATACCGCGTTCTCCGACAAATTCCCAATTTTATTATATGCTGTTTTAACCGCCGATAGACTGAGTCAGAATAACCCGGGCCGTCAGATCATCTGCTCCGGGTGGAAGACCCGGTCGAATTCCTCGGCGGTGAGGAAGCCCAGCCGCAGACAGGCCTCCCGGAGGGAAATGTTCTCCCGGTAGGCAAGCTTCGCGGTCTTGGCCCCGTTTTCGTAGCCAATGTAGGGATTCAGAGCGGTGACCAGCATCAGCGATTCATTCAAATTCTTTTCCATCTTCTCCCGGTTTGCCCGGATGCCGGATACGCAGTTCCGGTCAAAAGATTCCGTTGCCTCTGCCAGCAGCCGGGCGGACTGGAGGAAATTGTAGGCCAGTACCGGCATGAACACATTGAGCTGGAAATTGCCCTGGGAGGCGGCAATGCCCACAGCGGTGTCGTTGCCCATGACCTGCACCGCTACCATGGTCACCGCCTCGCACTGGGTAGGGTTGACCTTGCCGGGCATGATGGAGGATCCCGGCTCGTTTTCCGGGATGAAGATCTCTCCCAGGCCGTCCCGGGGGCCGGAGGCCAGCCAGCGGATGTCGTTGGCAATTTTCATCAGGTCGGCAGCCAGGGCTTTCAGCGCCCCGTGGGCAAACACCAGCTCATCCTTGGAGGTCAGGGCGTGGAATTTGTTGGGGGCGGTAGTAAAGGATTTTCCGGTCAGGCGGCTGATTTCCTGGGCCGCCAGGGTGTCAAAGCCCTTGGGGGCGTTCAGCCCGGTGCCCACGGCGGTGCCCCCCAGAGCCAGCTCCCGCAGAGGGGGCAGGGACAACCGGATCAGTTCCCGGCTGCGCTCCAGGCTGGTCCGCCAGCCGGAAATCTCCTGGGAGAAGGCAATGGGGGTGGCGTCCTGCAGATGGGTTCTGCCGGACTTCACAATCCCACGGTTTTCTTCTTCCAGCCGCAGCAGGGTCCCAATCAGCCTGTCCACCGCCGGGATCACCCGGTCTTCCAGGGCCAGGGCCGCCGCAATGTGCATGGCGGTGGGGAAGGTGTCGTTGGAGGACTGGGACATGTTGATGTCGTCGTTGGGATGCAGGAGCTTCTTTCCAGCCAGAGCGTTGCCCCGGTTCGCGATAACCTCGTTGGCGTTCATATTGGACTGGGTGCCGGAGCCGGTCTGCCACACCACCAGGGGGAAATTGTCATTCAGTGCCCCGGACACCACCTCGTCGCAGACCCGACAGATGATGTCGCATTTTTCCCCGGTCATTTTCTCCGGGCGGAGGGTGTGGTTCGCCAGGGCGGCGGCTTTTTTCAGGATGCCGAAGGCCCGGATGATCTCGGCGGGCATGGTTTCCAGGCCTACGCCGATGGGAAAATTCTCCCGGCTGCGCTGGGTCTGGGCGCCCCAGTACTTATCCCCGGGGACCCGAACCTCCCCCATGGAGTCGTGTTCAACGCGGTAGTCCATGTAAAATGCTCCTTTTTGTTTTTCGTGTATATCGGCTTAACGCAGCAGACAGTTAAATTGGAATTTGTCCGGCTTCGCCGAATTGACAATTGACAATTGACAGTTGACAATTATTGTGTCCCTACGGGACGATTTTGAAATCATTTCTATCGTTCTCGTCCAAATTTTTTATTTTAAATCATCCCGGAGGGATTCCTTAATTGTCAATTGTTCATTGTCAATTGTCAATTAAATTCCAATTTGCCGCGCTGTCCCGATCCGCTTTTTTATTATCCTACCACAGCTTACCGTCCGCTGTCAATCGCAATAGTAGCGCCAGCGGTCCGAAGCCCGGAAGCGGCTCAGCTTTACCCCAAAGGCCGCTTCCAGGCTCCCCCGGGTGAAAATTTCCTCCGGGGTTCCCACGTCCAGCAGCCTGCCGTCTTTCATTACCGCCAGCCGGTCGGAATATTCCATGGCCTGGGGCAGGTCGTGGAGCACCATTGTAACCGTCTTACCCTCCCGGGCAAGCGCCCGGGTAAGCGTAAGCAGCCGTAGCTGGTGGGCAATGTCCAGATAAGTTGTGGGCTCGTCCAGCAGCAGGTTCCCGGTGCCCTGGGCCAGGGCCAT
Organism: Oscillospiraceae bacterium; assembly: GCA_016302405.1. GTDB lineage: Bacteria > Bacillota > Clostridia > Oscillospirales > Oscillospiraceae > Faecousia. The sequence continues at coordinate 9,591 of JAEDNR010000013.1, forward strand.
GGCGATATACACCTTCTGCCGCATACCGCCGGAGAGAGCCGCCACCGGAGTGTCCCAAAGGATGGCTATGTCCAGCTTTTCCATAGCTTCCCGGGCTATAGCAATGTCCCCAGGGCCATACCGCCGGGGGTAATGGAGGTAGGGAAACCGCCCGTGTAGTACCAGACGCCCCGCGGTAATGTCCGGGACGGATTTTCCCTGGGGAAGATAGGAAAGATGCCTTGCAAGCGCATTTCCCGGCAGCTCCCCCACCGGTTTTCCGTCAATGCGCACCTCTCCCTCCGGGGGAACGATGCCCACCAGAGCTTTTAAAAAGGTGCTTTTCCCGCAGCCGTTGGGCCCCACCAGGGCCAGCACCTCCCCTTTCCGCGCCGTCAGGGTCACGCCATGGAGGATCTCCCGGCCGCCGTAGCCGGCCCGCAGATTCACGGCTTCAATCATTGCGCCTGCCTCCTTTCCGCTTGCTCAGCAGATACAGGAAGAAGGGGCCGCCCAGCACCGACAGGAGGATCCCCGCCGGGAGCTCGTAGGGGGCAAACAGGAGCCTTGCCGCAAGATCACAGATGGTGACAAACCCTGCCCCGCCCAACGCGCACAGAGGCAGCAGCTTCCGGCTCTCGCTGCCCACCAGCGCCCGGGCAGCATGGGGCACGATGAGGCCTACAAAGCTCACAAGCCCCGCAAAGCTCACCGCCGACCCCGCCAGCAGGGCGGCCAAAAGCAGCAGCACCAGCCGGGTGCGCTTTACCCGCAGGCCCAGGCCCTGGGCGGTGTCCTCCCCCAGGGCAAGGACATCCAGTTCGCTGCACAGGGTCAGCACCACGGCCATGGCCAGGAGGATCAGCACCCCCGCCGGGATCAGCCGGGTATAGCTTACCGCGTCGAAGCCGCCCACCCGGAAATCGGAGCTCAAGGTAGCGGTCTCCGGCACCAGGTTCCGCAGGGCCTCCGCCAGGGCGTTTAAAAAGCTGTTCACCGCCACGCCCCCCAGAATCACCGTGGTGCGGGAGGCCCCGGTTTTTTCCGCGGCAAAGGTCACCAGGCCCACCGCCAGCATAGCGCCCCCAAAGGCGGCCCCGGCAATGGTCCAGCCGGAGAGCATCCCCAGAGCGCAGCATAGCGTCACCGCCAGCCCCGCCCCGGCGTTCACGCCGATGATGCCGGGGGATGCCAGGGGATTGTCCAGCACCCCCTGGATTACCGTGCCGGAAAGGGCCAGGGCGGCCCCGGCAAGGAGGCACCCCAGGGTCCTGGGCAGGCGGACATACCAGAAGATAGCCCCGGCGGCGCTGTCCGGCCCGGCAAGGGCCGCCTGCCAAAGGGTTTTCAGGGGGAGCTTCGCGGCCCCCAGGCACAGGCTGAGCGCTGCCGCTGCCAGACACAGCGCCCCGGCGGCGGCAAATACTCCTTTATTCCGCCCCGGAGAGGATATTTTCGATCTTTTCATAGGCTTCTCCCCAGCGGTCATTGGGCTTCAGGTTATACAGCTCCTTGGGAAGGGTATAGACCCGGCCCTCTTTCACCGCGGTGAGCTGCTGCCAGGCGGGATTCTCGGCAAAAAACCGGTTCAGATTATCCTCCATTCCCGGGGTATCGTCGCCGGAGGGGACAAAGAAAATGAAGTCCGGGTCCGCCATGAGGATATGCTCCACAGACAGGTCTTCCAGCAGGGTGTCGTCACTGTCCGCGATATTCCGGCAGCCCAGAGCCGCCAGCATCTGGCCCAGTACGTTTCCCTCACTGTTCTTTGCCCGGATGTAGGTGGCGGAGGCCCGAAGGGACAGCACCGTGGGGCCCTCGCCGCCATCCAGACGTGCCGCACTGCGTGCAAGGACAGCATCGATCTGGGCCTGAACAGCCAGACCTTTTTCCTGGTACTTATCCTCCCGTCCGGTGATGTCCGTACAGATTTTCAGCATCCGCAGGTAGTCTTCAAAGTCCGCCACATCAAAATAGGCGGTGGGGGTGCCCGTGGCTTCCAGGGTCTCCTGCCACTGGCGGTGCTGAGAGGTATTGGCGCTGGCAATGATGAAGTCCGGCTCCGCCCCCAGAAGCTTTTCCAGGCTCAGATCCTTGGTCATGCCCAGGTTTACGGCGTCCTCGGCCATTGGCAGGTCAAAATCATCCCAGGCGTCGTCAGCGGAGGCGCATACCGTGCCCCCTGCCAGATACCACACCTGGGCGAAGCTGCCGAGCAGAGCCGCCACCCGCTGCGGATTCTCCACGGTGACGGTGCGGCCCAGGTCGTCGGTAAAGGTTACGGGCTCCGGGACAGCTTCCGTTGTCGCCGGCACGGTTTCAGAGGCTTCCGGCACGGATTCAGAGACTTCCGGGGCAGCGGGAGCGGCACAGCCGGTGAGCAGCACCAGGCACAAAAGCAGGGAAAGCAGTTTTTTCATCATGGTTCTCCTTTGGTTTCCAAAATAGACGGACAAATTGAAATTTAATTGACAATTGACAATGAACAATTGACAATTAAGGAATCCCTTCGGGATGATTTAAAATAAAAAGAATTTGAACGAAAACAAAAGGAATTCTTTTAAAATCGTCCCGTAGGGACACAATCATTGTCAACTGTCAATTGTCAATTGTCAATTCGGCGGAGCCGCTAAATTCCTATTTGCCGCAGCGATGGGTTAACGCGGCAGAAAAATGCCGGGCTGCGGTGTGAAAAGAGCGCGGTTATCCCCCTCAAACCGTGGGAACACGCCGGAACCATCAGCCGATGGTTCCGGGGGTGTCCATACCTGAGGGGGACACTTTTAACGCCTTTCACATGCCATACGCAGTCCGGCAGGTCCCGTACAGGGAAATATTCAGTTGGTTTTGGAATGTCTTGCCGGGTTAGCAGGTGGCGCCGCCTTTAACGGTCTTCTGCAGGGCCGCCGCCTTGTCGATCTTGTGGTTAATGAGCTTATCGTTCACATAGTCGAAGCCCAGGCGCTCGATGGTGTCAGCGAACCGCTCGCCGGAGATGCCCTCATCCCGGAACAGCAGGATGGCGCTCTCCACCACATCCATGACCTCCTCCTCGGAGGTAAAGACCTTGGTCAGGGGCAGGCCGTGGGCAACCCGCTTGCCCCAGCGTCCGCCGACGTAAACCTTGTAGCCGTCCATGTACTCTTCCAGCGCGCCGAAGGGGCACTTGCCCTTACACCGGCCGCAGTTGTTGCACTCCGCGGGATCGATGCGGATCTTGCCGTCCACCACCTTGGCGGTATGGATGGGGCAGGTCTGCTCCACCTGGCACTTCTTGCAGCCGTGGCACTTGCTCAGATCCACCATGGGAACCCGCTGGCCCACGATACCCAGATCGTTCAGGTCGGGCTTGACACAGTTGTTGGGGCAGCCGCCAACGGCGATCTTGAATTTGTGGGGCAGGGTGACATTGTGATAGCCCACATAGAACTTCTCGTGGAGCTTCTCACTGAGGCCGAAGGAATCCAGCAGACCGTACTGGCAGGTGGTACCCTTGCAGGACACAACGGGCCGCACCAGAGAGCCGGTGCCGCCGGTTTCCAGACCGTGGTCATGGAGGAAGTCAATGAGGGGCTGGATGTTCTCGTACTTGACGCCCTGCACCTCCAGGGTCAGACGGGTGGTCATGGTCACGGCGGAGCTTCCGAACCGCTCGGAGGCCTCGGCGATGGTCTTCTGCTCCTCGGCGGTAATCTTACCGTTGCGGGTGATGATCCGCACATTGAACACATCGGGATAGCGCTTGTCCTGCAGGCAGCCCAGGCCCTTGACCCGCTTGATCTCGGCAGGATCCAGCTTGCCGCCGGGGACGGCTACCTTCACGGTGTTGAAGAACGCGCCGCCCTCCAAAACCCGGGTATTCGTGTAGCCCGCGGCCTTCAGCCTTGTTTGCAGGAAGTAGCCCCGCTTGCCCTTGGCGCAGACCAGCAGGAGCTTGGCATCCTTGTCAAAGCCCTCGATGCCGTCTGTAACCTTGGCAAGGTCCACCCACTTGGCCCCGGGAATGCCGGGAGCGGGCTGGACATCCAGGACCTGATAGCCCTTGGCCTTGCCCGCGGAATACTCGGCGGGGGTAAAGGTCTCGAATTCCCCGGCCAGCTTGTTTTCCAGAATGTAGCAGGCCTGGACAAAGGGATGGATAGCGGTGGAGAAGGGAGGGGCATAGGCAAAGTCCAGGGTATCGAAGTCTTCGACTTTCGCGCCCATGGCGATGCCGGTGACGGCAATGTCCACCATCTTGTCCACGGCGCCGGCGCCCAGAACCTGGATGCCCAGGAGCTTGTGGGTTGCCTTGTCCGCAATCAGCTTGGTGACAAAGGTGGCGGCATCGGGGTAGTAGTGGGCCTTGTCGTCGGTGACGCAGACCACGGTCTCCGGCTCGTACCCGGCGCTCACCGCCTGGGCTTCCGTCAGGCCGGTGCGGCTGCCGTTCAGGCCGTCAGCCAGTTTAACAACGCCGGTACCGAAGCAGCCGCCGTAGGGGCTGTCCTTGCCGGTGAGGTTCCGGGCAAGACACCGTCCCGTGATATTGGCGGTGGAACCCATGGCGGACCACTGGGGCTGGCCGGTGAGGCGGTTATAAACCATGGCGCAGTCGCCCACGGCGTAAACATCCGGCAGGTTCGTCCTCTGGTGGTCGTCCACCCGGATGGCGCCCTTGAACATATCCAGGCCGGAGGAGGCCAGGAAGCCGGTGGCGGGCCGGACACCGATGGCCAGCACCACCACATCGGCGGTGATGGTTCCCATACCGGTATCCACACCCTCGGCCTTTTCGGCGCCCAGGATGCCCTTCAGGGGGGTGCCGGTGCGGATGCGCATACCCTTTGCCTGGAGCTGCCTGCGGGCATAGTCCGCCATCTCCGGGTCAAAAATATTGGGCATCAGCTGGTCGGCCATATCGATGACGGTGACATTCAGTCCCTTGGCCATCAGGTTTTCGCCGATTTCCAGGCCGATGAAGCCGCCGCCCACCACAACGGCGCTGCGGCAGTGGTTGCTTTCCACATAGGCGCGCAGGCCGATGGCATCGTCGGGGGTCCGCATGGTGAACACGCCGGGGAGGGCCACGCCGGGCACATCGGGAACGAAGGGCACGGCGCCCGTGGCGATGACCAGCTTGTCATAGCTTACCACCTCGCCGTTGGCAAAAGAAACCGTCTTGGCATCAGCGTCCACGGACGTGGCTTCCATTCCCGTTCTGACCTCCACGTCGGTCAGCCCCATGTACTTTTCGGGGGTGTTGACGATCAGCTCTTCCCGGGTCTCGATCGCCCCGCCCACATAGTAGGGCAGGCCGCAGCCCGCGTAGGAAATATCCTTACCCTTGGTGAAGACCGTGACCTGGGCGGTCCGGTCCTGCCGCATCAGTTTGGCGGCAGCCTTAGTGCCGGCAGCGACACCGCCGATGACAACGACTTTCATAGTATGTCACATCTCCTTTTTTATTCAGAACCTTTGGGACCCGGCTCCCGGAAAAGTTTCCGCGGTACCGGTTTTCAAGGGATCCATTATTTGCAATGCTTTTGCGCCCGGAGGGCCGTTGGGGATTGACAATTGTCCATTATCCATTGAAAACGGCTGCCGCATCGACCCAATATACATATTAATCATACCATATTTCCCCCTGTAAAGCAACAAAAAATCCCCCGGGCAGGGGGATTTTTCCTTTTCCTTATTCTGCAAAGGTGATACGGTTTTTGCCCAGATACTTGGCCCGGTACAGCGCCGCGTCCGCCTTGGCGTACACCGCCTGGAAGGAGCGGTCCCGGTCCGTTGGGCGGCTGATCCTGGCGCCGATGGAAAGTGTAACGGCAGTATCCCCGTCCGGCAGGCAGACGCCGGAAACGGCGGCAAGGAACCTGTCCGCCACCGCGGAAACCGCCTCCCGGGTCGTCAGGCCCGACAGCAGGATGCCGAACTCGTCACCGCCCATGCGGCACACCACATCCGATGTCCGGACCTCCCCCTGGAGGGCCGCGGCGATTTTGCGCAGCAGCTCGTCTCCCGCGCCGTGGCCAAACCTGTCATTCACCTGCTTGAAATTGTCCAGGTCCGTCATCAGGAACGCGAAGGACTGGCCCATTTTCATCATATATTCCATCTGCCGGATAAAGGCCGTCCGGCGGAGCAGTCCCGTCAGCTCGTCACGCTGGAGGGAGTCCTCTTCAAACCGGTTCTTGAAGTCCTTTGCGGCATTGATAATCTCCGTTACTGCGTCCTGCCCGGAGAAGGACAGTACCTCCGACGTAAAGGTCAGGTCCTCGGAGGCGTCGGGAACGGGCAGCTCGGGCAGCTCCACGGTCTTTCCCCGGACCTGCATGGGGATCACCACCAGCAGGTTATCCGCCAGCGTCCCGCAGATCACCCGACTCTTCCCCTCGGGCAGGGCATCCCGTAAACCCTTCATGGCCTCCCGAATAGCGTCGTCCCGGCCCAGGAAGGCATACATCCCCACCCGGAAAGGCCTGCCGCAGAGCACCGCCTCCTGGAGAATCTCCCGGCAGCCCTTCTCGTTATACAGCCCGGTGTCGCCGGAAAAGTACATATGCACATCCTCGGCATTGATGGCAAGGCCCAGCACAATGAGGCTCACCCCCAGGCCGGTGAGCAGGACATGGGGCATGCAGATCTGGATCCCGGCGATAATCACGAATATCAGCACGGAACACAGCAGTACATAGCACTTGTCCCAGTCCAGCACTTTGTGATAACGGATGATGGTGACCAGCATCATCACCATCACATACACCACAGTGATGTACAGCGCGTAGGCCTTGGGGCCCAGGGAGTAGGCACCGTAGGGGGTCTGCTCATAGGTGATGGGAAGGAACAGTTCCCCCAGCAGGCTGACAGAGGACACGGCAAAAAGGACCCGTTTGTCCCGCGGCTTTGCTTTGCCGGTGCCCCGTTCCACATAGAGGATCAGGTACAGGTACAGCAGCGCGCAGACAAAGGTAACACTGACCAGAAAAACAATGTGCCAGATGTGGTTAAACAGGTAGGATACCTTGTCCCGGTTATTCACGGTGTATTCCGTGATGACCGCCGAGAGCACATGGACGATGCTCATGCAGACCATTGCCTCATAGATCCGGGAGGTCATGGTGTGCAGCCGTTTTTTCAGGCAGTACAGCAGAAAGGTATACAGGAGGATGGAAAAGCATGCCAAAGGCATTTTGACCTGCATATACATGTCCATAGGGCATCCTCCTTTCCTGAAAATCCCCGGGCTTGCGGGGTATTTTTAATTGTACCATAAGGAATTCGAAAAAGAAAGTATGTTCTTAAATATTTTACATTTCTTTTCCGGGCTTTTTCCTCGTTTTTCGCCTGCGCGCCAACGACTTGCCGCCATTATGCGCCCAAATTTCCGGTCCTTGCGGGCCCCGATTACGAAACGCAGTGTAAAGGTCCGGCTTTTGGCGGCTGTAAAACAGCAGACAGGAAAATTGGAATTTGACGAGTTATCGAATTCCCGGTCATTGCGATTGGCGCATCGTCAGAACGCGTCATTCCGAACCAGTCCGCAGACTGGTGTGGGAATCTCCATCGAATTATGGGCAACCCATCGTCATACAGACCGTTCTTTTGTACCGTTTTCCGGAATTTATCCACGAGAAGTGGTACGTCTAACCGGGGGATTGCCACGCCAGTGTGCGCTACTTTATCGCAATGACAGGGAATTCGACAAATTCCAATTTTATGATCTGCTTATTAATGCCGATAACCTTAATTCCAATTTGCCGTGTCAGCGGTACCTTAGCTTTCGGCTACGCCCTGCCGGTCTCCCGCAGGAACATGGGGGTGAGCATGGGCTTTTCGAAACGCTGAATGAACCTTGGGCACTTGATTAAGAACGCGTAGTACACATTGTACCCGCAGCCCAGCATGGTCTCGGCGTTGCCCATGCCCTTGGCCAACACCACATCCGCGTCCTCAAGGGCCTGCTGGGCATCCTCGCTCAGCTGGTTCAGGTCGGTGCCGCCCACCCGGTTGCCGTTGTCAATTACCGGGAACGGGAGCCCCACCGCCCGGGCATCCTCCCGGGTGGCGTCGTTTACGATCACATCTCCCCGGACGCAGAAGGTAATGGCAAGGTGGGGGTAGGCTTTCTGAATCTCCTCCGCCAGAATCCGGTCAAAGCCGATCTCCCCGGCGTTGTCCGTCAGGTAGAGAAGCCGCTTCCCCGTTTCCAGGTCCCGGCGGAAGGCCCGGTAAGCATTTTCGTCCAGCTCCATTTCCAGGGCGGAATCCAGCATTTCGTCCAGCTTTCCAAAGTCCACCTGGCCCTGGAGGGCGGAAAAGTCCAGATAATTTCCCAGGACGGCAAATTGGAGCGACGCCAGAATGGGGTCCCCGGTATTTTCCGCCCTGGCCCGGATTGCCGGCAGCCGCTCCAGAACGAAGCGGTTGGACTGCTCCTTTTCCTCCCGGAACCGGTCCAGGGGGATACCGTACATATCGTGGAGGAGGTCGCTGATCCCCGGCCCCAGGGCGGGAGAGGGGGCGTCCGCCGGGGTGCGCAGGATCAGGTCCATCAGCGCCCGGGTAAAGGCGGTGGCCTTTTCCGCGCTTCCCAGAGGGCCCACTAGCTCGGCATTCCGCCGGAGGATACACTGGATGCAGTAGGAATCCATGGAAACGCTCACAGCCATCCCTCCTTTTCAAGCCGAATGAGGTCCACAGGCGCGTCCAGCTTCCCCGCATACTTTGTTGCCGTGCCGAAGCCGTAGGCCGCCCAGAGAAAATCGATTCCCGCCTTTTCCGCCGCCTCCCGGTCCCCCTCGGTGTCGCCCACATAGGCGGCGGAGGATATGGCGTATTTTTCCATCAGAATGCGTATGGTCGTACCCTTGTCCGTGCCGGTGTCGCCGAAGCACAGGTGCCCGGTAATATATTTATCCAGTCCCAGCTTCCCGATGCAAAGCTCCGGGTAGCCGCACTGGCTGTTGCTGACGATGAACAGCCGGTGCCTTTCTGCCAGGCAGGACAACGCTTCCGCCACTCCGGGATAGCCGATGGCGCATTCGTTTTCATGGAGGAACTGGTTCTCCCGCTCCATGCACCGCTCCATAAGGGCGTAGCGGCTGTCTTCCGGCAGGTCGGGAAACATCGCGTCGGCAATTTCCGTCATCACCTTGCCAAAGAGGGGCTTTAACCGCTCCGCGTCCACAAAATACCGGCTAAGGCCCTCCGCCGTAAGCTGGAGGTTATAGCCCTGGGCTACCAGGGCACGGGAATCCCACAGCGTCCCGTCAATATCCAGAATCAGACTTTCATACTTCATTGTTGCTTACTTCCTTTAAATGCCGCTGGATCCGGCCCACGATCATGTCCAGGGCCACCAGATTCTTTCCGCCCTCGGGAACCACAATATGGGCGTACTTCTTGCTGGGCTCCACATACTGCTCGTGCATGGGCTTCACCGTCTGCTGGTATTGCTCCAGAACGCTTTCCAGGGTCCTGCCCCGCTTGTTCACATCCCGCTTGATCCGGCGGCACAGGCGAATATCCGCGTCAGTGTCCACAAAGATCCGGATGTCCATGAGATTGCGCAGTTCCTCGTTCTCAAAAATCAGGATGCCCTCCACAATAATGACCTTTTTCGGCACGATGTGGATGGTCTCCGAGGACCGGTTGTGCACCGTAAAATCGTAAACCGGACACTCAATGGAATAGCCGTGGCGCAGCTGGTCCAGGTGGTAGACCATGAGGCTGGTGTCAAAGGCGGAGGGCTCGTCATAGTTGAGCCTGCACCGCTCTTCATAGGGAATATCGTCGTGGCGCTTGTAATAGTTGTCGTGGCTGATGACCGTGACCACATCATCGAACCTACTGATGAGGTTCTTCATCAGAGTGGTTTTGCCGCTGCCGGTGCCCCCGGCGATGCCGATGACCAGAATATTTTCTTCCATTACGCTTCGCTCCCTTGTTTCAGTAATGTATAGCACAGGTCAATGATTTCCCGCCCCGGCAGGCTGTTGCGGATCACAAGCTCCCCGGGCCCCTCCGAAAGAAGTTCCGCCGCCGCCAGCCGCCGCTGTGTCTCCCGGGCAGTCCCCTCTCCGCCGTCCAGCAGCAGGGTTTTCTCCCCAAGCACCCGGGAAATGGCGGCCGCGGCAAAGGGATAGTGGGTGCAGCCCAGCACCACCGCATCCAGCTGCCCCCGGTAGGGGCCCAGCAGGTTATCCATCAGGGCGTCCATCTCCGGCGAGTCCGCCCGGCCCGACTCCACCAGCTCCACCAGCCCCGGGGCCGGCAGCCTGTAAACCCGGCTGGATTGCCCATAGCGGTGGAGAAGCCCTTCAAATTTTTCCTCCCGGAGAGTCATAGGCGTAGCCATGACCCCGATCCGTCCCCCGGGGAACCGTTCCGCTGCCAGCTTCAGAGCGGGCTCGATGCCGATGACGATGGTATCGGGGTACGCCTGCCGCAGATCCGTGATAGCAGCGGAGGTGGCGGTATTGCAGGCCACTACCAGGGCCTTGAGCCCCTGCTCCATGAGCTTTTCCGCGGCGGCAAAGGTGAGTTTCTTCACTTCTTCCCGGGAGCGGGTGCCGTAGGGGGCGTTGGCGGAGTCCCCGTAATAGAGAAACCTTTCCCCGGGCATCAGCCGCAGCAGGTGCCGCAGCACGCTGATGCCCCCCACGCCGGAATCAAAAACGGCGATAAAATCCTTCTTGGTGTTCATTATCTCACCCAGTTTGCTTTCATTTTTGCTTATCCGGTTAACGCAGCAAAACGATAAATTGGAATTTATCGAATTCCCTGTCATTGCGATAAAGTAGCGCACACTGGCGTGGCAATCTCCCGGTTAGAAGTACCATTTTTCGTGGAAGAATTCCAGAAAACGGTGCAAAAGAACGGTCTGTATGACGACAGGCTGCCCGAAACTCGACGGAGATTCCCACACCAGTTTGAGAACTGGTTCGGAATGACACGTTCTGACGATGCGCTAAATTCCAATTTGTATTCTTACCGCGTGAAACCGATCTGCACATTGTTTTTTACATCATAGCAGAAATCCGCCCGGGTTTCAATGCTTGGGGCGCGGATTTTCGGGAATTTGGCCCCATTCCCTCTCCGGTTAAGAAATCCAACCGCCGGTTGAGAAGGTTTTTCCGCTTTCAACCGTTTCTTGATTGACCCGGGCAGCCAATGGGTGTATAGTAGCCCTATTCGGTTCTGAGAGGAGAAACCGCATGCACACCAAATTGTGGAACAAAGATTATATCCTGATGCTCCAGGGCAACGCGGTCAGCGCCATCGGAGATGTGCTCTACAGCGTGGCCATCGGCTATTGGGTTTACGAAAAAACAGGGTCCAGCGCCCTGATGGGCATTATGTCTTCCATCTCCATGTTCATGGTGATGTTTGTCTCTCCATTCAGCGGCAGCATCGTGGACAAGTGTAGCCGCAAGGCCATCATCGTGGGCATGGATGCCCTGCGGGGGCTTATCATGCTGATCGTAGGGGCGCTGGCCTTTACGGACAAGCTCAGCGTTCCCATTGTGCTCGCGGCGGCGTTTCTGGCCTCGGCCTGCTCCGTTTTCTTCAACCCCGCGGTGAGCACCCTGATGCTGGACATCATCCCCCACGACGATATGGTTCGGGGCCAGTCGGTGCACTCCGGCATTACCTCCTTTATTAACCTGGTGGGCAAGGCCCTCAGCGGCGCGCTGGTGGCTTTCCTGGGGGTGCCCCTGATCATCGTGATCAACGGCATCTCCTACCTGTTCTCCGCCGCCACGGAGGTGTTTATCCATGTACCCAAAACCGTCCAGCAGGGGGCCAAGGTCACTGTTTCCGGGGTCATAAGGGACTTTGGCCTTGCCATCCGGGAGATTTTCGGCAGCCGCTTCCTGCGGCTCTTTGTCCCCGGCGCCCTGATCCTGAACCTGCTGGGGGCCGGGCCCATGACATTGATGCTGCCGTTCTGCCTGGAAAAGGGGTTCACCGTGGATATGTACGGCTATCTCATGTCCGTGGAGACGGCGGCAAGCCTCATCTGCGTCAGCTTGCTGGGCATCATCAAGCTGAAGCCCAAGGCCCGGTATTATATGATGGCTGCAGGGTTTCTTATCTCCATCCCCATTTATATTCTGGCCTACCTGAGCAGGCACTATATCCTGATGTGCGTTCTGTTCTTCCTGGGGGCCTTTACCAACTGTATGGGCAACGCTGTCTTCAACGCCTCCCTGATGCTGGCCCTGCCGGAAGAAAACCGGGGCGCCATTCTGGGCTTCGTCAGCGCCGCTTCCACCGGCGGCTGCGCGCTGTCCGCGGTGATTTTCGGTGTGCTGGGGGATATTTTCCCACTGTACCTGGTGTTTGTAGCGGGAAGCCTGCTGACCATCCCGCCCATGCTGTACCTGTTCCTGCATAAAAACACCCGGGAGTTCATTATCTCCAACTGAGGCGGGGCAGCGGGCAGAAAGACACAAAAATCAGAGGAATGGACATGAAATATGTGTTTCTTCACGGAATGGGGCAGAACGCCGCAAGCCGGGAAAAGACCATTTCCTTTCTGCCGGAGGGCACGGAAGCCGTCTGCCCCGAATTGAGCGATTTTTCACCGAAGGCAGCTGTTACTACAGCAGCATGTATGCCGCCTTCTGTGATTACTGCGGCGGCTTTTCCCAGAGCCTGAACCTGTGCGGGCTTTCTCTGGGCGCTGTGCTGGCGCTGAATTACGCCATCGACTTTCCCCAGAGAGTAAACTCCCTGATTCTGATCGCGCCCCAGTATGATATGCCGAAATTCCTAATCGAAAGATTTCCACATGATCCCTCATACTATTTCTCGATAAAATGGTTAATACCATTTTATCCCGCGCTTTTCGCGCAGGCCGCCAGTGGCGATGGACTACGTTTGGGGGCGGCGATGCCGCTGACCGCGGGACCGCGGTTTCATAAAACGGTATTTAACCGTTTTATGAAAAACTAGTATCAGTCGCCGGAATGAGGACTGGTGCCGGCTCCCTTGGTAAGGGAGCCCTGACGCGCACCGTATCCATCCGCGCACCATTGCTGTACAATAAAATGCTGCCATTCCTTACCGGTCATATCGCCGGCAAAGAATGGCAGTATCTTTTCTGGAAACGGAGGGCCGGTTTCAGGGCCGGTAATCCTCCAGGGCCAGGATCGCCTGACGGAGCATCTGCTTTGTCACGGGGTAGGGAGTGTGCTTCATCTCCTGGTTTGCCAGGGTGGCGTTCAGAACATCCTCAAGAGGATCCTCCCTTGTCAGCTCCAGATCGGCAAGGCAGGTGGGAAGCCCCACGGCTTTGCCGAAGGCATAGGCGGCGCTGAGCTTTTCCCAATCCTTGTCCACCATCAGGTTTACCAGGGTGCCGTAGGACACCACCTCGCCGTGGAGGTGGTTCTCCTCAATGTGCTTGCGCTGGGTCAGGCCGTAAAAGAGGGCGTGGGCAATGCCGCCGTTGTAGTCCGGGTGGACGGTGACGGAGGTAATGCCGGGGGAGACCACCACGTTCAGCACGCAGTCCTCCACCGCCTGGGTGGCAAGACCGCGTTCTGCGTCCCGGAGGGCCTGCTGGCCCAGCCGGAGCAGGGGATAGAAGCACATTTTTCCGGCGTTGATGCCGGTTTCCGAAGCAAAGGACAGGGCTTCGCCGCCCTTACAAGACCAGCTGGACTCCACATGCTTGGCCATGGCGTCCCCCAACCCAGCCCGGAAGTACCGGATGGGGGCGGCGACAATGACCCGGGGATCGATGAAGCAGTGCTCCGGCACCCGTTTCAGCCGGGGGATCTCCCGGAAGGAGCCGTCCGGATTGTAAATGATGCTGATCTGGGTCACCGGGGCGCAGTTGGAGGCAATGGTGGGGACGGTGAACACCGGCTTATCCAGCATATCCGCCGCCAGCTTCACGGTGTCCAGGCATTTGCCGCCGCCCACGGCCAGGATGCAGTCCGCGCCCCGGACTTCCTCCCGGGCGCAGATTTTGTTCACGTTCTCCCAGGTGGCTTCCTTGCCGTAAAGGATACAGCCGCTCACGGTGAGGCCCGCCTTTTGCAGGGCGGGAAGCACATATTTTTCCGCGGCCTGCCAGGCCTTTTCACCGTGGACAACGGCAACGGTTTTGCCCCGGTTCCCCAGCTCGGGACCAAAGGCATCGAAGGCATCCGCACCGACAGTAAAGCGGGGAAGACGAATGGTCATTGCCGCGCCTCCCGTTCCCGGATGCACCGGTCCGCATCCGCTTTCATCCGCAGGAAGTCCTCCCGGCTCAGGGCAACATCCAGAGACCGGGCATTATCCTCAATCTGGGAAAGCTTTCTGGCGCCGCACAGCACGTTGATCCGGTCCGAGACCATGGAATTCCACTTGACGCACAGGTTTGCCAGGGAGCAGTGGTACTTTTCCGTCAGGTCGGACCAGCCCGCAAGCATGGCGTTGACCGCGGCAATGTCCTCCGGGGTCCACCAGGGTCTGCCGTGGCGAACCTCCCCGGGCTGGGTGCGGTAGTCATTGGAGATTTTGCCGGAGAGCAGGCCCTGCTCGATGGGGGAGTAGGTCTGCAGCGTTATGCCGTGTTTTTCACACAGGGGCAGCAGCTCCTTTTCCGGCTTCCGGTCCAGGATGCTCATTTTCTCCTGGATCACATCCAGCTGGCCTGCCTGAAGGTACTCGGTGAGAATCCGCCCGTCCACATTGCAGGCGCCGATGGCCCGGATCTTGCCTTCCTTTTTCATATCCAGCAGGGTCCCCATGGTCTCCGCCACGGGGACCAGGCCGTAGGTCTTGCACTGCCAGTGGGTATAGAGAATATCCACATAGTCGGTGCCCAGCCGTTTCAGGCTGTATTCCAGATCCCGGCGGATAGCTCTGGGAGACAGGTCCCGGCGGACATCTCGCAGCAGTATCTTGTTGCTGGGGTCCCGGCTTTCCCGGGAGAAGTGGTATTCTCCGCCTTCGTCATACCATTGCAGGCCGCACTTGGTGGAGATGATGACCTTGTCCCGGGGCAGCTCCCGGAGGGCCCGGCCCACCACTTCCTCACTGTGGCCGAAGTTGTAGGCCGGGGCGGTATCGATCCAGTTGATGCCCAGCTCCACCGCCCGGCGAATGGTGTCAACGGAGACGCTGTCGTCATTGTCTCCCCAGTTGCCGCCGCCGATGGCCCAGCAGCCCAGACCCAGGGCACTGGTCAGGATGCCGGAATGGCCCAGCTCGCGTTTTTCATTCATACTTGGGTTCCTCCCATGGATCATTCAGGTTTTGTTTTCATTGGCAGACGGATAAATTGGAATTTAATTGACAATTGACAATGAACAATTGACAATTAAGGAATCCCTCCGGGATGATTTAAAATAAGAAGAATTTGACCGAAAACAATTCGGAATTATTTCAAAATCGTCCCGAAGGGACACAACAATTGTCAACTGTCAATTGTCAATTGTCAATTCGGCGGAGCCGCTAAATTCCAATTTCTCTGCCCCAAAAAAGAAAGGGGCTGCGGGCGGGAAATCTTCCGCACGAGAATCGCTGTGCGCAAGCTTCCGCCCACAGCCGCAGACGGTTTTACACGCGTATGAAGCCCGCGATGATCACATCCAGAATCATGAGGGTGTAGCCGATCTTGCGCAGCTTCTTTTCCTCATCTGACCAGACATTGTCCGGCGCGACCAGCTGCCGCCGCTGAAAGGAGATCTTTGCCCGCATAAGGCAGTACATGCCGATCAGCAGGAGGATAATCATAATGACATTTTTAATGGTGTCCGGTGTCATAGACGCTTACTTAACCAGGTCTTCGACGAAGGCTCTCAGGGCGTCGTCCTTGCAGCCGGCCCGGAAGCACTCCAGGAACCGGGGGGTCAGGCTCTTCTTTACAATGTCCGGATCCACTTCCTTCAGACCCTCAATGAGGGGCTTGCAGGTGGCCTGCTTCATGCGGAACAGGTTGGCGGCGTTCCGGTTCTGGGACTCCCGGCGCTCCGGGGGATAGCCCAGGCCCTTGGGGGAGCCGAAGGCCTTTTCAAACATGGTATGGATATTCAGCTCCGCGCCCCAGCCGAAGCCCTTGGCGTAGGGAATCGCCAGTGCGTTGCCGTTGTTGATCTGCAGGAACAGGTAGGCGTCGGTGGGCTCGATGCAGTAGCCGCAGACCACGCCGGGGAAGGCGTTCAGGGCCATGAGGGCGCCCTGGCCGGTGCCGCAGCCGGTGACCACGAAGTCGGCAGCGCCGCTGTTGAGAAGCAGGGCAGCCTGGACACCCAGGTTCAGGTAGGTCAGGTAGTAAGGATCGTCATCACAGCACATACCGGTGTTGTACACGGTATGGCCCATGGGCTCCACTACATCCTTGAGCTGAGCCAGGACAATGGCATTCTTGGAGGCCTGGCTGAATTCGTTCATCATTGCGATTTTCATTGGTTTTTTTCCTTTCCGAAAAAAGGCGAATGAATTACTCCATCCGCCTTTTATATGTTATTCCTTGCTGCCGTTGTCGGCGTACTCGAAGGTATAGCGGTCGTTGGAGCCGATCATGCGGATGTAGTCCTTGACGAACTTCTTGATGGCAGCTTCGGCGGTCATCATGATCTCCATATAGTTGGTGCCCGGCTTTTCCTCCCACTTGGCCTTCATGGCAAGCTCAGCGGCATGGAAAGCGTCGGTGCAGACGTTGATCTTGTTGATGCCGCCGGCAACAGCCTTGCGGATGTTCTCCTCACCGGAGCCGGAGCCGCCGTGGAGGACCAGGGGCATCTTCAGGGCGGCCTTCAGCTCGGCCAGCCGCTCAAAGTCCAGAGTGGGCACATAGCCCTCGGGATACTTGCCGTGGGCGGTGCCGATGGCAACAGCCAGGGCATCGATGCCGGTACGGGCAACGTAGTCCTTGGCCTGCTCCACATTGGTATACATATCGGAGGTCTTTCCGTCGCCGTCAGCGGCCTGGCCCACATGGCCCAGCTCGCCTTCCACGCTGATGCCCTTGGCATGGGCCAGGTCAACCACCATACGGGTACGCCTGACGTTTTCTTCATAGGGCAGAGAGGAAGCGTCGATCATCACGTTGGTGAAGCCCTTGTGGATGGCCATCAGCTCCGCCTCCCAGGAGGGGCCGTGGTCCAGGTTCAGGCAGACGGGAACGTCGGCCCGCTCCGCCATGTTGATAACCAGGGGAACGATGTCGTCGGGATGGGCATGCTTGGTCATCTGGCCAACACCCATCTGCACGATGATGGGGGAATGCTCCTCGCTGGCAGCTTCAATGACGGCACGAACCATTTCCATATTGATGCTGTTGACAGCCATTACGGCGTAGCCGTCACGGTTGGCGTTGTCCAGCATTTCTTTCATACTTACTAACATTCGGGTAAACCTCCTCAGATTTTCCTGTTGTGCATATTATGGGGGCCGGAAAAATCCGGTCCCCCATAAATTTTTTCTTATTAGGAAGCCTCTTACAAACCTGCGAAAGCAGGTTTGTAAGAATTATCAAAGCTTTCTATAGACGACTCTCCCCGGAGGGAACGGGTGTCAGACCTCGATATCCAGCTCGACGATCTCTTCTTCCTTGTTGTCATCCTCGCTGGGCATCTTCTTCAGCACAGCGTACAGAACACCGGTGATGACGGAGCCGATGACACAGGCCAGGATCCACAGACCGAGCTTGTTGGACAGAGGAGCGACAAAGATACCGCCGTGAGCAGCGGGGGTGTTGATGCCCCAGGCCATAGCCAGGCCGGAAGCAACGGCGGAGCCAATCATGGAGGTGGGAATCACGCGCAGGGGATCCTCAGCCACGAAGGGCAGCACGCCCTCAGTGATGAAGCACAGACCCATGGGGATGCAGGTGTAAGCGGCATCCTTCTGCTGACGGGTGAACTTCTTGGGAGCGATGATGGCAGCCAGGCCCATGCCGATGGCAGGAGTCATGCCGCCGATGATCTTGGCAGACTCCGCGCAGCCGCCGATGCCGTCGGGCATATCAGCATACAGCGCGTTGGCAGCCATGGAAGCGGTCTTGTTGACGGGGCCGCCCATATCGAAGCCCATGCAGGCGCCGATAACGGCACCAACCACGAACAGGGAGCCTTCCGCCAGGCTCTGAATCCAGTTCTGGAAAGCGATCATGACGGCGGAGATGGGACGCATCAGGACGCCGAAGAACACGAAGGAGGCAACCATGGTGGCAAGGACGGGGATGACCAGAACGGGCATCAGGCCCTGCAGAGACTTGGGAACCTTCCAGGTCTTCATCCACAGGACGAAGTAGCCAACCAGGAAGCCCATCAGCATAGCGCCGATGAAGCCGGTCTTGGTGGGGCCGCCGGCGAAGTAGCCGATGGCGAAGCCGGGGACGATGCCCGGACGGTCAGCGATGGAGAATGCGATACCGGCGCACAGGAAAGCATAGGCCCAGTTGAAGCCAAAGCTGTTCATCTTGCCCAGCACAGCCATGAAGTCGCTGATCTTGGTGATGGAGTAGCCGGAGAATTCCAGACCGGCGACCAGAGGATCGGACAGGGCAACGCCGGACCAGCTGAAGGCCTTCTGAATAGCACCCAGAATACCGGCCATAACGACCATGGGGATCAGGAAAGAGATACCCGTCATAATGTGCTTTTTGATATCTTGCAGCTTCATAAGATTGTTTCCTCTCCTTTATAATTAGGATAATAGGATGGTGTTTGCGTGAGTCGGCTTACTTCGCAGCCAGCTTCTTCTCGATGGTAGCGATCAGACTCTTGGGCTGCTTCATTGCCAGCGAAATGGGCACATCCACAATACGCTTGCCCGCGAAGCGATCCGTTCCGCGGATGGCGATGTCATGGCTGAAGATGATGACGTCGGCGTCCTTAATGTCTGCCGCGGTCAGCTCATTCTGCACGCCCGCAGAACCCTGGGTCTCCACTTTGCATTGGTGACCCATCTCCTCGGCTGCCTTCTGAATCTTCTCTGCCACGATGTAGGTGTGTGCAATTCCAGCTGTGCACGCTGTTACTGCCAGGATTTTCATCCCTTATTCCTCCTTCCCCCCAAGGATATTACCTAATCACAGTCCCGCTATGGGGCGCGGCGCTGTGAGAAAGCCAAATGTATCAGAAATCCAGATCCAGATCCATGATTTCTTCTTTGGAGTCCACGGCCTCCAGCTCCTCGTCCTCAGCAAGGATGGCGGCGATGATCTCGTCGGGCGTCTGGCACTGGTGCAGACGGGCCAGACGGGCTTCGTTGCCCAGCTTGCCGGCCAGCTGAGACAGGAGCATCAGGTGGTTCGCGGCAAACTCCGTGTCAACGAACACGCAGAACAGGAAAACCAGGGTGGATTCCTGCCAGCCGTCGTCTTCCATGCTGCTCTCCCAGCGGATGGGATTGACGGTGCGGCCGATGGCGATGCCGATTTTCTTGGCGGCGGTGGACTTGCCGTGGGGAATGGAGATTCCTTCGCCCATGCCCGTGGGGCCCTCGGCCTCCCGCTCGTAAATATCGGAAATAAACTGCTCCACATCGTCAATGTAGCCGTTGCGCAGCAGGACCTGGGCCAGGTTCCGGAGTACCTCGTCCTTGGTGGTGCCCTCCACAGACAGGTCGATAATGGCAGGGTTCAGGATGGAGCTGAGATCCATAATGTTCTTCCTTTCTTGGTTGCAGGATATGGAAGCCGGTATTTTCTTTGGAACCGGGTTATCCCTTGACAAGCATGTTGTGCATGGCGATGATTTCGCTGTCGGAGATGAAGTCGGCCTTCACCTGGGCCAGTTCCTCCGCCAGCTCCGAGAAGTGAATGGGCTTAATGTCGGTACGCAGGCTGGAAAAATCCGCCTGATTGTGAAAAGCAATCCGTGCTTCGATATGTACGCCGGGGAAGAGTTTTGCTATCCGGGCAACGTAGGCTTTCGCGTCCGCCGTGGGGTTGGGGTGGCGGTAGGTGTGGTTTTTTCCCGCCTTATCCGGGCGGATCACGTTCCAGTTCTTCTGGTTGGGATTTCCCAGATATTGACCGGTGGCCCGGTCATAGCTCACGACCATAATGCCCTTATTATAGAAAATCACGCAGAATTTGCTCTTGCCGCCGCCCTCCTTGGTCAGGGAGGAGTAGACGATCCGGTGAACGCCGATCTTGCCGCGCAGATAACCGCTTTCGGAGCAGTTGCGCAGGACCACATACCGGTAGAAATAGGCAAGAAAGCTGCCGTAAATATCGTTGTAAATATCGCCCTTGCAGTTTCTGTACAGACGGATTCCCTGCAGCAGCCAGGCGAAGGCCATAACGCCGACGATGGTGAGAAGCAATATTGCAATCGGTTCCATGACGGTTTGCCCTCCATCGTTTCAGAATCAGCGAAAATTTACCGTATAAAGGAAATAGATAATTCATATTATATGCATTTTCTATTATTTGTCAACAAATAAAAACAGGAAAGCCATGGACATTCCGTACATTTTCAACAGAGAACGATTGTGCTTCGACGAAAATAAACGGAAATTTTCACAACGGACAAAGAGGCAAATGTTCGGATATTTCTGGCTGATGTGCATATACCCACAAAAAGTGCAGGGAAAAGGGGTTGCCAATTCATAAAGCCCCGGGTATAATGAAAAAGTATACTGGACGGTAAGCCGCATTTTATGCGTGTTGGGCTTCCTGAAGAAACCGGAAAATTGGGAATTTGTCGGGGAGTTTTGGTGCGCGGGTGGATAGACGCCTTGCCCCCCGCACTTGTGAGGGGGGTGTCCCTGCGC
>JAEDNR010000097.1 GCA_016302405.1 Oscillospiraceae bacterium
CGTACCGCATCCACCCGCACACCATTCAACAAACAGCTCTACAAATTCCAATTTGTCAAACCGCAGAACGATACCGAGCGGGTCAGGTTGGGAACGAAAACAGACCACGTTCGTCACGACTTGGCCGCCCGCCCTGCGGGCAAATTCCAATTTATCTCTCCGGTATGCAGTCACGTTCCCGCCATTAAGAAAAAAATAAGAAAGTTACAAGGAAGTTCACGGAATATTTTCGCCTGCCGGGGTTTTCCTTTGGGACAGGGTGTGGTAAAATATGGGCAGAGAAAAATTGACAATTGACAGTTGACAATTATAATACGAATATCCCCGCGCGGCGATACCTTAACTGCCCGCTCGGCTCCCCCCGGCTTCGCCATCCCCCTCACAAGTGTGGGGGGCAAGGCCGCGTCCTTTGTACGCCCGCATTCCATTCATCGGCCATACAGAACGGCAGTCTCCCCTTATTTTTAATGCCGCGAAGCGACACCTTAATTGACAATTGTCCATTGTCAATTATTACGGAGGTTATCATGTCCAAATGTATCATATTCTGCGCGGCGGGGTTTGACGGCCTGCTGGAGCCCATCGGGGAAGAGGACTTCGTCATCGCGGCGGACGGCGGCCTGCGGCACACCCAGGCCCTGGGGCTGACTCCGGACTGCATTCTGGGGGACTTCGATTCCCTGGGCTATGTCCCGGCTGGGGCAAAAGTGTTCCCCACCCGAAAGGACGACACCGATTCCATGCTTGCCATCCGGGAGGGCCTTTCCCGGGGGTACCGGACATTCACCCTCTACGGGGCGCTGGACGGGGAACGGCTCGATATGACCGTCGCCAATTACCAGGCCCTTATGTTCCTTGCCCGGGAGGGCGCCAGGGGGGTACTGGTGGGCAGGCGCTTCCTTGCCGCCGTGGTGCGAAACGGCTCCCTGGAATTTCCGGCGGGGCTGGATGGAACCATTTCCGTTTTCTGCCTGGGGAAGGACGCCCGGGGCGTGACCATCCGGGGTCTGAGCTACCCTCTGGAGAACGCCGCCCTCACCGCCGACTTTCCCCTGGGGGTCAGCAACCGGTTCACCGGGGAGCCTGCTGAAGTCACCGTCAAAGAGGGGACCTTGCTGATACTGTGGGAAAGGTGATTCCCCGTCATTGCGAATCCGAATTCCCGGTCATTGCGAGCCAGTTCTCTTTCCTGGCGTGGCAATCTCCCGGATAGAAGCACCATTTCCCGAGAATACACAGATAAATCAGGAATTTGGCGAAGAACTCGGTATCGATTTGTTTCGTAGGGGACGGGTTCCCGTCCCACTGAATTCGTAGACGCATATAGGGCGGGAGGGGAAACCCGTCCCCTACAATGCCGTTTTGGTTGGCCCGCCAAATACCAATCTGACAATGTGCTTACGACAGGCGGTAACCTGCCAATTATTTTTCCAATATTTATAATGGAGATATACAGACTATGGAAAACCTGGAAGTCATTCATGCCGATCCGAAGCTGGGGCTGACGGAAGCGGAGGCCCAGCTGCGAAAGGAAGCGGGGCTTGCCGCCGGCGTCCCCAGCCCCACGGGGAAAACCGACGGCAAGATTCTGCTCACCCACTGCTTTACCTTCTTTAACCTCATTTTCCTCATCCTGGCGGCGCTGCTGCTCATTGCCCACTCCACGGTGATGAATATGGGGTTTCTGCTGGTGGTCGTTGTCAATACCGTCATCGGCATTTTCCAGGAGCTGAAAGCCAAGCGGGCGGTGGATCAGCTTGCCCTGGTTGCCCGCCGCCCGGTGACGGTTATCCGGGAGGGCACCAAAAGCTCGGTTCCTCCGGAGGACGTGGTCCGGGACGACATCGCCGAATTTAAGCAGGGCGACCAGATCTGCGCCGACGCGGTTTTGCGGGACGGTGCCCTGTGGGCCGACGAGTCCTTGCTCACCGGCGAAGCCGACAGCGTGGAAAAGCACCCGGGGGACATCCTCCACTCCGGCTCCTTTGTGGTCTCCGGACGGGGCCTTGCCGAGCTCACCGCCGTGGGAGACGCCAGCGAGGCCGCCCAGCTTTCCCGGCAGGCAAAGGACCACCCCGGGGCAAAAAAGTCCGAAATGATGCGGTCGTTAGACCGGCTGATTCTCTTCATCGGCATCGCCCTGGTGCCCATCGGCATCATCCTCTTTTACCAGGAGTACCGGGTCCTTGCCCTGGGCCTGCGGGAAAGCGCCGAGGGCACCGTGGCCGCCCTCACCGGCATGATCCCTGAGGGGCTGTACCTGCTCACCAGCGTGGCCCTGGCGGTTTCCACCCAGAAGCTGAGCCGAAAGCGGGTGCTGGTCCAGGACTGGAACTGCATCGAGGCCCTGGCCCGGGTGGATGTGCTGTGCGTGGACAAAACCGGCACCATCACCGAGCCCAAAATGGAGGTGGAAAACCTCATTCCTTTGACGGCGCTTTCTCCCGAACGGCTCCAGGACATGCTCACCGCCATGTACGGCTGCGGGGAGCCGGACAACGCCACCGCCGACGCCATGGCGGAGCTGTTTTCCGGGGAGACGAGCCTCAGCTGCACCAAGCGCGTTCCCTTCTCCCCGGAGACCAAATGGAGCGGCTGCACCTTTGATACGGGGGAAAGCCTGGTGGTGGGCGCGCCGGAGTACATTCTGGGAAGCCGGTTTGGACAGCTTCAGGAGGAAATTTCCGCCTGGACGGAGCAGGGCTACCGGGTTCTGCTGGCGGCGCAGTACACTGCCCCCCTGGCCTTCGGCAAGCTTCAGGAGGACGCCCTCACCCCTCTGGCCCTGATTTTACTGAACAGTCCCCTGCGCGAAGGCGCCAGGGAGACCTTTGAATACTTTGCCCGGCAGGGGGTGTCCATCCGGGTCATCTCCGGCGACAGTCCCGCCACCGCCTCAAGGGTAGCAATGGACGCGGGGATTCCCGGGGCGGAAAACTATGTGGACGCATCCGGGCTTCAAACCGACGAGGATTTCCGGAAAGCTGCTTCCTGCACCGTCTTCGGCCGGGTTACCCCGGAGCAGAAAAAGAAGCTGGTTGCCGCCCTGCAGAAGCAGGGGCACACCGTTGCCATGACCGGTGACGGCGTCAACGACCTGCTTGCCATGAAGCAGGCGGACTGCTCCGTGGCAATGGCCTCCGGCGCCCAGGCCGCCAGCCAACTGGCAAGCCTGGTGCTCCTGGACAGCCAGTTTCCCGCCATGCCGGACATCGTAAACGAGGGCCGGCGGGTCATCAACAATATCCAGCGGGCGGCGACGCTGTTCCTGGTGAAAAATATCTTCTCCCTGTTTCTTTCCGTCATTACCCTGTTTACCAGCTGGCCCTACCCCCTGGAGCCCATTCACCTGACGGTAATCTCCGCTCTGACCATCGGTCTTCCCTCGTTCCTGCTAACCCTGGAGCCAAGGTATGACCGGATCCGGGGCCACTTCCTAAGAGGGGTTCTGCGCAGAGCCTTCCCCGGCGGGCTTACCAACGTGTTCGTGGTGCTGGTGTGCCAGGCCTTCCGGGCGGTATTTGGCCTGAACGGGGACCACACCGCCACGGTCTGCGCCGCGATCCTTGCCATGGTGGGGCTCATGGTCCTCTTCCAGGTGTGCAAGCCCTTTGACCTGTTCCGCAAATTCCTGTGGGCAGGGATGGCTCTGGGGCTTATCGCTTGCTTTACCCTGCTGGGAGAGACCCTGTCCCTGGGCTCCGGGTCCGTAGAGGCGCGGCTTCTCATGATGACGTTGCTATTAATGACCCCCACGGTGTTCTTCGCCATCCAGCGGGTCTTCGACTGGGGGGAGAAGCTCTGCGGCCGGTTTGCGGGCTGGGTAACAAATGCAATATGCAGAATTAAGGGCAGAAAATGATGCTGCCCCGCACCATCGAATTCCAGGTCATTGCGAGCCAGTTCTCTTTCCTGGCGTGGCAATCTCCATCTTGAGAAGTACGCGTTATCAGCATAGTACGCGGCAAGGGCTCCCCTGTGCAAGGGGAGCTGGCAGCGAAGCTGACTGAGGGGTTGTAACGGTGGACTTTCCTATCTACCCATCGTCAGAACGGACAGTGTCCTTTGTGGTCCCTTTTCGCCGACTCGTTGTCAGTATGAATACGTTTTACTGCACAATCCCTCAGTCACCAGTGTGCGCACTGGTGACAGCTCCCTTTACACAAGGGAGCCCTTGCCGCGTACCGCACCGATGCGCGCACCGTTCAAGGAAACGCAGTATGACACCCGCTATTTTTAATTGCCGCGAAGCGACACAATCATTGTCAATTTTCAATTGTCAATTGAAAAGGAGGCTTGCCATGCTCACCTACAAGCTGGAAAAGAAACCGGGGCTGCCGCTGTACGAGTCATTGTACCGGTGCATCCGGGCGGACATCCTCTCCGGCAGGCTGGCCCCCGGGGAGAAGCTGCCCTCCAAGCGGGCCCTGGCGGAGAATTTACAGGTGGGCAAGACCACCGTGGAGGCAGCCTTTGCCCAGCTCACCGCCGAGGGCTTCTTACGGTCCAGGGAAAAGGTAGGCTACTTCGTAGAGGCTCTGCCCCTGCCCCCGGAAAAGCCCCCCATTCCCCAGTCGGTTCCCGCCCCGGCGGAAACCTTTCTCGCGGACCTTACCTCCGGCGGTGGCTGCCGGTTCCCCTTTACCGCCTGGAGCCGCCTGCAGCGGCAGGTGTTCCTGGACTACGGAGAAAAGCTCCTGCAGCCCCTGCCCAACCAGGGCATCCCGGAGCTGCGCCGGGCCATCGCCGCCCACCTGGCGGATTTCCGGGGCATGGCGGTGGACCCGGGAAATATTCTCGTGGGCGCGGGCACGGACTTTCTGTATAATCTGCTGATTCAGCTGCTGGGAAGAGACCTTGTATACGCCGTGGAGGAACCGGGCTACGGCAAAATCCGCAGGGTCTACGCCGCCGCTGCCGCCCGGTGCGTGGACGCGTCCATGGACAGCCATGGCGTCCGGCCCGATGGACTGGGGGAGGCGGACGTGCTCCACATTTCCCCGGCCCACCATTTCCCCACAGGCATCGTCACCCCCCTTTCCCGGCGGCAGGCGCTGCTTGCCTGGGCCAGAGCAGGGGGAAAGTGGATCATCGAGGACGACTATGATTCGGAATTCCGGTTTAAGAGTCTGAACCTGCCCGCCATGCAGTCGTTGGACCCGGAGCAGGTGATCTACATGAACACCTTTTCCAAGAGCCTTGCCCCCTCCATCCGTATCAGCTACATGGTGCTTCCCCCAGCGCTCATGAAGCGCTTTCAGGAAACCCTGGGATTTTACAGCTGCACCGTGGCAAGCTTCGAGCAGTACACCCTGGCCCGGTTTTTAAGCGAGGGGTACTTTGAAAAGCACATCAACCGGATGCGAAAATTCTACCGCCTGCGAAGGGCTAAGCTCACCGGGATGCTGGCGGGGCTCCCTGGCATAAGGGTTCTGGAGCAGGACGCGGGATTGCATTTTCTCGTGGAGCTGGACACCGCCCTCCCGGATACGGCGCTGGTGCAGGCGCTGTCCCAGCGGGGCGTCCGGGCGGAGACCCTGAGCAGCTTTTACCACACGAAGCAGGAGGACCTGCACCGGCTGGTGGTGGACTACTCCGGTCTGGAGGAAAGCGCCTTCCAGAAGGCGGTGGAGGTCCTGTGCCAGCTGGCGGGGAGCAATTGACAACGGATAGGCGCTCGGCTTTTGTAAGCGGATCGTGAATTTGGGAATTTGTATGGGAAAAGCCTCTCCCCATGGGGGAGGTGTCAGCCCTTTGGGACTGAGGTCGAGGGCCCCCTCAGTCACGGCTAAGCCGTGACAGCTCCCCCATAGGGGGAGCCAAGGCATTTCCGGGAATTCGACAACCTACAATTTGTCAGTGTTCTTACGAAAGCCGATAACCTTATGGACAATTATGGAACGTGTACCACGGAACAACTGCATATATCTTACCTGCTTTTTTAATCGCCGCGAAGCGGCACCTTATCTCATAGCTTATATCTGAAAAGGGGCTGTCTCACTAAAGAAAAAATGCACAAATAAAAGAACTGTCATTCCGA
>JAEDNR010000014.1 GCA_016302405.1 Oscillospiraceae bacterium
TCATTTCATTTATTGTGGTGCTATTATAGCATGATTATTTTTTGACACACTGAAATCGGTCAGCTTTTTGGAAAGCTGACCGATTTGCTGTTGATGGAAATGAAGTGTGAAGAAAAATCCCCTATTGGACGGCGTGGCTTCCGTTCTTCCGCGCCACGGCCCGCACTGCGGCCGAGACAATATCGTTTGCGGTCAGACCGTATTCCTCCATCAGGAAATCCAGGGGGCCGACCTGGCCAAACCGGTTCTGAATACCGATAAACTCCACGGGCACCGGGTGCTTCAAGCTGAGAAGATTAGCTACCGCAGACCCAAGTCCGCAGGATACCTGGTGATTCTCCGCGGTTACAATGCATCCCGTCTCTTCCGCTGCCTGCAAAATCAGTGCCTCATCCAGGGGCTTCCAGGTATACATATCGATCACTCTTGCGTCCACGCCGTCCTTTTTTAACCGCTCGGCGGCTTCGATTGCCTCTGTAACCAGTACACCGGAGGCGATGATCGTTACATCCTTTCCGTCCCGCAGGAGCGCGCCTTTTCCGATTTCAAAGTCTGCCCCGTCTTCGTAGACGGTCTTGAATTCCTTTCGGATCAGCCGCATATAGGAGGGCCTCCCACACTGCGCCAGCTTTTCCGTCAGGGAACGTGTCTGGGCGTAATCACAGGAATCGATCACCACCGCGTTCGGCACCGTCATATAGAGCGCGCAATCCTCAAAGGGCATATGGGTCGCACCGTTAAACATCGCCGTTACGCCCGGATCGGAGCCGATGACATGGACGGGCAGATTGCTGTACCCCGCCGCCAGGAATGCCTGGTCAAACATTCTGCGGGAGGCAAAGCAGGCAAAGGAATGCACAAACACGTTAAGGCCCGCGGCGGTCATCCCAGATGCCACACCCATGGCATTTTGTTCCGCGATGCCCGCGTTATAGACCTGATTGGGAAGGGCGCGCAGGAGCTTTCCGGTGTTGATGCATCCCATGAGATCACAGTCGATGTGTACCAGCTTAGGATCTGCTGCCATCATTTCCAGCATGGCTTCTACATACGCGTCCCGATTTGCGCGGGGATCTTTCTCGTGTTTCTGACTTAACGTAAATTGCACGGTTTTCATCCTCCTTTTTACGCTTCTGCTTCTGCGGCGGCAAGGGCTGCTTCCGATGCCCGGATCGCTTCGTCCCACTGTGCCTTTGTGGGCTGGGAAGAATGTGCGCCGGTGGGTTCGGCAAAGGTCGCGCCCTTGCCCTTTACGGTATTCAGGATCAGACAGGTGGGCTGACCGTTTACGGTTTCCGCCGCTTTCAGCGCGTCATAGATGGCCGTGACATCATTTCCGTCCTGCAGCTCTGTCACATTCCACCCAAAGGCGTCGAATTTGGCGCCGATGCCCTTGCCATGGCTCATGACTTCGCAGGTGGGACCATCCAATTGCTGCTTGTTCTGATCCACAAGGCAGACCAGGTTGTCCAGATGATAGTGGTCGGCAAACTGCGCGGCCTCCCAAATCTGCCCCTCATCGCATTCGCCGTCACCGACGGCAACAAAGACGCGGCTGCTTTTTCCCTGCTGTTTTAACCCCAGCGCCGCCCCAACGGCCTCACTCATGCCCTGGCCCAGGGAGCCGGTGGTCAGGTCCACACCGGGGGTCATATTCCGGTCCGTATGGGACGGGAATTTTGTGTTGGGATGATTCAGGGTATAGGCGCTTTCCAGCGGATAGTATCCCATCAGTCCCAGGGTAGCGTACATGACCGGACCGCCATGTCCTTTGGAAAGGACAAACCAGTCCCGGTCCTCCCACCGGGGGTTTTGGGGATCAATGCGCATGATCCCACCGTAGAGGACTGCCATGGCATCTGCCATGGACATGGAGCCTCCCACATGGCCGAATCCCCGGGAAGCAATGATTTTCAGTGTTTCCAGACGAATTTTCGCTGCAAGTACTTTCAGTTCGTGCATTTTCTGCTTTTTATCCATGATAATCTCCTTTTTCGTTCCCCTGACTGCACCGGTCTTTAAAACGCGCTCTCGTAGACGGCAAGGATCTCATCCCGGGTCAGCTCCGCATAGTTATTTCCCAGCAGACGCTTCTGCGACTGCACCACATTGTCCGCAAAGGCAGGAAGCTCCGCTTCTTTCACACCGTAAAAGCGCATGGGCTTGCGGGGCAGGATCCGGTCCATCAGGTTATACAGCGCTTCCAGCGCGTTTTCGGCGGGACACTCCAGAAGAGAAGAAAGAAGCGCTTCCAGCCGATTGATTTTCCCCACCGGCTTTTTTGCCGCGTATTTTTTCATGACCGGGGCGAACATCACCTGATTGGCTTCCCCATGGGAAACGTGATACGCTCCGCCAAGGGGATAGCTGAGGGCATGAACCGCTCCGCAGCCCGCGTTTCCAAAGGCGATACCTGCGTAATTGGAACCCAGCAAGAATTCTGCCGCATAGGCTTTCCAGCTGTCGCTGCTTTCGGATTCGGCGGCTTTTTTCCAGCAGGGCAGGATCAGCCGAAGGGCCTGTTTTGAGAAAAGCTCACTCCAGGGCGTCGCCTTTGGAGAAAGGAAGCTTTCAACAGCATGGATCATGGCATCAATGGAGGAGGTAGCGAATGCCGAATAGGGCAGGCTTTTCAGCAGCCCCGGGATCAATACCGCCTGCTGGGCGAACATGGCAGGGCAGACAATTCCCTGCTTTGTGCCTTTGCTGGTGCGGTTGATAATGGAAATGCCGGTCACCTCACTGCCCGTTCCGCAGGTGGTGGGCACAATGAAGAGGGGATGAACCTGCTTCAATTCCGCCATACGGTCATACAGGTCATCCGTTGTATCCCCGGGCTCCGCTACGGCAAGGACTTTCGCGATGTCAATAATGGTGCCGCCGCCCACGGCGATGATCCGTTTATAGCTGCGATTACGCAGATCGGCAAGGATCGCGTCCACCATTACGTCCGTCGGTTCGCCGGGAGCGTATCGATTGCGGAACAGAGTCTGGCATTCCAGATGAAGCGCCGCCAGATCGGACTTATAAAAATGCTCACTGGTGAAGATCAGGTCGGAGGCATTCAGTCCGGCATCCTTTGCGAAATCCGCGAATTCCCGGTACTCCGCAATTCCGGGTACAATTTGAAACATGCCCATACCGGTTTCTCCTTTCAGATCTCAGGGAAGAATTTTGCGTCGGGAGCCGTCACCCAGCTATGCTCTGCCACAACCGTTGTGACGATCGGCGCGTCGTCCCGCAGGCGGATGCACCACAGGTAGTATTCCGCGTATCCGGGGGCAGCACACTGGGAGTGAGTGATATTTTCCGGCATGCCCATCAGGTCGTTGTTTTTGACCTTGTAGGCATCGTCACCGAACTCCGCCAGGCCATAGCCGTTTTCCGGCAGGAATTTGTAATAATAAAGCTCCGGCTCCACATGCTGGTGGGGTGGATAGGAGGACCATTTTCCAGGGAAGTGAACCACCTCGCCGATAAAGAAGTTGGTCTGGGGGCAATTGGAACGGTCAAAGAAAGTGCGCACCATACGGGTGGACATGTCATTCATCTGACCGGCACCGCGCTTTTCATTCGCGCAGAGGCAATCCTCCGGGCGCATCAGTCGGGAGGCAAAGCTGCGGGGATTTTCGGTGCGGACAATGGCGATCTCCGTATCGGCGAAGGCGGTGACCGTGACCTTGGTATTCTGCGGTACATGGAGCAGGACAGCGCCTTCGTGGAAGCAGTCTTTCCGTTCCACGCTTTCCTTTTTTTCCTCCCATTCAAAGCAGACCCGGCCGGACAGAAGATCATATACGGTCTCCTGGGCGTAATCAAAGTGCAGCACATCGAGGTTTTCCAGCTTCACAACGCCGAATTCCATCCCCATCATTTCCGGATTCCCGGATGCCGAGACCATGCCGTTGTACCCTTTTTCAAACGGACCCTTGCTGACATATTTCATAATGTGTTCCTTTCTCCCGAGACGGGTAAAAAAATTCTTTTCTTTTTGCGGAAAATACGGTATACTGTCTTCATAAACGAAAGGCTGGCATTCGAATGAAAGACAGGATAACGATCAGCGATATTGCCAAACTGGCGAATGTGTCAAAGACTACGGTCTCCTTTTATCTGAACGGTCACCATTATAAGATGTCGGAGGAAACCAAAAACAGGATTCGGGAAGTGATCGAAACCACCGGATTCCAACCCAGTACAGTAGCCCGCTCCCTGAACGCCAAGCAGACCTATCTGCTGGGAGTCCTTATCAGCGATATTACCAGCGCCTTTGCCAACCAGCTTATCAAGGGCCTGACCGAATATGTCCAGCAGCGGGGCTATCAGCTCATTCTCGGCTCCAGCTCTTTCCGGAACGAAAACGAACGCAAGTGTATTGAGGGAATGTACAATATGGGCGTGGATGGATTCCTGGTCCAGCCCAGCCCTCAGTTTGAGAGCATGTGGGATACCATGGGTATCGACAAGCCCCTTGTATTTTTTGACTCCCCGCCCCGGGATACCTCCGTGATGTATGTAAAGACCGACAGCTATCAGGCTGTGTACGAGGCGATCCGGACGACGGTCAAAAAGGGCTACACCCATTTTGCAGTGGTTACCGCCGACCCGGAAACGGTCATTACCCGCCAGGAACGTATGGGCGGATTCCGGGACTGCCTAAATGCCTATGGCCTGGACTATGATACGATTCCTGCGGAGCGTGATACCAGCCTTGCCGCGCTGCGGGAAGCTATTGCTCCTTTGATCGCCCGATATGAAAATCTGTGTGTCTTCGCGGTCAACAACTGGCTCCTGAAAAAGGTATTCCTGGCGCTGGAAGACTTTCGCCATCTCATTCCGCAGAAGCTTGGCCTGCTGGGTATGGATGCTTACGAGTGGAATTACCTGGTGGTGCCTCCCATCACAACGATTCTGCAGCCTGCGGAAGAGGAGGGGGTCGCTGCCGGTAAGCTCCTGATAGACGCGATTGAAAGAAAAAACGGGGAAGAACATACCTGTATCCTGAAATGCAAAATCAATGAGCAGGCGTCTACTGCCAGACAATGATCGGACAGCTTGTAACCACGCGGAGCCGTAATCAGCGCCCATAAATGCTCCGATACGGACATTTTCCGGCGCGTGTTGCGGAAATTCCGTTTTCTTAAAAAGTAAACCGGTTTACTAATTGGGATAAAAATAAAACAGGCGGCCTGTTTGTTGTTTGCAAAGTGCTGCCCGGTGACAGGGAATGCCAATTGTGGGAAACGGAACGTTCTTTTGTAAGACCATAGGAGACCACTGTTTTATCTTTCGTTTTTTATGATTTGACGGAAACACCTGGAAAGGAGAGGTATCATTTGCGCAGCGTTACCGTTGACAGAAACCAGCGGGAATTGACACCCCATGGCACATCCGCTTTTCCGGTGGAAATCAATCAGGATGATCTGAGCAGCTTTCAGGATTACCATATCCGCTGCCACTGGCATCCGGAGCTGGAAATATCCATCGTCCGGAGCGGGCAAGCCCTTTATCGGCTGGGCTCAGGAACCTATGCGCTGACCGGCGGGCAGGGATTATTTATCAATGCCAAAGTCCCCCATATGATTCTTTCCCAGTCTGAAGAACCTGCAATCCTGACCACTTTTATTATTCATCCCTCGTTCCTGTACGGTACTCCGGAGAGCGTGATTGCTGCGGAGCTGTTCTGGCCCCTGCAAAATTCCAGAAGAAATGCCGCAATCCGGCTGGAGCCCAATACCGTCCGTCTGTTCCTGCGGATCGATGAACTGAACCAGGCCCGCCCCTTTGGATATGAACTGCAGATGAAAGGGCTGTTTTGTGAAGCGTTCTTTTCGCTGCTGTCTCCCCGGGAGACGGAACTGAAGCATGCCGCGGCAATCAAGGAAAGTGAACTGGAAACGCTGGATCAGATCCTGAAGATCCTCCATGAGACATATGCCGAGCCACTGAACCTGGGCCTTTTGTCGGAAAAAGTTGCCATGTCAAAGGAAAACTGCTGCCGCTTTTTCAAGCGTGTGACCGGGCAAACCCTGTCTGCGTACCTGGAAGATTACAGGATTTCTCAGAGTCTTCCGCTTCTGGCGGAGGGAAAGCTGCCGATCATCCAGATTGCCGCCCAGGTGGGCTTCAGCAACGCCGGCCGTTTTTCTGCCGCTTTCGTAAAGCGGATGCAGTGCACTCCCAGGCAATACTGCCGCAAATAAGAGGACATCACTATCATAATCCATTCGGGCAGCATAAAAAAGCCGGATATTGACGGATTTTATACAGATTTTGCCTGGTGTGCTGACAAGACCGGATGCTGTCGGCGCATGAAGCCTTGCGTTTTCCAAAAAATGAATCCCTCTGAAAACTTCTGTTTTCAAGAGGGATTCATTCGCGTTTCGGATCACAAAAGAGAAATGACATCTGCCAGGGAATCAGCTTTGGCAAAGAGAATTCCCCGGGTCTTTTCGTCCGGCTGGTCCTGGTCGGGAACCATAATGGGCATGCATCCTGCCCGGTAGGCGGAAAGGATTCCGGCGGGGGAGTCCTCCAGAGCCAGGCAGTTTTCCGGCGGAAGTCCCAGGGAAGCGGCACCGTAGAGGTAAATCTCCGGCTCGGGCTTGCAGGTGGGCACGTCGCTGCCCTGGCAGATCCGGGCGAACCGGTGCAGCAGGTTCAGTTTGGAGAGATTCGCGTTTACCCGTTCCAGGGAGGAAGAGGTGGTAACCGCGGCGGGGATGCCGTTATCATCCAGGGCGTCCAAAAGCGCGTAGATACCGGGCTTGGCCTCTACGCCGTTTTCCGCGATGTATTCGTCCATAAGCCGGATGCGAAGCTCCCGGATGGCGGCATAGGGAGTGTCGGGGCCAAAATAGCTTTCCATTTTCTTCTTTGCCGTATCCCGGTTCAGGCTCCGCATGCCCAGGGCCTGCTCCCGGGTCATGGGGCAGCCAAAAGCCTGGGCGGCCTCCTGCCAGAAGCGGGTATAGAGTCTTTCCGTGTCCACGATTACGCCGTCCATGTCGAACAGAACGCCGCGGATGTTTCGTTTCCATTGGGGATGCAGCATTTCAAGGGACATATTTGTGTTCTCCTTTGCATTTCTTCTCTTTTCCGCAGCCGGAACATCCGGAGCAGCAAGAGCAGCTTCCGCCTTTCTTCCGGGGCCGCAGGAGGACATAGAGAAACCACCCGGCGACGAGGCCGAGGAGCAGCCAGTCCGCCCAGCTCATAGCAGCACCAGGGCAGTCTGGTAGACCACCAGAGCCGCCAGCCAAGCGATAACGCACTGGCCGATCACCACTACCAGGGTCTTCCATTTGGAGCCCAGTTCCCGGCGGATGGTGGCGACTGCCGCTACGCAGGGGGTGTACAGAAGGCAGAAAACAAGGAAGCTAGCGGCGGAGGCGGGAGTGAACAGCAGATGCAGGGCGCTGCGCAGCTGGTCGGTGCTGACACCCAGAATGACGCCGAAGGTGCTGACCACCGCTTCCTTGGCGGTAAAGCCGGAGACCAGGGCGGTGACCATCCGCCAGTCCCCGAAGCCCAGGGGGGCAAACAGGGGGGAAACCAGACGGCCCAGGGATGCCAGAATGCTTGCCGTGCTGTCCGTCACCACGTTGAGCCTCAGGTCAAAGCTCTGGAGGAACCAGATGATGACGGTGGCCATGAAAATGACGGTGAACGCCCGGGTGAGGAAGTCCTCCGCCTTTTCCCACATCAGCAGGAGCACACTCTTGGGGGAGGGGAGCCGGTAGTTGGGAAGCTCCATGACAAAGGGCACGGGATTACCCCGGAACAAGGTGCTTTTCAGCACCAGGGCCGCCAGGATCCCAACCGCCATGCCGCCGAAATACAGCAGGATCATCACCGGAAGCTCATGGCCGGGGAAGAAAGCGGCGGAGAACAGGGTATAGATGGGGATTTTGGCGGAGCAGCTCATAAAGGGGGTCAGCAGAATGGTCATCTGCCGGTCCCGGTTGCTGGAAAGGGTCCGGGTCGCCATAATGGCGGGGACGGAGCAGCCGAAGCCGATGAGCATGGGCACGAAGCTTCTGCCGGACAGACCGATCTTCCGCAGGAGCTTGTCCATGACGAAGGCCACCCGGGCCATGTAGCCGGAGTCCTCCAGAATGGACAGGAAGAAGAACAGGGTTACCACAATGGGCAGGAAGCTGAGGACGCTGCCCACACCGGCGAAGACACCGTCGATGATCAGGCTGTGGACCACGGGGTTGATGCCGTAGGCGGTGAGGGCCTTGTCAGCAAGCAGGGTCAGGCCGTCCACGGCGTAGGCCATCAGGTCGGAAAGAAACGCCCCCACCACATGAAAGGTCAGGAAAAAGACCGTGCACATAATGGCAATGAACAGGGGGATCGCGAAGATCCGGTGGGTCAGCACCCGGTCAATGGCCATACTGCGCCGGTGCTCCTTGCTTTCCCTGGCCTTGGTGACGCAGGAAGCGCAGACCTTTTCGATGAAGTTGTAGCGCATGTCCGCCAGGGCGGCGTTCCGGTCCATGCCGGTATCGTACTCCATTTCGATGATGGAGTGCTCGATCAGCTCTTTTTCATTCTGGCTCAGGTCCAGCAGCTCGTAGAAATCCTCCTCGCCCTCAATGAGCTTGGTGGCGCAGAACCGGCGGGAGATCCCCGCCCGCTGGGCGTGGTCCTCGATGATGTGGCACACCGCGTGAATGCACCGGTGGACGGGGCCGTCGGGGCAGAAGTCCTGCACCTTGGGCTTGACGCGGCGGCTGGCGGTACTCAGTAAGGTGTCCACCAGCTCGGAGATACCCTCGTTCTTGGCGGCGCTGATGGGAACCACCGGAACACCCAGGGCCTCCGCCATCTTCTGGACATTCACGCTGCCGCCGTTGCCCCGCAGCTCGTCCATCATGTTCAGGGCGATGACCATGGGCACCTTCAGGCTCATGAGCTGCAAGGTCAGGTACAGGTTCCGTTCAATATTGGTGGCATCCACAATGTTGAGGATGGCGTCGGGCTTGGATTTCAGGATAAAGTCCCGGGTGACAATTTCTTCCTGGGTATAGGGACGGATGGAGTAAATACCGGGCAGGTCCACTACCTGGTGGTTGGTGCCCTTGATGGTACCGGATTTCTGATCCACAGTGACACCGGGGAAATTGCCCACATGCTGGTTGGAGCCGGTGAGGGCATTGAAAAGTGTGGTCTTTCCACAGTTCTGATTGCCTGCCAACGCAAAAATCATACCGTATCCTCCCGAAGGGTGATCTTCCGGGCGTCTTCCCGGCGGATGGTCAGTTCGTAGCCCCGCAGCTGAATCTGAATGGGGTCACCCATGGGGGCGATCTTCTGCAGGAGCACACGGGTGCCGGGAATCAGGCCCATGTCCAGAAACCGCAGACGCAGAGGGCCTTCGCCCCCTACCTGGGAGATCACGCCGGACTGACCGATTTTCAAATCGTCGATGGTCATAGCCTACGCCTCCTTTTTTTCGTGCCCATTATAGCCGAATCTACAGGAGTTTGCAATATCTAACTGCCCTCCGCGGGAAATTTTTTATATCAATTCAGTCACACCTTTATTTCTGACGGAAAATGATCGTTTAGCTGACTACTTTACCTTGGATGGTATGCGGTCCGATGCGGTACACGGCAAGGGCTCCCCTGTGTAAGGGGAGCTGTCAGCGTAGCTGACTGAGGGGTTGTAACGGAGGACTTCCACATCTACCTATCGTCAGAACGGACAGTGTCCTTTACAGTCCCTTTTCGCTGATTTGTTGTCAGTATTAAACGTTTTACTGCACAATCCCTCAGTCGCTTCGCGACAGCTCCCTTTGCACAAGGGAGCCTTGGGGCGCTTCGCGCCAGTGCGCGAAACGATCATTTATCTGCCATCTTATCTCAGCAGCCACTGGTACTCCTGCCTGCAATCCACGATCCAGTCGACATACACCGTGTCGTCTTTAATCTGATACAGAACCAAATACCAATTCTCTGCATACAGCTTGTGATACTTATTGGCTGGCATGTAGTTCTAAAAGGCGGATCTATTCGTTCATTTCCGCAGTCGGGTTCGGCATCTTCCTGACAGAATCCTGCTGTCCAAAAAACAAGCCTGGGGCGCTTCGCATTTGCGAAACGCCCCAGGTATTTGTTTGGTTTTTACGGGGCATCCCGGAACAGGAGCCGGTCATCGTTTAAGCGGAACCTGCGGAAAACCTCCAGCAGCTGTCCTTCATCCATGTTTGCCCGCTCCGGACCGTCCAGCTCGCCCACGATCTTTCCGGCGTTCATGATAATCGTCCGGTTCCCCAGCTGCAAAGCCGAGGAAATGTCGTGGGTGATCATGAGACAGGTGATCCGGTTCTGGGCGACAATGGACTTTGTCAGTTCCAACACCTTTTCGGCGGTGGCAGGGTCCAGGGCGGCGGTGTGCTCATCCAGCAGCAGCAGCTTCGGGGTTACGAGAGTGGCCATGAGCAGGGTCAGCGCCTGACGCTGGCCCCCGGACAGCAGCCCCACGGGACTGTCCATCCGGTCCTCCAGCCCCAGTCCCAGCTGGGAAAGCCGGTCCCGGAATTCCCGCCGCTCGGCGGCGGAGACCATGGAAAAAGGGGAGTGCCGACCCGACGAGCGCAGGTAGGCCAGGGCCAGGTTTTCCGCAATGGTCATATTGGGAGCGGTGCCCTTCAGGGGGTCCTGGAAGAGCCTGCCGATGTATTTGCTGCGCTTGTAATCCGGCAGGGCCGTCACATCCTGTCCGTCCAGAATTACGGAGCCGGTATCGGGGCGGATGCTTCCGGCAATGACGGAAAAGAGGGTGCTCTTACCCGCGCCGTTGGAGCCCAGGACGGTGACAAAGTCCCCGGGCGCCAAGTGCAGATCGATGCCGCACAGGGCGGTTTTCTGGTTTACCGTCCCGGGAGCAAAGGTTTTCGTAATGTTCGTCAGCTTCAGCATGCGGCTTTCCTCCCCTTTTTGAGGCCCGGCAGGCCGATGGCCAGGGCCACGATCACGGCGGAGATCAGCTTCAGGCATTCACTGGGCAGATCCATCCGCAGGGCAATGGCGATGATGAACCGGTACAGCAGGGAGCCCACCAGGGCACCCGCCGCTTTCATCCACAGCTTTCCCCTGGGGAAAAGGCTCTCGCCGATAATGAGGGAGGCAAGGCCGATGATCACCATACCGGTGCCCAGGTTGATGTCCGCGGTCTTCTGGTACTGGGCAAGCAGGGCGCCGGACAGGGCGGTGAGGGCGTTGGACAGGCACAGGCCTACGGTGATGGTGAAGCCGGTATTGATGGAGCTGGCCCGTACCATATCCGGATTGTCTCCCGTGGC
Source organism: Oscillospiraceae bacterium (assembly GCA_016302405.1). Lineage (GTDB taxonomy): Bacteria > Bacillota > Clostridia > Oscillospirales > Oscillospiraceae > Faecousia. The sequence continues at coordinate 11,315 of JAEDNR010000014.1, forward strand.
CCGGATGGAAAGGCCCAGCCGGGTTTTCAGGAACAGCACCAGCAGAACTGCGGAAAGAACAGTCACCACGGCGGCGGGAACAATGCGGTAGGAAGGTCCCAGCAAAGGCCGGAGCAGGGTAAAGACGGTATCCGTCTTCAGCATATTGACATTGGAGGAAAAGCCCATGACCGCCAGGTTCACGGTGTAAAGCCCGGTGTTGGTGATGATGCCCGCGAGAATCGAGGGGATCCGGAACCGGGTCTGCAGCAGGGCGGTGATTCCCCCGGCGGCGGCGCCCGCCAGCATGGCCGCGGGCAGGGCCAGAATGGGGTGCCCGGCTACCGCCACCGTGGCGGAGACGGCGCAGCCCAGGGTGAAGGACCCGTCCGTGGTCATATCCGCGATATTCAGGATCCGAAAGCTGACCAGCAGCGCCAGGGCGACCAGAGCGTAGATGCACCCCAGCTCCAGCGCGCTGAGGATCACAGCACCTGAAAGCATAAATTTCTCCTCCTGTGAAAGCGGTTATTCGGCGGTGGTGGTTTCCACTACGGTGTTTGCCATCTGGGAGAAGACAGCGTAGTCAAGGCCCAGAGCGGCGGCGGTCTCGGTGTTCACGGTGATGATGCCGCCGTCCATCATATGATATTCAGGGACGGCGCCGCCGCAGAGAATATCCACGGCCATTCCGGCAGTGTAGGTGCCCAGCTCGGTGTAGTTCACACCGCAGGTGGCGAAAGCGCCCGCCGTGACGAAGGAGTCAGCACCGGCGTAGTGGGGGATACCGGCGGCGTTCAGGGTTTCGGCAATGGCGCTCTCGGAGGCCATGACCACATTATCCGTGGGGGTAAACACCGCGTCCACCCGGTCAACCAGGGAGCTGGCGGCGGCGACGATCTCAACGGCGTTGTTGCCGGTCTTTTCCAGATACGCGATGCCCTTGCTGTCCAAATATGCCTTGGCCTCGGCAATGGGGGTCTCGGAGTTGATCTCGGAGTTTGAGTACAGCAGACCCACGGTCTTAATATCAGGCTGGACCGCCAGCATCATATCCAGCATGAAGGCGGTATTCAGGGCATCGGAGGTGCCGGTGACGGTGGACAGCCCGGTGAGGCCTGCGGAAACGGGGTCGGAAATGGCGGCGTAAATGATGGGGATATTCTTGCCCTCGGCGGCGGTGACCATGCACTGAGCGGCCATGGTGGCGATGGGAATGATAACGTCATAGCCGTCGGAGACCACCTGGGCGCCGATCTGGTTGAGAATGGTGGCGTCGTTGCGGCCGTTGAACTCGGTATAGGTGATGGTCATATTCTTTTCCTTTGCCAGGCGGTCCAGCTCGGCCTCCACGGCCAGGCGGATCTCATCCAGGGAGGAATGGTCCAGCTGCTGAACGATGGCAACCTTGATGGCGCCGGAATCGGATTTTCCGGCGCAGCCGGCGAACAGGCTCATAACAAGAATCATGGAAAGAAGAACGCAAAACAGCTTTTTCATAAGAATGACTCCTTTATTTTAAAATGAAATGGGATGGTTTGGTGGTGAAAGCAGCTTCAGCTGCGCCATCGTTTTCCCGGCTGTCTCATAAGAACACGTCCTTTCAAAATAAAAAATCCTTGCTCCCCCATACAGGGGAGCAAGGACAGAAATGCTATTTCTGCGGTACCACCTTGCTTGCCGGAATACTCCGACCGCCTCATGACAGCGCCAACACGCCGCCTGCCCGATAACGCCGGCATTGCGTCAGAAGATACTCGGGGGATTCCCCTTTCCCTCTGCCCTCAGCGGCCCATTTGCTGCTCCGCTTTTCGCCCCGCTCTCAGCTCTGCGGGACTCTCTGTGGATGCGCTGGCAGCTTTACTTCCGCTTCAATGGTTTAAGCTATGTTATGCTTTTTATACACCAAACGTGTCCGTTTGTCAAGCACTTTTTTCCGCCTCAGGCGGATTTTATTCAGCCGCTGAAGGGGTTAAATCTGAAAACGAACAATTGGAATTTGGCGGAGAACTCGGTATCGATTCTCTTCGTAGGGGACGGGTCTCCCGTCCCTTTGCATAACAGCCTATTTACCGTTTCGCCCCACCCTTTTGGGAGATTTTTCCGCTTGCTGCGGGAGGCGGAACGCCTCCCCTACTCCCCGACAAATTCCAATTTGCCTGTTTGCTGCGCCAAATCAATAAATATTTTCCTTAAGGCAACACCGCACAATTGCGTCAGCGGATCTCAGCGGATCTTTTGCACCATTTCTGCAGTTTCAAAAACGGGAAATACATACAGTATTCCCCCGTTTTTGAAACTTTGAACTGGCACAAAATCTCTCGCTGAGCTTCCTTGCCGAATTATGCGGTGTTGCCTTAATACTCCCGGACGACGGCCTTCACAATGCCGATAATCTCCGCCTCGGTGCCGTCGATGGGGGCAAAGGCGTCGTTTTCCGGCATGAGCCAGATTTCCCCGTGGCGGCGGCGGAGCCGCTTTACCGTGGCCTCGTCTCCCAGGCGGGCCACCACGATCTGCCCGTCGTCAGCGGTAGGCTGAGGGCGGACGATGACCTTGTCCCCGTCCAGGATGCCCGCGCCGATCATGCTCTCGCCCCGGACCCGCAGGGCAAAGCAGTCCGGGTCCTTCCAGGGCATGGTGCCCTCCCGGTTTTCCACCGCCAGAATGGGGAGGCCCGCCGTGACCACGCCCACCACCGGGATCTCCCCGGGCCGGGTCATGGTAATGAGGGCGCGCTTGCGGCCCTTGACGCCGGGAGAGCGCAGGGCTCCCTTTTCCTGCAAGTTCCGCAGATGGTAGCTGACCGAGGCCGTGGAGCGTAGGCCCACCGCCTCTCCGATCTCCCGGACGGAGGGAGAGTAGCCGTTTTCCTGCACGAACTGGTTAACATAATTCATGATCAATTCGGCCTTGTCACTGGTTCTTGGCATAGCGATCGCTCCGTTCACCAGCCGCAAAAGCGGTCTGCGCTAGTATTTTATATATAATAGCACATATGAACGAAAAAGAAAAGCCCCCCCGGGGAAATTTTTTTAGCCTGATTTGTATGCCCCGGCGGGAGAAGTCTGATTGAAGATACGGGATAGAAAAGAAATTGCTTATTGGCTTACCACAGCAAAACGACAAATTGGAATTTGTCGGAGAACTCGGTATCGATTCTCTTCGTAGGGGACGGGTTTCCCGTCCCTTTGCATAACAGCCTATTTACCGTTTCGCCCCACCCTTTTGGGAGATTTTTCCGCCTGCTGCGGGAGGCGCCTCCCCTACGCCCTTACAAATTCCAATTGTGGTTATCGGCTTTCGTAAGCTCACTGATAAATTGGAATTTGGCAGGCGGTTAAGGCACGCGGGTGGATAGACGGAAAGGCTCCCTTGTGTAAAGGGTGGTGCTGCACGCAGTGAATCAAAATCGTAATGATTGCCGGGGGCAATCATACCTTAATGAAACTGGCCCGTAGGGCCTGAGGGATTGTGCGGTACAATCTATCGATTTTGGAAGTGTATCGGCAAAAAGGTTTGCGGAAACGACTTTGCGGCAGAATCTTCCGGGTTTGACGGCACCTGGGCAAAACGGGGGTAGAAGAAACTTGGTGCGATCTGACGATGGGCACACCGGGAAGTCCGCCATTACAACCCCTCAGTCAGCTTCACTGACAGCTCCCCTTACACAGGGGAGCCCTTGCCGCGTACCACATCGGCCCGCATACTACTTTCCGAACAGCTCTGCAAATTCCAATATCACGATCAGCTTATTAAATCCGATAACCACAATTCCAATTTGTATACTTGCTGAGAAAAACCGATATGCGCGTAAAAGAAAAATGGCAGGGGAGGGACTGGATAAGCGGCCGTACTGCCTGCCTGGCGGCACGGTTCCTATTCTTTTTCCACGATCCTACCGTCCTCAATACAGATTATCCGGTCTGCTTTCTTCGCGATCTGCGGATCATGGGTCACGACAATCAGGGTTTGCCCGAACCTGGCGGCGCAGGTGGTCAGCAGTTCCAGTACCGTATCTCCGGTCTTTTTATCCAAATTCCCGGTAGGTTCGTCGGCAATAATCAGTGCGGGCTTCGACAGAACGGATCTTGCGATGGCTGCCCGCTGCTGCTGCCCGCCGGAAAGCTCAGAGGGGTATTTTTTGACCTTCTCTTTCAAGCCCAAGGTATCGAGCACCTCCGCATAAAACCTGGGATCGGGCTTGCGCCCGTCCAGCTTCAGGGGCATGCAGATGTTGTTTTTGACATTGTACTCTTCCAGCAGATTGAACTGCTGAAAGACAAACCCCATATGCCTGCGGCGGAAAATTGCCATCTGTCCGTCGCTCAGGGAGCAAATATCCTTCCCATCCACCAGCACCTGCCCGCGGGTAGGGCGGTCCAGACCGCCGAGAATATGCAGCAGCGTGGATTTGCCGGAGCCGCTGCGGCCAATGATGGCATAAAACAGACCCCGTTCAAAATCACAGCTGATGCCGTTCAGCGCGGGCACATCCCCGGAGGATGTGTGATAAACCTTGTGAATATCCCTTGCGGATAAAACGATGCTCATAAAGCCAGGTCTCCTTTCATAAGCTTGCGCTTTGCAAGCAGAGAGATTGAAAGCGGAATGAACAGGCATATGCCTGAGATCAGCAGGACCCTTTGAACATCGCAGCCATGATTTGTCAAAGAGTGTACCCCGGATGCCAGCGCTTCCATGGAATTGGCGTAATCCGTGGGGTATTTGGTCATTCTTTCGATGACCAAATACCCGCCATACAGCACCCAGCCAATCACCACTGCGGTCAGGCTCCGCACCAGGGCTTTTGCAAATATCTTTCTTCGCATCTGCCGTTTCGACATACCAATGGCCCGGAGAATGTCGAAATGCCGCTTTTCCTGTTCCGCTTCCAGGGACAATGCGCTGGCCAGAAGCAGCAGAACGACCAACGCAATACAGATACCGGAGGAATACAGCAGGATCAGTGTCTGGACATTCTCCTGAACCAGCGACTGGAATTGCTGTCTGCGGTTATCGCACGTTAAGCCATTCTCTTTGCACAGATCCGCCATCGCAATATCGGTGGACAGATAATCGGAATTCAAATCCGCGCTGACATAGACCCGGTCATAGCCAAATTCTTCTCCGGCAATGTACTTGTCCCAACGCTGGCCTTCTTCCATGGAGGCAAGCAGCTGTTTCAGATAGCTTTCCGAGCAAAAGATGGTATAGGGATCCCACAAACCGGCCAAGGCACGATTCATGACCATTTCAGGAATTTGCAGGATGACCGCAGCTACCTCGGACTCTGCCAGACATTCCCGGGAGCTGCTGCGGACCTTCAGTGTAATCTTATCTTTCGGGAGGATGTATTCCTCCACGGAATCCTCCGGAAAACACATCAGGACAAGCTCGCCGTTATGGAACGCTTCTTTGATCCCGCTAAAATCAAAGGTTTCCGTCCAGCCATCTTCGTCGATGGCGTAAATCCAAACCGTCTGTTCTGCCATCCCGTCAAAGGACAGCCCGATCTTCATTTCACCGAAGCCATCCACACGAGCCACGCCGGGAACCTGTTTGATTAAATCCGTTTTTGTTACGGAAACGGTTGTATTCTCCCAAATGGTATAGGCGGGGCAAAGGCTCCAGTATTCCTGGAAATAGTTGGGGCGGATGGATTCCATGTCGGTATAGATTGTAACGGCACCAAAGGCGCTCAGCAGCAGGATGATCAGCGCGCTTCGCAGCCGCTTTACCCGTCGTGATTTTCCGCTTTGCAGCTGCATCCGCCCGGTCAGGGGCGTATGTACCGTGACAACAAACATGATGAGCCGGGAAATCAGCACCGCAGCCACCCACAGTCCAATGACTGTCAGAAGGGCAGCATAAGGAATTGCCACCAGGACGGCAACGCTGCCGGAATACAGCGTGAGCCGCAATGCCAGCCAGGTCAGTCCGGCACCGCAGGGGATGCCCAGCGCAATGGCAGGAAGCATCAGGATCAGCGTTTCCGTCAGCAAAAGCAGAGCCATCTGGGGCTTTGTGATTCCGATGCTCCGCAGAACCGCAAAGCTGTGGACCTCACCGGACATCCGCATGATATAGACACACAGCACAGCGATCATGGTCACTGCCGCAATGATGTACACATAAAAAGCGTCATAGTCCTGGGATGCCGTATCCGGGAAGGCGGCAGTATTTACGCACACCCGAATATCTCCGAAATCACCGGCGCGGGTGGATGAAAGCCAACCGTTTATGGAATTACAGGCGGTTTCTCTGTCCGCTTCTTCCACAGCCAGGAAGTATTGGGGAATTGGAATGACCAGTTTCCGGTTTTCGGGACCCGTAATACATTCCCTTGCGGCTTCCAAAACCGCCTCCGCCGCGGCTTCCGTTACAACGGCGCTGACCAGCAGCCGGTTTTCGGAATTTCGGTTCAGCAGCCACAGGTTGCTGTATTCGTGAATGACACCGCACAGAATATAGCTTCGTTCCACCGGGATAAGCTGGTCTTTATAGGGAACGTCTATCAGCAGGGTGATTTCCTGGCCCAGTTCGTAATCGCAGCCCAACGCACTCAGCGCATCCGCTTCCATGGCGATTTCATCATCTGACGCTGGGAAAGCGCCCTCGTCCAATTGGATACGCCCAATGCTTAGCAGGCTGTTATCAAGCGTACCAAAACCTGTCTGACCCACGGCGGTATTGATGGTTCCGTAATTGGCAGCCTTGCCGATTGTCTTGGCCCACTGCTGATTTTTCAGCCACTGGGCATCTTCCTCCATACCGGAGGGAATGCCGCAGTACCATTCGCCGTAGGTATTCAGCCGGAACTCCGCGTTGGTCTTGCTGATGCTGCCTACCAGGCAGAGGGCCACAATTGCAAAGGAAAAGGAGACGAGAAGAACGGCAAAAATCAGGATACTGCTTTGTTTCTTTCAGCGTGTTCCCTGAAATGCCAGAGACAGGATATTCTCCAACATGCTGCCACCCTCCTACGGCTGATAGATAGGTTCCAGATGGGTTTTGCTGTCATAGGTATCCGGCATAAAGAAGAAGTCCAGCACGGAGTCCCCTGTCACCGAGCAGGTATAGGTCACGCCGCTGTTGGAAAATTGGTAGCCGGTGATCCCCTGGGGAAGCTCCGCGCCGAAGCACACCAGAATCGTACCCCCCTCCGGCGTTTCGTAATTCCAGTTGGCAAGATTGCCCGGTTTTACCCGGATCAGCCCGCCGGAATACACCCAGCGCCGGGAGAAAACCGCATCCCGCTTGAAAATGCCCAAATGCCACAGCCCGTCCCCGTCGCAGCCGGAAACCGCCAGATAGTCCCCTTTCTGGACCATGCCCCGGATCTCAATGTGGGCCGTTTTGTATTCCGATTCCAGCATTTTCCCGATTTTATCCAGATCCTCCGGGGAATAGGTTTTCCCATAGCGCAGGCCCAAAAGCACCGCGGCGGCGGCCAGCGCAAGCAGCACTGTCAGGAGAATGCCTGTTCGAAGCCCTCTGTGCCGGTTCTTCTTCCACGCCCGGGAGGCCGCCCGGGCCGTCTGCACCTCCTGTTCCGCCTCCGCCGCTGCCATAGGGGCGTTCATGAGGCGCAGTTCCTCAGCGCATGTTTCACAGTCCGCGATATGGGCCTGAACCAGCTTTTTGCTTTCTTCGCTGCACACCCCGTCGCAGTACAGGGGCAGCAGGTCCTGAATGACCGAACAAGGTACGTTATTCATGAAGATCCTCCTTTATCCGTTTTTTCGCCCGGTAATAGGTAAGCCTTGCCCAGCTGTCGGTTTTGTTCAGAAGCGCCCCGATCTGGGAAAAGGACAGCTCACCGAAGACCCGCAGGGAAAAAACCTGCTTGTAGGGCTCCGGCAGACGGTCCAGGAGTGTGTAGATCCTGCCTGCCGTCTCCTTGTCAAAGAATTGTTCCTCCGGGTCCGCCTCCGCTTCCGGGGGCGGCAGCTCCTGGGGCAAAAACCGTTTTTGCTTTTTCAGGTAAGTATAGTAAGTGTTTTTCGCGATCTGACAGATCCAGACATACCGCCGGCATTTTCCGTCAAAGCGGTCCAGGTGTTCCATCGCTTTTACAAAGGCTTCCTGGGTGATTTCCTCTGCCGTGGGCCCATTCCGGCAGAGGGACAGCACATACCGGTAGACAATGGGATAGTCCGTTTCGTAGATGTCTTCAAATTCTGCCACTTTCTCACCTCCTCATGGATAAGACCTGGAAAAGGGCAAAACGTTTCTTATTTTTATATTTTGCTTATCGGCTGAATATGGCAGTACGACAAATTGGAATTTGCCGAATTCCCGGAAACGCCATGGCTCTCCCTATGGGAGAGCTGTCAGCGAAGCTGACTGAGAGGGCCCTCCGCCCTGCGGGCACCTCTCCCATAGGGAGAGGCAAGCGCGCCGCCAGTGCGCCAAATTTCCAATTTGTTGTTTCGATGGATTCACAGTTGATAAGCATTTTTGGTATTTTCAGTAGAGCGGTTCCCCTCCCGTCCCACAAGCCGGAAAGAGAAAACGCCGTCATTGCAGAACGATGCTACGAATCCGCAATGACGGCTCTTTTTCAGTTGACAGCTGATAGAAGGGGAACATTTTTCTTATCCCACGCTATACTGGAACATAACCCACCGATGAAAGGAGAATGCCTATGGGGAATCTGGATGGATCCCGGGAACGGCAGGTGTGGCAGCGGGTGACAGCCCAGAAAAATCAAAGCCGGGAGCTGCTTCGGCCCTGGCTGCTGGCCGCCATGGAAGCAAGCGCGGAATACCGCCGTTTGGCCCAATCCGCCGCCGGGTGGCGGCGGGAAATGCTCCTTACCCTGGGGGAGGGGGAAGCGGACAGCGCTGCCTGCCTGCGGGCTATGATGCTCCTGGCATCGCTGCGTCCGCCCCAGGCTGCCCCCGTGCCCGGCCAGCTGCCCCTTGCCCGGGCGCTGCCCCTGCGGCTGCTGCGGTGCCGGGAAGCCTACCGGAACTACGCGGGAATGACCCCGGATCCGGAATACGGCCCGGTGTTCCAGCGGATGGCGGACCGCCAGGGCGCCCAGATGGAAAGGCTTCTTCTGCTTATGGGGAGGGTGGACAGAAAATAGGCCCTATCCCACCCGGAAGCCCTGGATAAAGACACCGCCGGGAAAGGCGTCCCGAAGAGTTGAACACCGGCGGCTTCCGGAATCATAGGGTCCCACGTTGTATACGGTGAAGCCCCCGGGGCCTTTCTGGGCAGCCATTGTGTGAAAGCCCCGGAAAGGGTGTCGGGCGTTCATAACGGTAAAAACAATAACGCTTCCCTCGGCGCAGGTTTCACCCAGGCGGCGGCAGGAAAAGCTGCCCACGCAGGGGACTCCCTGTTCCCGGAAAAAGGCGGCGATGCACCGGGGCGCGGTGCCCCCCAGTCCGCCGAAAAGAAGCCGGTGATGGCGGACAAAGTCAGTGCCGATTTCCCCCAGGGGTTGGGGGCGGCCAAGAAGCTGGCGGGCGTTATAGAGGGCAATGATGCAGCAGCCGTTTTTCCCGTAGGTGCCCAGGCCCAGCTTCTCCCCGGCAAAGGGCAGGGCAAGCTGGCCGTTGAGGGTCCCCCGGACCTGTCCGGCGGCGGTGGAAGCAATCTCCCGGGCCATAAAAAGACTCCTTTATATCAAAACGTGTCAAGGGGTCGGGGACGCTGACAATTTTTTGCTGTTCAGATGCAGAAAAAGTGTCAATGCACCCGTCCTGTTGACAATACTCACTTCTTTTCGTCCAGAAGCTCCGTATAGGAAACCATCAGCACCTTTGCCAGATAGGTAAGCGCAATATCCGTCACAAAGCGTTTTCCCGCTTCTATGCGCTGGACTGCGTTTTTATCCACATCCAGGCCCAAAAGCTGCAGGGCATCCGCAAGCTCCCGCTGGGATTTCCCGGAGGCCTTGCGGTAATACGCGATCTGCCTGCCGCAGATGTTGTTCCTGCCGTCGCTTGTCTTGTTAATAAACATATCCGTACCCCTTTTTGACATACAGTGCTTGTCATTAAGGGAAGTATATGGCAAAACTAGCCGGTCAATGACATTCACCAGGTGCCAATATAGTATTCGGAGCCTCTCAAACAAAACATCCGGTGAAATATTTTGCTTCAAGTTCTTTTGCATATGATATCTCCATCAGTTTGCAATATATCTAGAAGCACGTCCCTGACCGATTTTTCGGATTGTACCTGCTTTGACCATTGCACCCAGAACAGCTTCCACCGTTGTAGGACTAACATCCGGGAGAATATGGCAGATGTCAGATTTAGAGACCGGAGTCAGGCTATTCAGTACAGTTGCCTCAATTCTTGCTTTCTTGGTTACCTTTTTGCCATGAACCACCGCAAAACGTTTATCGAGTTCTTTATAGCACATGTAGAGTGTAGATAGGAAATTTTCCATAAAGGGGAAATAGTCATTTTCGTTTGTTTCCCAACCTGTGGAAGATTGCCGTAACGCTTCGTAATAATATGCCTTGTAGTTGTTGATCTGCTCTTCGAAGGACACATATTTTCCTGCATCATATCCATTTTTGTACAACAGAAGCAGTGATAAGAGCCGGGACATTCTGCCATTGCCATCCCGGAATGGATGAATGCACAGAAAATCCAAAATAACACACGGAATCAGAAGAAGCTGATTGATCGCCGCGTCACTTTTTGCTTCCATGTATGCCAACTCCAGTTGCTCCATTGCCTGCTTTGTTTCTGCAGCAGGGGTTGGACGGAAACGCACACGTCGCTTTCCATCGGCATCCACCTCCAGAATCACATTATCATCTGTTTTATACTGTCCGCCATACTCATAACCTGAAAGAGACATCATAATTTCGTGAAGCCGCAGAATATCCCGCTCCCGAAAGTCGATATATGCATGTCCCTGATGGATTTCATTCAGTGCATCTCTGTAACCGGCAATCTCTGCTTCGTTGTGGTTCAGCGGAGCGCTGTTTTGATTGACAATCGCGGCGATACGCTCATCGCTGGTTACAATGCCTTCAATCGCATTGGAACTTTTGATGGATTGAACTCTGGCTACAGCTTCCAATTCTGTGAATACCTGTAGATGATCTTCTTTTCGAACACCTGCCATTGTTTTCAGAGCAGCAATACTGGCAGTTAAATTTACAAGTCCAGCAGGGAGCAAACCATTGTTCAAAAAAGAATAGTCAAACTTATGCATATTAACACCTCTTTCTGCATGTTAATATATCAGATTATATGCAGAAAATCAATCGTCTAAACAGGGAATCTGCATATATTTACTGTATCTATATGCAGATATTCTGTAGTTTAGTATGCCCAACCATAAAAGTGTAACGCTTTTAAACCTCGCTTTTGAGGCTTGACATGAAATCGTATTACCCTTTCAAAAGTCGGAGAAAAAAGCATTGCGGCGCAAGCACTTTTGGGGCTAAATGCGTTACATCTACGTCTCTATGTCACGCTTTTTAAAGGAAAACCTGTTGCAGCGCAAGCACTTTTTTTGAAAACCCCGGTTTCCGAATACAAAGACCTTGCCCTTTCCGAAATCCGGGGTTAAAAGCGTGACATTTTCATCGCTCATTTCATCAATCATAGATGAGTGATGAAGAACCATTCAGCGATTCGAAGGATCGCGCAGCCACAGATTATTTCTGTGTTACCGGGGTTTGGGGCCACCCAACAAGCACGAAACCACCCATTCCCGCGAAGCGGAAATGAGTGGTGAGCCTGTCGAAAAACCGGTCATTGCGAACCAGTCCGCTTTCCTGGTGTGGCAATCTCCCAACTTTTCAGGCCCGAAATTGATAGGTTCAACATTAAAACTGGGGGATTCCCACGCCAGTGTGCGCACTGGCTCGGAATGACTCTAACTTTTTTGACACACTGACCACTCATTCCCGCCAAAGCGGAAATGAGTGGTTTTCACCTTTTGTACCCACAAAGGCGCAGCTTTCCACTACTTCGTGGTATTCAAACTCTATTGTCTGTACAACGTGCAGGTTCTCTTATTCTGATAACAATAAATCTCAAGGCAATCAGGCGTAATTGCCGTAATATAGAACTGCTTATAGGTTTTATTCTTGTCGCTTTTCGAAGTTAGAATATAATGTCCGTCTTCGATGCTGTATGTAAAGTCTCCAGTGGCAACACGTGGGAAATTGTGAGAACATGAATACTCTTCATCTATCGTAAAATAGTACCCATCGCCTCTCCATGTCCCAAACAAGAAAAGTTTTGCAAATGCAGGCTTTTATCAAGACCGTAAGCTGATAAGGGAAAACGTAAGGGAAAACAAAAATCCGCTTCTGAAATTCAGAACATTCTGAACCTCAAAAGTGGAAGAGACAAAAAGAAACCCCTGGATTCGGAAGAATCCAGGGCGAATCTAATGGCAGAGGATGAGGGATTCGAACCCCCGCAAACGGAGTCAGAGTCCGGTGTGCTACCGTTACACAAATCCTCTATATTCCCTTGGGGAACGCTCCTATTATACCCAATCTTTCGGAAATGTCAAGGACAATTTCTGGAAATCCGCGGATTTTTTTCTGGCTGCTGATTTGCTGCCGTCAAAAAGAAACCGCACCGTACTTTTCCGGGTTGAGAGGGGGAGTTTTCCCAATTTTTCCGACGGGCAATTTCTTGTTGCTGAATTTGCGGGATTCCCATGGTATGTTGTTAAATATATAATGGAAAAATAATTACCGCCTTTCCGCAGTAAAAAGATAAATTGGGAATTTGTCGAATTCCCGGTCATTGCGAACCAGTCCGCTTTCCTGGTGTGGCAATCTCCCGGATAGAGGCACCATTTCTCGTGGATGAATTCCGGGAAATGGCAGGTAAGAACGCCTGTATGACGATGGGCTGCCTGGAATTCGATGGAGATTCCCACGAAAGTAGTGCGCACTGGTTCGGAATGACACGTTCTGACGATGCGTCAAATTCCAATTTGTCAGTGTGCTTACGAAAGATATGGTGTGGGAGAGCCTGGATTCCGAGGCTGTCAGCATTGCCATGCGGCCCTACATCATCCTGGAGGATGAAAACGGAGACACCGTCACCATCTACGGCGGTATCGTCTACCGCAGCATCGGCTACATCGCCTACCAGAACCGAAAAGCATTCACCCCCGGCTCCGCCGCCTACGAATATGTGTGGAATATCATCCACTATGTGTATGGCAAACAATACGACGCGGATTACAAGAAATGAGGAGGAGAAAACCTATGAAAAAATGGACTGCAATCCTCCTGAGCCTTCTTCTGCTGCTCACAGCGGGCTGTGCCGGGAAGGAAACGGAGGTAACCACAGAAGCGACCACACAGCCCGAGACCCTGCCTGTGGAAACAACGACCGCGCCCCCGGAAACAACCGAGCCTGCGGAAACAGAGCCGCTGCTGCCCCGGACAGAGGAGGCAGCCATCCTGGCAGACCGGGTTCCCGCTGTCCTGATGCTTCTGTCCCGGGGAGATACGGTGGATGTTGTGGGCGAATACGATGAAGATCACTATGTGATCAAGACGGATTCGGGCTACGGGCTGGTGGAAAAATATCTGCTGGCCATGCCCGGGGACGCAGCCTATGAAGCCTGGACCGGCTATTCTTACTGGAACCGGAGTGTCTATGAAAACTATCATCTGACCGGTACACCCATCGAGGCCCTGAAAACCAACGAAAAGGTTGAGGTTCTGGACGAGCTGGATGACTGCTTCGTGGTAAAGGTGGGAGATGTCACCGGCTTTATGAAGCGGGAGGATATCAGTAAAAATCCTGTCCGTTCTCAGAACAGCGACAACGGCGGCTCAAGCAGCGGCAGCAGCAACAGCGGCGGCCAGGATGGCGGCAACATCAGTCTGCAATGGAATGGCGGGATCACGCTTCTGTCCGCCATTACCCAGGAGGGGACGGTTACCGGGCAGGCGACGGTCAAAGCCGACGGCACCGAGGTCATACTGGGATATTTCAGCAGAAGCGATACCGCGCAGATCGTTATGGAAGCGGGTTTCGCGGAGGACTGGGAGGGCTATGCAACGGTTCTGATGGACAGCCTATATGCCCATGTTCCGGAGGTGCTGATCCAGCGTAAGGGCGAGGAAGCCTATGCCCAGTGGGACGGCTACGCAAAATACAAGACCGTACTCTATGACAATTTCTATCTGCGGGGCGAAGGGAAAACGCTGGGCACCAACACGGTGGTCCACGTGGTCGCGGATCTGGAAAGCAGCTATCTCGTCACCGTGGACGATGCTTTCGGATATGTTGCCAAGGATATGGTGAGCAAGACCAGAATCGTTATCGGCGGAGCACCGTCGGATTCCGGCAGCTCCGGCACCAAGGAATGGTCTGATCCCGTGCTTTGATGCCGCCCGGTCTGCTTTCTGACTGCGCAAGGAACATCCCTCAACTACGGGAGATGTTCTTTGCTTTTATGCCGGGGGAAGGGATAAGTGTGTTTCTTTTTTTGTTGAAATAAAGGAATTCCCATGGTATATTGTTTATAGGATAGAAAAACAATTATCCACGAACGGGACAGCCAGACAAATTGGGAATTTGCCCGCAGGGCGGGCGGCCAAGTCGTGACGAACGTGGTCTGTAATCGTTTTCACCCTGACCCGCTCGGTATCGTTCTGTGGCGCGACAAATTGGAATTTGGCGGGCCGTTAGAACGTGTCATTCCGAGAAAGTAGCGCACACTGGTGTGGGAATCTCCATCGAATTTCGGGTAACCTATCATCATACAGACCGTTCTTTTGCACCGTTTTCTGGAATTCATCCATGAGAAGTAGTACGTTTATCCGGGGGATTGCCACGCCAGGAAAGCGAACTGGCTCGCAATGACCGGGAATTCGTCAAATTCCAATTTGCTGTTTTGATGATTCAATCCCTCCGGCAGCGGGCCGGTAGATGCCAGAGGAAAAAAGGAGGTGTTCGCTGTGCTTCGGAAGAAAGCAAGACAACCCCAGTCCGTATTTAATACCATTATGCGTCCGCTGCGGATGCTGCTGATCGGCCAGGCGCTTCTGCTTGTCCTGGTGCTGCTGGGCAGCGGGGTGTTCACCCGGCTGAACCAGAGCTATGAGCGCAGCGTGGAGCAGCAGGTTCGCAGCCGAGCCGGCTATCTCAGTGCCTCCTTGGCGGGATGGGCGAATCTGGACCGCTTGACGGCAACTATCAACGCCGCGGCGGAGGAGATGCTTGCTTCCGGGGAACTGTCCCTGGACACCCTGGACAGCCAGCCAGGGGCCTGCGCCCCTTTGGTGGACCGGATTGCGGATGAGCTCATCGCTACCCTTTATTCCAAGCGGATCAGCGGGGTCTTTCTGGTGTTTAACACCCAGGACCTGTCCGGTTTTTCGGATACGGAACCCATTCCTGCCAAAACCGGCGTTTGTCTGATGAATCGGAATCCGGCTTCCGCTCCCTCCGACAGAAACGAGAACATTTTCTGGAGCTGCGCCCCCGATTCCGTGGTCAGATCCTCGGACATTGCCGCGCCTGCAGACCGCCAGACCCGCTTTGTGTTTCCGGAGGACGGAAGCTTTTCCTGCCGTGGCTTTTTCCTGGAACCCGTCCGGGCTGTTTTCGGCGCGGACCGAATCCACAATACCAGTGACTACGGTTACTGGTGCTGGACCACCCTGGGAAGCGGAGATGGAAGCCAGAGCTGCGTCACCTACTCGGTGCCCCTGGTGCTGGAGGACGGTAGGGTGTACGGAGTTCTGGGCATTCAGCTTCTGAACGCCTATTTGCAGGCGCTGCTTCCCAGCAGTGAGCTGATCGAAAGTGAAGACGGTGTTTACCTGCTTGCCGTGGAACGGGAAGGGGAGGACCGGCTCAGCACGGTAGATCCCATCCTGAGACAGGGCTCCGAAGCCACGGGGGAACCTGGACAGAAGATCACGCTGACACCTTGGCGGGACGGCTACCGGTTTTACGCCAATGACGGCACCCTGTTTTTCCTCTCCGCCGCGCAGATTCCCCTGTACAGTACCGATTCGCCTTACACAGACCAGAACTGGCTGCTCCTGGGGGCCGTGCCCATCCGGCAGCTCCACGGCTTTTCCTACCATCTGGGCCTGCTGCTCCTTGCAGAGATCATCATAATGCTGATCAGCGGCATCGCGGGTGGCTATTCTATCAGCTGCCGGCTCTCGGACCCCATTCGTGCCCTTTCCAATGAAGTGCGTTTGCTCCGGGGCGACAGGAGCATTCCGGACCTGTCCAGGACCGGGATCTGGGAGATCGACCAGTTTTCTGACGCCATCACCACCCTGAGCCGTCGGGTGATCGAAGATTCCTCCCGCTTCCTGCAGATTCTGAGGCTTGCCAGTGTGGAGCTGGGCGGCTTTGAGATCCGAAGCGACGAGCATTCGGTTTATGTGACTGACAACCTGTTTGCTATGCTGGACCTGCCCCCGGTTTCGCCGGAGGAGCTGACGGTGGAAGTGTTTCTCGACAGAATGCGCCTGATGAATGAGCGCTATGCCTGTGACCGGCGGCCGGACAACAGCCGGGTCTATACCATCCCCACCGAACCGCCCCGCTATATCCGGGTCAAGGTCACCGATCTGGACAACCGCCGGGTGGGGGTGGCGGAGGATGTGACCGCCACCATTCTGGAACGGATGAAGGTGGAGCACGAGCGGGACTATGACCTGCTCACGGGGCTTTATAACCGTCGGGCGTTCTATACCCAGGCGGAGAGCCTTTTTGCCGACCCCAAAGCCATGGGCCACGGGGCGCTTCTGATGCTGGACCTGGACAATCTGAAATTCATCAACGATCACTTCGGTCATGACTGCGGCGACAGCTATATCCGCCAGGCGGCGCGTTGCTTTGCTGCCAGCGTCCCCGAGGGGACGGTGTGCGCCCGGGTCTCCGGGGACGAATTCTTCCTGCTGCTTCACGGCTTCCAGGAGCGGGAGAGCATCCGCCGGGCGATCCGCCGCTTCTCCGAAGCGGTAAGCCGGGAACAGTTCCTCCAGCCCGACGGAAAGCACCTGACCCTGTCCGCCTCCGGTGGCGTTGCCTGGTATCCGGAGGACAGCCGGGATTTCCGGGAGCTGATGCGGTTTGCCGACTTTGCCATGTACCAGGTCAAGCGCACCCAGAAGGGCCGGGTGGCGGAGTTCAGCATGGGCAGCTTCAACGAGGAAACCTACGCGTTCCAGGCCCACTGGGAATTCCGCCAGCTTATCGAGGAACAGAAGGTCTTCTTCCACTTCCAGCCCATTGTGGACAGCCATACCGGCGCGGTGTTTGCCTATGAGGCGCTGATGCGCAGCGACTATCCCACCCTGCACACACCGACGGAGATCCTCCGGGTGGCCCGGGAGCTCAACATGCTGCAGCAGATCGAGTGCCTGACCTGGCTGAAAGCACCGGAGGCCTACCGGGCGCTGCGGAATCAGGGTCTGGCGGCGCCGGATGCCCTGCTCTTTGTCAACTCCATTGCCAGCCAGGCCATGCCCCCGGAGATGGAAGCCCGGTATGCCCGGGAATTCGGCGATCTGGCGTCCCGGATCGTGGTGGAGTTTACCGAAACCGAGGAAATGAGCCCGGAAATGCTGGAACGCAAACGCTCAGCCATTGCCGGATACCATGCCTTTGCTCTGGACGACTACGGCAGCGGCTATAACAGTGAGCGGAATCTGCTGCTCATTAACCCCGAGTATGTGAAGGTGGACATCGCTATCATCCGGGGAATCGACGCTGACCTGGACAAGCAGCATATTGTAGCCAACATTGTAAGCTATGCCCATGAGCGCAATAAGCGGGTCGTAGCCGAGGGCGTGGAGTCCGTAGGGGAGATGCTGACCGTATTGCGGCTGGGCGTGGATCTTTTGCAGGGCTTTGCCCTTGCCCGTCCCTCACCGGTGCTCAGCCCTGTCCCCGCGGATATGCTGGAAACCATACGGCAGTTCTGGGCCTCCCAGCCCGGCGGGGAAGAAACAAACCTGCGCTGACCCGGATGTCCATAAGCGCGAAAGAACCGAACAACAGCCCGCCCTTAGAATGCAGTCCATGCATTCTAAGGGCGGGCTTTCACCTGCACCGGCGGCGCAGCAATTCTGCCGCAGAAGAAAAGATCAAATAAATGATCGTTTAGCGCATTAACACAGTTGGACAGTTGCAGTGGCGCGGGAGCGCCCTCGCCCCCCGCGTTTACGAGGGGGGTGGTACCAGTCCGCTTAAGTGGTACCGGGGGTAGCTCGTATAAGCGGCTGCGTTCCAATTTATGTGTCATTCCGAACCAGTCCGAAG
>JAEDNR010000098.1 GCA_016302405.1 Oscillospiraceae bacterium
TGGCACAAAATCTCTCGCTGAGCTTCCTTGCCGAATTATGCGGTGTTGCCCTAAAAATCGGGGGGATTGCCACACCAGTGACATCGGTCTACTCTTCGCAATGACAGCTTTCTTTTTCTTTGTGCTATTTGACGAAACCTTTCCTTAGTGAGACAGCCCCTGGCTGTTACACTTCCGGCATGGGGTGTTTCTGCTTGTCGCTCACATTGATCTCCCTGCCCAGCTGGACCTCGATGATCCTTAGCTCCGTGGCGGCGATGACGGTATGGCGGCAGCCGGCTTCCATGGTCAGCACTTCCCCCGGCTTAACCTCCCGGCGGACACCGTCCAGAATGGCGCTGCCCTCCCCGGACACCACCGTCCACACCTCATCCCTGCGGCTGTGGCTGTGGTAATTCATCCGGCTGCCCGGGTTCAGGGTCACCTTGATGGTCAGGCTTTCCTCCCCCACATCCAGCACCCGGTAGCTGCCCCAGCTCTTTTCGGCAAACATGACCTGCTGGTCGATCCGGTCCACGATGGGCTTTAAGTAGCTGGACTGGCCCTTGTCGGATACCAGAATTCCCTCCGGAGAGGCGGAAACCACCACATTTTCAAGGCCCATGCACACCACGGGAACGCTGAGCTCGTTGAGCACATGGACATTCCGGCAGGTGTCGTTCAGAATCGCGTTGCCAACGGTATTTTCCTCCATAGCCTCAGACAATGTGTTCCAGGTGCCGATGTCCTTCCAGGCTCCGTAGAACCTGCGGACCTGGATCTTCGGCTCCTTTTCCACCACCGCGTAGTCAAAGGAGATTTTCGGCAGGGAATCGTAGCTTTCATAAAGGCGCTGATAGTCCGCGAAGCCGAACCGCTCCCGGGCATGCTTCAGCAGGTATCCCACCTTGCAGGCAAATACGCCGCCGTTCCACAGGGCCCCCCGGGCAATGTACGCCGCCGCGGTCTTCGCGTCGGGCTTTTCTTTAAAGGCGGAAACGAAGCTGGTCTGCTCCGGTCCCGTGGGGAGGATATAGCCGTACTTTTCGCTGGGGTAGGTGGGCTCGATGCCCATGAGCACCAGGTTGGCTTCCCCAAGCCGGGCCTGATTTCCCAGTTCCTTCAGCGCCTGAAAATACCCGTCCTCCACATAGGGGTCCACCGGGCAGACAACCACTGCCTCCTCCTCCCCCACCCCCTGCATATCATGCAGGTATGCCGCCGCCAGAACAATGGCGGGGAAGGTATCCCTGCGGCAGGGCTCCACACTGATTCCCACATTCTGGCCCAGCTGGTTATGGATGGCAGAGATCTGGGCTTTGGGGGCGGCAATGGTCACAGAGGCCTCCGGGTCCGCTTTTCGGATCTGGCGGTACACCCGCTGGACCATGGACTCATAGTCCCCCTCCGGGGTCTTGAAGATTTTAATGAACTGCTTGGAGCGGATGTCATTGGAAAGGGGCCACAGGCGCTTTCCCGATCCGCCGGACAAGAGGATGATGTGCATAACAGAGTACCTGCCTGTCTTTATTTTTTGTGAATAGCGGGTTTCTCCGCAAGTATACAAATTGGAATTTGGCGGCTCCGCCGAATTGACAATTGACAATTGACAGTTGACAATGATTGTGTCCCTACGGGACGATTTTGAAAGAATTCCTTTTGTTTTCGTTCAAATTCTTTTTATTTTAAATCATCCCGCAGGGATTCCTTAATTGTCAATTGTTCATTGTCAATTGTCAATTAAATTCCAATTTTCCAAACTGCAATAGAACGATACCGAGCGGCGCAGGGCAGAAACGATTACGCAAATCTTGCGCACGACTTGCCTGCGGCGCTGCCGCTTACCGCTCGGCGCGGATGGGATTATGGAGGAAATCCTCGTAGGCCAGCCGGATGCCGTCAATGAGCTCGGTCTTATAGGTCCAGCCCAGGGCCGTAGCCTTGGACACATCCAGAAGCTTTCTGGGGGTGCCGTTGGGCTTGGTGGGGTCCCACCGGATTTCTCCCCTGTAGCCCACCACTTTTGCAACCATTTCCGTCAGCTCCTTGATGGTCAGCTCCTTGCCGGTGCCGGCGTTCACCGTCTCGTTGCCGGAGTAGTTGTTCATCAGGAATACGCACAGGTTTGCCAGATCGTCCACATACAGGAATTCCCGCAGGGGACTGCCGTCCCCCCAGCAGGTCACATAGGGCTTTCCTTCCACCTTTGCCTCGTGGAACCGGCGGATGAGAGCGGGAAGCACATGGGAGTGGGTGGGATGGTAATTGTCGTTGGGGCCGTAGAGATTCGTTGGCATCACGGAAATATAATCCGTGCCGTACTGGCGATTTAAGAATTCGCAGTATTTAAGCCCCGAGATCTTCGCCAGAGCATAGGCCTCGTTGGTCTTTTCCAGCTCGGAGGTCAGAAGGCAGCTTTCCTTCATGGGCTGGGGGGCCATCCGGGGGTAGATGCAGGAGGAACCTAAGAATTCCAGCTTTTTGCAGCCGTTTTTCCACGCCGCGTGAATGACGTTCATTTCCAGAATCATGTTGTCGTACATGAAGTCCGCCAGAGCGTTCTGGTTGGCAACGATGCCGCCCACCTTGGCGGCGGCGAGGAATACATACTCCGGCTTTTCCGCCGCGAAAAAGGCCTCCACCTCCGCCTGCCGGGTCAGATCAAGCTCCCTGTGGGTGCGGGTGATGATATTGGTATAGCCCTGACGGTTCAGCTCCCGAACAATGGCGGAACCCACCATGCCCCGATGGCCCGCCACATAGATTTTCGCGTTTTTCTCCATCATGGTTACCTTTCCTCTTTCAGGGCCTTCTCCCGTTTTGCCAGCTGGCGGTCATGCTCCGCCATGATCTGCACCAGCCGGGCATAGGGGGTTTTCTGGGGATTCCAGCCCAGAACGGTTTTCGCCTTGGTGGGGTCGCCCCAGAGGTTATTCACATCCGTGGGCCGGAACCAGGCGGGATTCACGCTGACCAGGAGCTTTCCGGTTTCCGCGTCATAGCCCTTTTCATTGAGACCCGTGCCCTCCCAGCGGATCGTCATACCGTTGGCCGCGAAGGCCCTCTCCGTAAAGTCCCGGACGGTATGCTGCTCGCCGGTGGCGATGACAAAGTCGTCGGGGGTATCGTGCTGGAGCATCATCCACATGCACTCCACATAGTCCCTGGCATAGCCCCAGTCCCGGAGGGAATCCATGTTCCCCAACTCCAGATGGTCCTGGAGACCCTCGGCGATCCGCCCCGCGGCCAGGGTGATCTTCCGGGTGACAAAATTCTCTCCCCGGCGCTCGGACTCGTGGTTAAACAGGATTCCGTTGACGGCGAACATGCCGTAGGCCTCCCGGTACTCCTTGACGATCCAGAAGCCGTACTGCTTGGCAACGGCGTAGGGAGAATAGGGATGGAAAGGCGTGGTCTCCCGCTGGGGGACCTCCTCCACCTTACCGAAAAGCTCGGAGGTGGAGGCCTGGTAAACCTTGGTCTTTTTCGTAAGGCCCAGGATCCGGCAGGCCTCCAGGATCCGCAGGACACCCAAAGCGTCCACATCCCCGGAATACTCCGGCACATCGAAGCTGACCTGGACATGGCTCTGGGCCGCCAGATTGTAAATTTCGTCGGGCTGAACCTTTCCGATAATCCGGATCAGGGAGCTGCTGTCGGTAAGGTCACCGTCGTGGAGGGTGATTTTTCCCAGCAAGTGGCCAATCCGGGCGGTGTTGGAAATGGATGCCCGGCGGACGATTCCGTGGACCGCGTAGCCCTTTTCCAGAAGAAACTCGGCAAGATAGCTGCCATCCTGGCCGGTGATGCCGGTAATCAGCGCTGTTTTCATAGTATTGTCTCCTTATTTTCATTAGTCGGATTTATACAGTAATCGGATAAAGAGGAATTTGCAGAGCTGTTTGCCCAATGGTATGCGGTGCCGATGCGGTACGCGTCCTTGCCCCCCGCATTTATGAGGGGGGTGATACCAGTGCGCACACTGGTATCGGGGGGAGTCCGTCACCCGCATATCTTCCACAAAAAGGAACGAAGAATAAGGATGGCAAACGCAGAAAGATAATGCCGCTTTACGCTTTGCCGCCGGGAATTCGTACTCCCCCCGCCACCAGTTTGAGAACTGGTGGCACCCCCCTCACAAGTGCGGGGGGCAAGGCATCTAACCACCCGCGCACCTTAACTTCTCGCCAATTTATGCTTTGGTTTCCGTTATTGTATACCCGTCCCTAAAAAAGGCCAAGGCAATTCCTTGTCTTTTGGTAGCACAATATTGGTTTTTCTGATTATGGAAAAAGGGCCGCTTTTCCGGTGGGAATATTCCCGTTTTTCCGGATTACAGCCCTTTTACCAGCTTTGCCTGTACTCGCTGGGGCTGACGCCCTCCACTTTTTTGAAGCACCGGGCGAAGTAGTTGGGATCCGTGAAGCCGCAGTCGAAACCGATCGCCTCCACGCTCCTGTCCGAAAACCGCAGCAGTTCCTTGGCCTTGCCGATGCGCACCTGGGCAATGCAGGTGTTCACGGTATAGCCGTACTGCTCCTTGAATATCTTGGCAAGGTAGTACTTGTTGATAAAAAATCGCTTGCTCAGGCTGTCCAGGGACAGCTTTTCCCCGTAATGGTCGGAAATATAAGCCCTGACCTCCCGGACGGACAGCCGCTTGGTTCCCGGGCTGCCGGTCAGCTCCGGATTCCAGGCATCCTCCATGAGGCAGGTGAGAAGCTCCGTAAGCCGCGCCGCGATCTGCATATCCCGGACATAGGAGTCCGCAGACGCAAGCTGAAATATGGCTCCCACCAGGGACAGATACCGCTCCCGCCGCCCGGGGGCGGTACAGGAAAACACCGGCTGGCCGCCCCGCTCCAGATATTTTTCATAGATCCCCGCCATAGTGGGCCCGTCAAAGTGGACCCAGGACAGGGCCCAAAGTTCATCGAAGCGTCCGCTTTCGTCCCGGTGGGCAGATGTGGCCTGGGCGTAGCCGGTGCGGCAGTCGATGAACACACAGTCCCCTGCACGAAGGGAAAACTCCCGGCCCCCATAGGACAGGGTCCCGGCCCCGTCCTTTACCAGGAAGAACAGGTACGACGGCAGGTTTTCCCGGCGGCTAACGTGGGGCGCCAGGGCCCGCAGGGACCCCGCCTCCTGCAAATGCAGCAGGTTCTCCCGGGCAAAGGCTGAGGGGGTGTGGATCACCCGGGAGGTAGAGACCTGGGTATTGGCAAAGAGCGGTTTTTCCGCCGCCCCGTTTTTCTCGGTCATTTCGGCAGCACCACGCCTTTTTTCAGAATAATATTGGCATACTGGGCGGTCTCCCCGGTGATGACCACGGCGTAGGCTTTCCGTGCCCGGTCATAGTAAGCAAACCGCTCCAGGGTGCTGTAACAGTTTCCGGGCTGGTAATAATCCAGAGCTTCCTGATACTTCCCCCAGATGGGCGTATCCACCGGGTCCCCGGGCACCACTTCCATCAGGCGGAAATTGTTTTCGTCATAGCTGTCCAGGGGGAACAGTGGCAGGATCCCTTCCAGCAGGGGCACCATACCGGTGCCGTCAAGCCGGATGGCTTTTCCATAAGCCGTGTCCCGGGCAATGGCCTCGGCGGGGAAATTGGCGTCCGCCAGGACGATCTCGTCCCCGTGGCCCATTTCGCACAGCACTTTCAGAAGCTCCGGGGATATAAGCGGGGATATTCCGTTCAGCATATTGATTCCCTCCCAGAAAGCCGTTAATATGTTATCGGCTGTTAACAAGCTGATCGTGAAATTGGGATTTAGCGGCGAGTTTTGGTACGCGGGTGGTTAGATGCCTCGCCCCCCGCACTTGTGAGGGGGGTGTCCCTGCGCTAGCGCAGGGACGGGG
>JAEDNR010000099.1 GCA_016302405.1 Oscillospiraceae bacterium
CGCACTACTTTCGTGGGAATCTCCATCGAATTCCAGGCAGCCCATCGTCATACAGATTGTCCTTTTTGGGCCGTTTCTCGGAATTTATCCACGAGAAGTGGTACGTCTAACCGGGGGATTGCCACACCAGCGTGCGCGCTGGTTCGCAATGACCCGAATGAGGAAACCGGGTTCTTCTAACCGGGGGATTGCCACACCAGTGACGTCGGTCACTGGTTCGCAATGACCGGGAAGTCGGGTGTGGGAATCTCCCCCGTCATTGTGACCGCTTTCTCCTAACGCTGGAGATTGCCACGGAAGTCGGAGCACTGGCTCGCAATGACCGGGAAGTCGGGTGTGGGAATCTCCCCCGTCATTGAGACTTTTTTCTCCTATCGATGGAGATTGCCACGGAAGTCGGAGCACTGGTTCGCAATGACCGGGAATTCGAATTTGTAATGACGGGAAATTAGGAGCCGTGATGACAGGGTATTCGATGGCGCGCGGGTTGCGGGACGTGTACCGTTCCGGGAAAAACCTCTGGAAACAGCCTTTTATATCCTTTTTTCTGCTCTGTTCGGCCTCCGAAGCCGCCCGGACGGAAAAATTCCCGCGCTGTAATAAAAACTTAAGAAAAAGAAAAAAATAGGACAAAATGCAACTTTTGGATGGATAGAAGTGGGTATTTGTCAATAAAATAACAGAATTATAAAAGGAAACGCATTTTGCTGTAACCGCTTTGTAATAATTTCTGTAATTTTTTGTTAAATTCTCTCTTGACGAATGGAAGAAAAGAGTATATAATACAGCCATGAAAAAGAGCTGCCCGGGTTTGCGTCCCCAGGATGGCACCGGCTGTCTGATTTCTAAATACATATTCAGGAGGAATAGAAATGAAAACAGTAAGCAAAAAGCTTCTCAGCCTGCTGCTGGTGGTGCTCCTGCTGGCAGCCGCAGTCCCGTTCCAGGCATTTGCGGAGGGAACAGCTTACCAAGTCGAAATCACCATTCGTGACGAGGGCGGAACCGATATGGATACGGTCACGATCGATACCAATACGGAGACCCCCCCGACGAAGTCTGAAATTAACAATGCGGTTGTTGGCAAAGTAGGCAGCGAGTATAAGATTATCGCTTACTATGACGCAGCTGGCAACGAAATTCTTACCGATCATGATACTCTGCCCGACACGATTGTTAAAATTTCTGTTAAGGTGCAGTCCAATACTCCCCCCGCTCCTGCCGAGTTCATTACCCTGACCCTGGATGCTGGAAGCGGCAAGATCGGCGGTACGAATGCTTCCGAAACAACGCTGAAACTCACCGAATACACCGAAAAGGAAAGCGTTAGATGGTTTACCGTGGTAGGCCTGCCCTCCGCATCCCGGGATGGCTACAAGTTCCTTGGCTGGTTCAATGCCGACGACAAGCAGGTAGAGAACGGCGCTCTCCTGAAAGAGGACACCACCCTGGTTGCCAAGTATGAGCTGCTCACCAAGAATATCCTTGTCAAGGGCGTGAAGACCACTGAGAGCAAGGAAAATGCCAAGCTGATCAGCGAGTACAACGCTGCTATCAATCAGTCCCTGCTGGCTTTTCTGAATGGTTCCGATGTTGTCGCGGCGGTTCAGGCAAGTGTTCCCACCGGCTATTCTCTGAAGACCAACAATGGCGCTGTTCTGTGGTACAACTTCAACAGCGGCGACCAGTTGACCGGCCAGGAGCAGGTTACCAGCACGGCGCAGACCATTCTTGTGAAGTATGAGCCCAAAACGTTTACACTGTACTTCCAGGCCAACGGCGGCACTGTCTCCCCTACTAATCAGTCTGTCACCTATGATGCCAAGGTCGGTACCCTGCCCACTCCCACCAAGAGCGGTGATGTGTTCATGGGTTGGTTTGACGAAGCAGGCAATCAGTATACTGCGAACACTGTTTATAAGGTTGATGGCAATACCACTCTGACTGCACGCTGGCAGAACGAAGCCCTGGTTCTGCTGCGGATTTATCGAGATGACAAGACTTCCACCCCGGACCGGATCGTTGACATTACCGGCAAGGTCGTTGGCAACAGCGTCAGCCAGACCGAAGTTGAGAAGATCGTGAAGAACTACTACTCCGGCTCCAATATGAAGCTGGTCGGCCTGTTCACCGACGCTACCTGGGCTGAGTACAAGGCCGGTACCGTCACCAAGGGTGATCCCAACGTGACCATCCAGGAGACTGCCAAGACCAACATCCATGTGGTCGTGAAGAACGCCTCCAACAGCAATAACAGCACCACCAGCACTACCTCGCCCACCACCGCGACCACCAAGCCTGCGGATAAGGATAACCCCAAGACCGGTGACAGCATGCTGATCTACACCGCTTCCGCTGTCATGATCGTGGCTGCTGCCGCACTGGTTGTCATCCAGGTGCTGCGGAAGAAGAGAACTTTTTAAGTTCCGCATTCTGAAATAGCTTTTCCCCCTGCCGGAACCCGGCAGGGGGAATTTTCGGTTCGGAATGATTGCGCTATGAGGACATGGTTGCTTATGCCCACCTGGGCTTCCCGTATATGCGCATCCGGTCAATGCATGAAGACGATAAATTGGGAATTTGTCGAATTCCCTGTCATTGCGATTGGCGCACCGTCAGAACGTGTCATTCCGAACCAGTGCGCACTACTTTCGTGGGAATCCCCATCGAATTCCAGGCAGCCCATCGTCATACAGACTGATCTAATCTGCTGTTCTGTAATTTTTCCACGAGAAGTGGTGCTTCTAACCGGGGGATTGCCACACCAGCGTGCGCGCTGGTTCGCAATGACCCGAATGAGGAAACCGGGTTCTTCTAACCGGGGGATTGCCACACCAGTGACGTCGGTCACTGGTTCACAATGACTGGGAATTCGATGGCTCGCCAAATTCCAATTTGTGTTCTTACCGCGTTAAACCGATATGCAAATTATCTCATATCTCCTGCCGGGCACGGGAGAGAAGCTTTCCACCGTTGGTTTTCAGCCACCGGACGCTGTCCCGGTAGTCCGGCAGAACCGCTTCCACCTCCGCCCAGAAAGCGGGGGAGTGGTCCATGTGCTTCCGGTGGGCCAGCTCATGCACCACCACATAGGTCTGTACCTGGGGCGGCGAAAGCATCAGAAGACAGTTGAAGTTCAGATTTCCTTTGGCGGAGCAGCTTCCCCACCGGGTCTTTTGACAGCGGATGGTGATTCTGCTGTAGGTCACTCCCATCCGGGCGGCATACGCTTCCGCCAGAGGCGGCAGGATTTCCTTCGCCTGCCGGGCCAGGGCGACAAGGTCCTCCCGGGACAGGGGAGCGGCCCGGCCTGCCGCCGCGTCTTCCCGGACAGCGGAGAGCTTCCTGTCGATCCAGTCCCGACGTTCTTCCAGTATTCTTGTGATCTCCCGGCGGGGCATGGTCAGGGGCGCGCGAAAAACCACTTCCCCCTGTGGGGTGATCTGAATTGCGGCGGTGCGCCGATGGCTGCGGGCAATCCGTACCTGGGAAATGTCCATGGGCTAATCTCCTTGTTCAATATCATAGATAGCGGAAATGGGAAACGTCTCTGCGGTATCCAGAAGAACGGTCTTTTGGATGGGGTCCACCCGCGCTACCCGCCCCCGGTAGGAAACGAAGCTGCCTCCCACTTTTTCTCGGTCCGGCAGGAAGCACACAAATACCGCCTCCCGGTTCGGGTCCACCGCCAGCGCACGCAGAAGCGCGTCCAGCCGGGCGATTTCGTCCGCATCCAGCCAGGGTTTTTCTTCGGTAAGCCGCCCCGTCTCCCGGATCACCGCGTCATAGCCCGTGAGGGCGGCAAAGGGGGCAAACTGGGCGCCCCGGGCGACCCGGTCCATCCGGGCGTGCTTTCCGGACACCGGACGATGGAGCCGGAGCATATCCGCATAATTTTCACTGCATTGTTTCATGGTGCCTCCTGGGGCCGCGGTTATTGTACTTCCGTTAAACTGGCCTGTCAATGCCAATCAATAGCCCAAATGGATACAATGACGATGGAGATTCCCACACCAGTGTGCACACTGGTTCGGAATGACACCGTAATTGATTTGCGGCCTGCTGTACGACGGAGATACCCATGCCCCGACTTTCCGGTCATTGCGAACCAGTCCTCAGACTGGTGTGGCAATCTCCATCTTTAGGAGCATACTGTCTCGATGACGATGGAGATTTCCGCGCCGCTTGCGCGAATTTGGAATGACAGGTTTTAGAGGGTCATGCCCGGTGTCCGCCGATCTGGGCGTTCCTTGCCAGGGTGGTGGCCCCTTCCTCCAGATCCATCCCCCGCAGAATCGCGTTTTTCCCGAACCGGCGCTTGATGCCCAGCATGGCCTGCTGCCGCCGTTTTTCCCGGGCCAGGCTTTCTTCCTCAAGCTGCTGGGCCTCCATGTCCGCGAACAGATTCAGCTGTGGGCAGGGATCCGCCGCCTCTTCCTCGGGAATCAGACCGCAGCCGATGGTCAGCCGCCGGATGAGAAGCTCCCGGTCCGTGATCCCGGCGTACAGCTCCATTACCGCCTGGGTAATGAGCCGGGTGGAGGCGGTCTTCCTGGGGAGATTCACAGTGCCGTGGGCAGGCTTCGGAATCCTGCGTCCATAGTGATCTACGGTCACCGGGCCCCGGTAGCCGGAATTCCCCGCCAGACTTTCCGTATCGTAGCCCACGGTGACGGTGAGCTGTCCGGTGACCATGCCCCGCTCCACCAGGGTCAGGGACAGGCTGTCCGCCATCTCCCGGAGCACCAGCCCCGCCTTTTCCCAGGTATAGGGGCAGGTGAGGACCTGACCGGAGCTGATGCTGTTGTTTTCCGGGCGGTAGGCCTTGATGTCCGCCATGGTGCAGGGCTCCACCCCCCAGGCGTGATCAATGAGCAGCTCCGCGTTTACCCCGAACAGCCGGTACAATAGATCCTCGTTCTGGCACTCCCCCGGCCTGCCCAGGGAGCACCGGGCCACATCCCCCATGGTGTACATGCCGTACCGGGCAAGCCGCCGCTGGGTTCCGCCGCCCACCCGCCAGAAGTCCGTCAGGGGCTGATGGTCCCACAGAAGCTGCCGGTAGGTCATTTCGTCCAGGACGGCCATCCGCACACCGCTTTCGTCCGGGGGCATTTTTTTCGCCACAATGTCCATGGCCACCTTGCACAGGTACAGGTTGGTGCCGATCCCGGCGGTGGCGGTAATGCCGGTTTCCCGGAAGACCTCCCGGATCAGCATGCGGGCAAAGCCCGGGCCGTCCACACCGTAGGTGCGTAAATAAGGCGTAGCATCGATGAACACCTCGTCGATGGAGTAGACGTGAATGTCCTCGGGGGCGACGTATCGGAGATAGATGCCATAGATTTTGGCGCTGGTCTGCATATACAGGGCCATCCTGGGGGGTGCTGCCAGATAATCCAGTTCCAGAGATGGATTCGCCCGGAGGGCCTCCGCGTCCGTGGATTTCCCGGTGAGGGTTCTCCCCGGGGCCAGGAGACGGCGCTGGGCGTTGACCTCCGACACCTTCTGCACCACCTCAAAGAGCCTGGCCCGCCCGGGAACGCCGTAGGCTTTCAGGGCGGGGGTCACCGCGAGACAGATGGTTTTCTCCGTCCGGCTGGCATCGGCCACCACAAGATGGGTGGTCAGAGGGTCCAGCCCCCGCTCCACGCACTCCACGGAGGCATAAAAGGATTTTAAATCAATGGCTACATAGGTTCTTTCCATAGAGCGCCCCCTGGTAACTGTATGGTATGCTTATCGTATCAGCGCGGAAAATTGGAATTTGTAGGGCTGTTTGGGCAGTGGCGAGCGGTGCCGATGCGGTACACGTCC
>JAEDNR010000015.1 GCA_016302405.1 Oscillospiraceae bacterium
ACGCCCTTCCAGTGGGAAAAGCAGATCACGCCCCAGGAATATCTGCGGCGGTGCAAGCTTCTGAAGGAGCACCTGTACAGCAAGTGCGTTGAGTACGACTACCATAGTCCGGACCTTAGCCGCCTGGAAGCGGTCTTTGCCCGGGGCGACCGCCGTTTAGGACCTGTGATTGAGGAGGCGGTGCGAAGCGGCGCCAGACTGGACGGTTGGGACGAATATTTCCGCTATGACCTGTGGCTGGAAGCTTTTGCCAAATGCGGCGTGGATCCGGATTTTTACACCATCCGGGGCTACGGCGAGGAAGAACTGCTTCCATGGGATATGATGGATGTGGGCGTGAGCAAAGCGTTTCTTCGTCGGGAGCGCCGCCGGGCCTATGAGAGCCGGGTGACGCCGGACTGCCGCCACGGCTGTGCCGGCTGTGGGGCCAATGCCCTGCTGAAGGAGGCACGGTGCGATGATTAGACTGTTGTTTGAAAAGACCGGGAACGCGGTGTGGATATCCCACCTGGACCTGATGCGGCTGTTTCAGCGATCATTCCAGCGGGCGGGGCTGCCCCTGACCCATACCCATGGCTTCAACCCCCGGCCCAGTGTCTCCATCGCACTGCCCATGTCCGTGGGGGTAGAGAGTACCTGTGAACTGCTGGATTTTGCTTTGGACGGGGAGCCGGTGCCCTGCACGGAGATTCGGGACCGGCTGAATGCCGCCCTTGTACCCGGGGTGCGGATCCTGGATGTGTACGAAGATGGGAGTAAACTTAAAAACCTTGCCTGGCTGGACTGCTGCCTGACCCTGGAGTATGACAGCGGTGTCCCGGAGGATGCTTCCGAAAAACTCGGGGCGCTGTTTTCCCGGCCCAGCCTTACCGTTGAGAAGAAAGGCAAGAGCGGTGTCTCGGAGCAGGACATCATCCCGCTGCTGAGCCGTCTGGAACTGGGGCAGGAGGACCAGAATACGCTGACGGTCCGGGCCCGGGTTCACTGCCAGAACCCGGCGCTGAACCCCATGCAGCTTCTTTCCGCTGTAGAGCGGTATCTGCCGGAGCTTGCGCCCGACTTTTGCCGCTGCCGCCGGGTAGAATTGTACGACGAAAACGGAAACGTATTCAGATAAGGAGAAAAGATATGGAAGATTTTATTATGCTGGAGGAGTGCCCCCTGTGCCGGGGCGCCGGAATGATCGTCCATGAGGGCGGCTGGAATGTCCAGGTGGAGTGCGCCGACTGCAGCGCCCACACTGTGTATGTGGAGTATGCGAGTGAGGAAGAGAAGCGCCGCGCCGAGGAAACGGTTGCCCACCTGTGGAACATCGGCAAGGTTGTCAGCAGCGAACGCGGAGAGTAAGAAAGAAAAGAGGCCCTTATTATGTTCCAGGCAACAGACGAGCAGATGCTTGCCTCCGTCCGCGACAGGATCCGGCAGCTGCATGAATATGCGCCCGACAGCATTGGAGACCGGATGGGCTATCAGCTGATTTCCTGCACCGGCGGCGGACGGGAGTATTTCTTTCAGTGCCGGACCTTCGACTGGATGCGCAACGCCCCCGGCACCCTCCACGGCGGCATGTGCGCCACGGTGGTGGATCAGGCCATGGGCTTCGTTGCGTACTGTATTAAACCGGGAGAGGGAATCGCGCCCACGGTTCAGATGCAGGTGGAGTACCACCGCCCCCTGATCCCCGGAAAAGAGGTTCTTGTCCGGGTGCAGGTGGTCTCAGCGGGGAAGACGCTGATGCACCTGTCTTCCCAGGCGTATCAGGCGGATCAGCCGGATGCGATCTGCCTCAGCGCCACGGGCCTGTACTTCTACAAGCCCATGAAAATGGAGCCCTGAGAACGAAAAAGCTGACCAAAAAATCTTTGGAGAATTTGAAAATAATGCTTGCATTTTTCGGAAGGATGTGCTAGAATACTCAGGCAGTCAAGAGATTGCTGCTTTCCGGGTGTGGCGAAGTTTGGTATCGCGCTTGAATGGGGTTCAAGAGGCCCCGAGTTCGAATCTCGGCACTCGGACCAAAAATTCCGGTTTCTGCCTTAAATGTGGTAGAAACCGGAACTTTTTTATATGCTGAAATTTGGAACAGTTTTATAACCTAAATTCCGCAAGAATTATCACATACAAAATTACTAACAGCAACTTTTAATGCATAAGCCACAAAATCAGTAGTTTTCAGAACTTTTCAGGCCAGATAATTCCATGATGTATATGTTAATTGCGTCTACAAATTCTGAAAGGTATTTTGGGTGAAAATATTCCGATAATTCGCTGTTTTTGCAGGAATAATTCTATTATGAATGAAATAACTCATGAAATTACCTGCGTATAGGATAATTTTTGGCAGAATTTAGGTTATAAAAAATTTTGCTATTACCAATCTATTACCAATGTCAAATGGCATCCGTAATGCGGCGAAGACCTTCTACATGACAAACTGAAAGATTTGTCTTTGACAATTACTGCTGTTGTGAACCAGAAGTCGATTTCTGAAGCGGAAGCAAGGTATGGTACCGATATTCGAAACGGTGTGCGGATGAAAACTAATGACCGCAAGATTCTGTTTCAAAGAATGGACGCTGTATTTGGAACGGTTCACGACTATCGCAATAACGATGTGGAACTTGAATTTGGTTTCTCCAAAGAGAAAATGAGTGAAAGTCTGAACAAACAGAAACGGAATTATTATTCTTTCATGAAAATGCTGTCCTGTTTTGATGATGTTGTGGATTCTGCAATCGGAATTGAGACACATAACAGAAATGAAGAAGGGTATAAAGTAGATGTAACCTTGGAAAAAATGTATGTGTTAGTCAGTGCATTCCAAGATGGTGATTACATAACACCAGTAAAACTGGAGATTAAGGAATTTATAGATAAGCCAAACTCATTGCATGTTGCAATCGCACTTGAAAACATTCAAATCGACAAATTGGTCAATAAAAAAAGCGGGATCACTACGGAAGGGAATACCGTTTCCGGCGTTACCCAATCCGCTCCCCCGCTTAATGTTAAGTTATCAGATTTGTTCGCCAATGTCAATCCTAAAGATGATTCTTTTCTGAAATATGTCCCGAAGCAGTTCTTTGAAAGCAACAATGCTGTTTGCTCTTTCGGTTTTCTTTTTGGTGAGAGATTCGAATGAATTCCGGGCAGCCCATCGTTATGCAGATGAAAAATGTCGTACCCTCCGGGTGAGAGGGTACGGCATTTTTTATGGGCTTACTGATAATCCACCACATTGACCCAGGAGAGAAGGAACGCCCGTTCGGCTTCGTTGCTCTTGACCAGCTGGGAGGCGGCTACGATGGGCATCCACTTCTGGACGTACTGTTTGGCGGTATCGCTTTTCTGGCAAAACAGCGTCAGATATTTTTCGGCGCTTTCCCGGTCGCCCTCCAGGCAGAACAGCAGGTAGGTTCTGGCGGCATCCGCGGAGGCGTTGCCCTGAGTTGCGTGGGACCAGTCCAGAATGTAGGGGGTACCGTCCCCGGTAATAATGATATTGGAGGGGTTAAAATCACCGTGGCAGATCTTACTGTGCTTCGGCGTGCTGTCCAGATGGATATGCAGGTCGTAGCGGGTGGTTGCGTCCAGTCCGGAGGCGCTGATCTTGCTGTGCATTTTGTCCTTCAGCTTGTTCAGCATGGGGCAGGTCAGGGCGTGCATTTTCAGCTGCAGATCTACGAGGAAGCTGAGATATTCGTCTTTCTTTTCCGGATTCTCCTGCATGAGCTGGGCCAGGGTCTTGCCCTCGATAAATTCGGTCATGATGGCCCATTTGCCGTCCACTACGTTAACACCCAGAAGCTTGGGGATGTTCAGCCCGGTCTGCTCAATGCGGGCATGATTCAGGGCCTCGTTCAGAATGTCCGCCTTGGAAAAATGCTCGTCAAAGGCCTTGATGCAGGTATTTCCGTCCCGATAGATGACCTTGTGGGGCCGGGTAGCAATGACAGTATCCATGTTCATCCTGTTTTCCTCCTTAAACCCTATTCGCGGTGCCATAGTAGGCGTTGAGATACATCTGCTTGATTTCCCGCATCAGCGGATACCGGGGATTGGCACCGGTGCACTGGTCGTCAAAGGCCTGCTCCACCATGTCATCCAGCCGGGCCAGAAAGGTATCTTCGTCAATGCCGTAATCCCGAATCGTCTTCTTGATGCCGACTCTCTCTTTCAGCGTGTCGATCGCCTGAATCAGGTTCTCCAGCTTCTCCTCGTCGGTGCTGCCGCCCAGCTTCAGGTAGTCGGCAACCTCCGCGTATCTTGCCAGGGTGTGGGGGTGGTCATACTGGGAGAAAGTGCCCATTTTGGCGGGGACCTCAGCGGCATTGAAGCGCAGAACTTCATCGATCATCAGGGCGTTGGCAACACCGTGGGGCAGGTGGTGGAAAGCACCCAGCTTGTGGGCCATGGAGTGGCAGACACCCAGGAAAGCGTTTGCAAAGGCCATACCGGCCATGCAGGCGGCATGGGCCATATTTTCCCTTGCCCGGGGCTCCCTGGGACCGTTTTCGTAGGCCTTGGGCAGATTCTCGAAAACCAGCTTTAGACTCCGCAGAGCAAGACCGTCGGTGTAGTCCGTAGCCATGACGGAGGCATAGGCTTCCAGGGCGTGGGTCACCGCGTCAATGCCGGAGGCGGCAGTCAGCCCCTTGGGGGCGTTCATCATCATATCTGCATCCACGATGGACATTTTGGGCAGCAGCTCATAGTCCGCCAGAGGATATTTGACACCGCTTTGCTCATCCGTGATTACGGCGAAGGGAGTTACCTCGGAGCCGGTACCGGCGGAGGTGGGGATCGCCACAAAGTAGGCTTTTTCGCCCATTTTGGGGAAGGTGTAGATCCGCTTACGGATGTCCACAAACCGCATGGCCATATCCATGAAGTCCGCCTCGGGATGCTCATAGAGCACCCACATGATCTTGCCGGCATCCATGGCGGAGCCGCCGCCGATGGCTAGGATCAGGTCCGGCTGGAAGGCTGCCATCTGGGCCGCGCCCTCCCGGGCACAGGCAAGGGTAGGATCGGGGGCCACATTGTAGAAGGTGGTGTGGGTGATACCCATTTCGTCCAGCTTGTTTTCAATGGGATTCGTGTAGCCGTTATTGTACAGGAAGCTGTCCGTGACGATAAAAGCCTTTTTATGTCCTTTCAGCTCGGACAGGGCGACGGGCAGGCAGCCCTTTTTGAAATAGACCTTTTCAGGCGCGCGGAACCAGAGCATATTTTCCCTCCTGGCGGCGACGGTTTTGATGTTCAGCAGATGTTTGATGCCCACGTTCTCGGACACGGAGTTGCCGCCCCAGCTTCCGCAGCCCAGGGTGAGGGAGGGGGCCAGCTTGAAGTTGTACAGGTCGCCGATGCCGCCCTGGGCGGAGGGGGTGTTCACCAGGATCCGGCATGCCTTCATCCGGGCGGCGAAGGCGTCCAGCTTCTCCTTGGCACCGACGGGATCCAGGTAGACAGAGGCGGTGTGGCCGTAGCCGCCGTCTTTGACCAGGGTGTCAGCCTTGTTCAGGGCATCTTCGAAATCATCAGCCCGGTACATGGCAAGAACCGGGGAGAGCTTTTCATGGGCGAAGGCCTCGCTCAGGTCGGTGGAGGTAACTTCTCCGATGAGGATCTTGGTATCCTCCGGCACGTCCACCCCTGCCAGTGCCGCGATGGTGTGGGCGGACTGGCCGACGATCTTGGCGTTCAGGGCGCCGTTAATGAGGATGGTTGCGCGAACCTTATCGGCTTCTTCTTCGTTCAGAATGTAGCAGCCCCGGTTGACAAACTCGGTCTTTACCTGGTCGTAAATGCTGCTCAGTACCACGACACTCTGCTCCGAGGCACAGATCATGCCGTTGTCAAAGGTTTTGGAGTGGATGACGGAGGATACCGCCAGCAGAATGTCGGCAGATTCATCGATCACAGCGGGGGTGTTGCCCGGGCCAACACCCAGAGCAGGTTTACCGGAAGAGTAGGCAGCCTTCACCATGCCGGGGCCGCCGGTGGCCAGGATAATATCGGCCTCCTGCATGAGCTGGTTGGTCATCTCCAGACTGGGGACATCGATCCAGCCGATGATATCCTCGGGAGCGCCTGCGGCCACAGCAGCCTCCAATACTACTTTCGCGGCGGCAATGGTACAGCCCTTGGCCCGGGGGTGGGGGCTGATGATAATGGCGTTGCGGGTCTTCAGCGCGATCAGGGTTTTGAAAATCGCGGTGGAGGTAGGATTGGTGGTAGGAATGACTGCGGCGATAACGCCGATTGGTTCCGCGATCTTTTGAATACCGTAAGCAGTGTCTTCTTCAATGACACCGCAGGTCTTGGCATCCTTGTAAGCATTATAAATGTACTCCGCGGCGTAGTGATTTTTGATGACCTTGTCTTCCACCACGCCCATTCCGGTCTCGGCTACGGCTTGCTTTGCCAGCGGAATGCGCATCTTGTTGGCGGCAGTTGCCGCAGCCAGGAAAATCCGATCCACCTGCTCCTGGGTATAGGAAGCGAACCGGGTTTGGGCAGCCCGGCAGCGGTTCAGCGCTTCGGCCAGTTCCTGAGTGTTTGTTACAGGCGTATAGTTCTTCTCCATATGCATTCACCTTTCTAAGTAGAATTATACCGATAGAAATATACCGATAAATTACTACTGATATAATACAGCAAATCCGGAAAAAGTCAACCCCTAAAAACCCGGAATATAGCAATGGAATCACAATTTGGAAGGACTGCCAGAATCCGTTTCCTGCGTCCG
The DNA here is from genome assembly GCA_016302405.1 of Oscillospiraceae bacterium. GTDB lineage: Bacteria > Bacillota > Clostridia > Oscillospirales > Oscillospiraceae > Faecousia. The sequence goes on from JAEDNR010000015.1 coordinate 6,752, forward strand.
GGAGGATCTGGGGAAATTGCCCAATCGGTCGTGGGGGTTGGAAACAAAAAAACGCAATGCGTTCCCGGAAAGGGGAAAGCATTGCGTTCACGGTACGGCGTGGGGTTCATACTATTTCTCGATAAAATATCAGACGCCACGGTATAGCAGATATTTTACAATTTCTTCGATTTATCCATTGCGGCCCGGGCGTGGTTAATAAGCAGATTTTGGGTCGCTTCCAGTTCCCCAAGACCGTGCACTTGGCATACGACTTCATAACCGGCGCTTTGAAAGATTTGCTTCCAGGAACCCGCTTCCTTACCGGCCATATGGTGATTGACGTTGCCTCCGGCAACGATCATCATGGGCCGCAGAAGCACGCGGCTGTAATTCCCGGATTTCACCATGGCAAGAACATCTTCCCCGGTGGGTGCAGCCTCCATGGTGCCAATGAAATAATGCGCCCAACCGCTGTCCCACAGAAGCTTCTGCATCCTGGCATATACTTCGTTGGAGGCAGCTTCCGTGCCGTGGCCCATAAAGCAGATGGCAGTTTCCCCGTCGTTATAGGCGGCGGTGGAGGAAACCAGGGCGTCGGCGACAGAGCGGAAGTCCTCGTCAGAGGTAAGAAGCGGAGCGCCAATGGAAAGAGAAGAAAAAGAGTTCTGATATTTTGCTGCTTCCGTTACCACTTTGCGGTATTCCACCCCATCCATCATATGTGTGGGCTGAATGACCAGGTTTTTGACCCCGTTGGCTGCCGCCCGAGCCAGAGCCTCACCGGCATTGTCGATGGAGATTCCCTCCCGATGTTTTATGCGGCATATGATCGTTTGGTTGGTAAAGCCGCGGCGCACTGTGTATTCTGGAAATGCATTTTCTATAGCAGCCTCAATGGCCCCAATGGTTAAGCGGCGTATTTCGGGAGCACTGGTACCGACGCTGATGACAAGCAGTTCATTTTCACCGATACCGTTCTGATTTCTGGGATTGTCTGTTGGCATCTTGCGGGCGTCCATTCTCGGTTCCTCCTTTGTTTTGCGGCAGGACTATGCGCCATTGATACCGGGTATGAAAACAAGCAGCGGATCCTTTTGGAATCTGCTGCTTTTGAAACAACGGATAGGCAGGAGCGGATCGCCTGTGCCCGGCTCTGTCACGTCATTTTTCCACATGCCTGCGAATTGCCTGAAAGGATTGGTCGCTGATGACATGTTCCATACGGCAGGCATCTGCGGAGGCAGTCTCTTCATCGACGCCCAGGCGCATCAGCAGGTTTTGCAGAACCGTGTGACGCTCATAGATTTTGGAAGCAATTTCCCGACCGGCGTCGGTCAGGGTCAGGAAACCGGCTTCGTCCGCTGTGACGTAGCCGGCTTGCTTCAGCAGGCCCATAGCGCGGCTGACGCTGGGCTTGGAATAGCCCATGTATTCTCCCACATCAATGGCCCGGACAGTGCTGCTCTTCCGGGAAAGAATGTAGATCGTCTCCAGATACATCTGGCCGGATTCCTGCAGATTCATGCGGACCCCACCTTTCTGTATATTTTTATAAGCATATCATAATTTACCACAGATTTCAAGGGGGATACAACGTCCGGTTAGTGAAATACAACGTCCGGTTAGTGAAATAGATACAACGTCCGGTTAGTGAAATAGGACAAAAATGAAAAAAGTGCCAAAAGCCCTTGACAAATCCGCTTCGGATGACTATTATATAGGAGGTTAGCGGAAGCTAACTAATTTAAAGCCTAACGGTTAGCGGATGCTAATCGTAAAAGACATACAAAGAAGGTGCGAATAATATGCCGCTAACACTTGCTGATACCGGTGAAAGCTTCGTCATTAAAAGGATCGGCGGGAAGCCGGAGGTCAGAAAGCACTTGGAAAATCTGGGCTTTGTGGTTGGCTCCAATGTGTCAGTGATCAATGCCATCGGGGGCAACATCATCGTTAAGGTGAAAGAAGCCCGGGTCGCAATCAGTCAGGAAATGGCGCAGAAGATCATGGTGTGATTTCTGTGCCGGTTAAATAAACAAGAGGGAGGATGTGTTTATGAAAACACTTCGGGAAGCAAAAATCGGAGATACGGTTAAGGTTGTAAAGCTCCACGGAGAAGGCGCAGTGAAGCGGCGTATCATGGACATGGGCATTACCAAAGGGGTAGAGATCTTTATTCGGAAAGTGGCACCCCTGGGGGATCCTGTGGAAGTAAATGTCCGCGGCTACGAGCTGTCTTTGCGCAAGGCGGACGCGGAAATGATCGAGGTCGAATGACCGAAAGCTCTATTTTATTTTAGGCAATGGTTAGTTATAACTAACTGAAAGAGAGGAATCTTGTATGGAATTGCGAATCGCCCTGGCGGGTAACCCAAACTGCGGCAAAACCACCCTGTTCAACGCCCTCACCGGTGCCAACCAGTATGTCGGCAACTGGCCAGGTGTCACGGTGGAGAAGAAGGAGGGCAAGCTGAAAAAGCATCCGGATGTGACGATCACGGACCTGCCCGGAATTTACTCCCTTTCGCCCTACACCCTGGAGGAAGTAGTGGCCCGGAATTACCTGATTGGTGAGCGGCCCAACGCGATTTTAAACATTGTGGACGGCACCAACCTGGAACGGAACCTGTACCTGACCACCCAGCTGACGGAGCTGGGGATTCCCGTAGTGGTAGCCATCAATATGATGGATGTGGTCCGGAAAAACGGTGACAAGATCAACATTCCCGAACTGAGCAAGGCCCTGGGCTGTAAGGTTGTGGAGCTCTCCGCATTGAAGGGCGACGGCGTCCAGGATGCCGCAGAAGCTGCCATCGACGCTGCGAAAAACGGAAAGACGGTGCCTATGCACACCTTCTCCGGCGCTGTGGAGCACGCCATCGCCCACATCGAGGAGGCGGCGGTCCATAGCCTGCCGGAGGAACAGCAGCGCTGGTATGCCATCAAGATTTTTGAGCGGGACGGCAAAGTGCTCTCTCAGCTGGAGCTGAAGCAGGAGACAATGGCGCACATCGAGTCGGACATCCAGGCAGCGGAAACGGAGCTGGACGATGATGCCGAGTCCATTATCACCAATGAGCGCTATGTGTACATCGGCCAGCTCATGAAGCGGTGTTATCACAAGAAATCTGCCGGAAAGCTGACCAACTCCGATAAGATCGACCGGGTGGTGACAAACCGGTTCCTGGCCCTGCCCATTTTCGCGGTAGTCATGTTCGCGGTGTACTGGATCGCCATGGGGCCCTTCGGCACCTTTCTAACGGACTGGACCAACGATGTGCTGGGCACCGAATGGCTGGTGGAGATTCCCCGGGCCGCTCTGGAGGGCTGGGGCGTCAGCGAAGTGCTGGTGGGCCTGATCTGTGACGGTATTCTGGCAGGTGTGGGCGCTGTCCTGGGCTTCGTGCCCCAAATGCTGGTGCTGTTCTTCCTGCTGGCCCTGCTGGAGGACTGCGGCTACATGGCCCGGATTGCCTTTATTATGGACCGTATTTTCCGTAAGTTTGGCCTCAGCGGCAAGAGCTTCATTCCCATGCTTATCGGTACTGGCTGCGGTGTCCCCGGCGTCATGGCCAGCCGTACCATTGAAAATGAGCGGGACCGCCGCATGACCATTATGACCACCTGCTTTATCCCCTGCGGCGCGAAAATGCCCATCATCGGCCTGATTGCCGGGGCCCTGTTCGGCGGCAGCGGTCTGGTGGCTGTGTCCGCCTACTTTATCGGCGTGGCTGCCATCATTATCTCCGGAATCATTCTGAAGAAAACCAGGCCTTTCTCCGGCGACCCGGCTCCTTTTGTCATGGAGCTGCCCGCTTATCACGCGCCTACCGCCGGCAACGTGCTGCGTTCCACCTGGGAGCGGGGCTGGTCCTTTATCAAGAAAGCCGGCACCATCATCCTGCTTTCCTCCGTGGTTCTGTGGTTCCTCCAGGGCTTCGGCTGGGAGGACGGCGGCTTTGGTATGGTGGAGGATATGAATAACTCCGTGCTGGCTGCTATCGGCGGCGTTATTGCTTACATTTTCATCCCCCTGGGCTTTGGCAACTGGAAGGCTGCCGTGGCTACCATCACTGGCCTTATCGCAAAGGAAAATGTGGTTGCCACTTTCGGTATCCTGTATAACTACGCGGGGGAATTGGCGGAGAACGGCGACGAGATCTGGGGCATGGTTGCCGGGGACTACACGAAGCTGTCTGCCTACGCCTTCATGATCTTTAACCTGCTGTGTGCTCCCTGCTTTGCTGCCATGGGTGCCATCAAGCGGGAGATGAATAACGGCAAGTGGACAGCCTTCGCCATCGGCTACATGTGCGTGTTCGCCTATGCTGTTTCCATGATCGTGTACCGGATCGGTATGCTGCTTTCCGGGGCTTTCAGCATCTGGACGGTAGTGGCTATCATTCTGCTGGCTGCTATGATCTATTTGCTGGCGCGGAAGAACCCTTACCGGGAAGCAACCCTGCGAGTAAAGACTTCTGCAGCAAAGTAAGAAAACGAAAGGAGCAAGCAGTATGAACGTACCAACTTTGATCGCGGGGGTCATTGTGATCCTGTTGATCGGTTCCATTATTCTCTTTCAAGTCCGCAACAGGAAAAAGGGCAAGTGTGCCTGCTCCTGCGGCTGTGACTGCGCCGGATGCGGCATGAGCGGCGCCTGTCACGCAAAGAAGTAGCCGCCACTGCCGAAAGGCACTGGCGCATGTTGCCCCAAAGCCGGTCATCAGGCTATTGGCTCTTGAAACCGCAGATAGGAAAATTGGAATTTGGCGCATCGTCAGAACGTGTCATTCCGAACCAGTTCTCAAACTGGTGTGGGAATCTCCATCGAATTCCCGAATTACGATCGTCAACCTCCGTAGGGGCGCTCATTGAGCGCCCGGCAGGGAAAGGGGCCGTTAGTTGTATTTCTTTCGGTGAAAAGGCGCCATACGACGTGGATTTATGCTGGAATTCAGTACATTTTCGCGGGCGGTCAATGACCGCCCCTACGAATGGATGACGATAGGCTATCTGGAATACGATGGAGATTGCTAGGTCAGTAGACGTCGGTCACAGGTTTGCAATGACCAGGAATTTGATGGCTCGCCAATTTACGATTTGTCTGGTTCCTGAAAAAAGCCGATTGCCTGAATCAATCATTGCGATAAGCGGGCCGGAAGCGCCCTTTTAGAATTTTAAATACCTTTGACAAGCTGAGGAACCGGGTCAAGCCCCGGTTCCCGGCTGGTGTTATTTCGTGCAGGGGGTAGTGCGTCCGCCCATGCAGGGCGAATCCGGGCAGAGGCATTCGCTGAACAGGTCCAGCTTCAGCTGAATGGCCAGCTCAAGTCTTGTTACAGCGGCGAGAATCCGCTCTATGCTTTCGTCGATGTCTTCAAGATCGTCTACGCTGGTGCCGTAAAGCTGGGTCATCTTTTCGATTTTTTTGTGCTCCGCCTCCAGAATGCGGGCCAGTGCCTCCTGCTGTTCGGCAACGGCCTCAATCAGCTTGGTGATGGCTTTGCGGCGGGTGTTTTCCTCGGGGCGGTGGGGTGTGGTTTGTACAGCGTCCATAGAAAAATCGCCCTTCCTTCCAGATCTGTTCCTGCCGGCACAGGCCATTCTATGTTCTCCGGAAGAAATATGGCACAATCTGTCTAATGAACGGTTTTCAATCTTGAAAAACGTGGAACATGTCATTGCTCAGGCTGCTATGATGATCCGAATGCATTTATCGCTTTATTTTCGTTGCATGGCTTTTAAATACTTCTGCGGAATCAGAAGCAAAAAATGATGCCCGCCTAAGAACAATGCCCGCTCCTGCTTACACAGGAGCGGGCGTGTTTATTCAGGGAGGGGAGAATCAGTCTTTGTACATCTCCACCAGCTTGTTCAGGTGCTCCCAACGCTCCTTGGCAGCGGCCTCGTTCTTGGCGAACAGGTCGGTGGCCCGCTCGGGGAACTCCCGGGTCAGCCGGGCGTAACGGGCCTCGTTCATCAGGAAGTCCTGGTAGCCGTCCTTGGGCGCCTTGGAATCCAGGGTGAACTTGCCGGTTTCCTTGGAGGGATCGAACCGGAACAGGTTCCAGTAGCCGCACTCAACGGCCTTCTTCATCTCGGCCTGGCAGTTGGTCATGCCGCCCTTGATGGAGTGCATCTCGCAGGGAGCGTAGCCGATGATGAGGGAGGGACCGTGATAGGCCTCGGCCTCGGTGATAGCCTTGATGGTCTGAGCGGGGTTGGCACCCATGGCGATCTGGGCAACGTACACATAGCCGTAGCTCATAGCGATCTCAGCCAGGGACTTCTTCTTGGTCTCCTTACCGGCAGCGGCAAACTGTGCCACCTGGCCGATGTTAGAAGCCTTGGAGGCCTGTCCGCCGGTGTTGGAGTAAACCTCGGTATCGAAGACGAAGACATTGACATCCTTGTTCTGAGCCAGAACGTGGTCAACGCCGCCGAAGCCGATGTCGTAGGCCCAGCCGTCGCCGCCGAAGATCCACACGGACTTCTTGGACAGGTATTCCTTCTTATTCACAATGTCCTGGACATCATCGCAGCAGATGTTGGCCTCCAGGTTGGCGATCAGCGCCTTGGTGGCAGCCTTGTTGGCCTCGCCGTCCTCGTAGGTATCCAGCCATTCCTTGCAGACAGCTCTGCGCTCGTCGCTGACGGTTCTCTCCATCAGAGCCCGGACCTTGTTTGCCAGGGACTCACGGATGACCGCCTGGGCGGTGTACATGCCGAGACCATGCTCCGCGTTGTCCTCAAACAGGGAGTTGGCCCAGGCGGGACCCTTACCTTCCTTGTTGACGGTGTAGGGAGCGGTAGCAGCGGGGCCGCCCCAGATGGAGGAACAGCCGGTGGCGTTGGAAATGTACATACGGTCGCCGAAGAGCTGGGTCACGAGACGGGCATAGCTGGTCTCGGCGCAGCCGGCGCAGGAGCCGGAGAACTCCAGCAGGGGCTGCTTGAACTGGCTGCCCTTCACGGAATTGTCCTGCATATCCTTCTTCTCGGAAACCTTGGAGACCATGTAGTTCCACACGGGCTGCTGATCCAGCTGAGACTCCTGGGGAACCATGGTGATGGCCTTGGTGGGGCAGACGCCGACGCAGACACCGCAGCCCATGCAGTCCAGAGGAGACACGGCCATGGTGTAGCTGTAAACGCCCTTGCCCTTGCCGGCCTTTACAGGCACGATCTTGGCGCCGGCGGGAGCGGCGGCAGCCTCTTCAGCAGTCAGCGCGTAGGGACGGATGGTGGCATGGGGGCAGACATAGGCGCAGTTGTTGCACTGGATGCACTTGGTCTCGTCCCAGGCAGGAACGGTAACGGCGACGCCGCGCTTCTCGTAAGCGGAAGCGCCCAGGGGGAACTGGCCGTCGGGCAGCTCCTCAAAAGCGGACACGGGCAGGCTGTAGCCGTCCATCTTGCCGATGGGGGTCAGAATGTTCTTGACAACCTTCACGGTGTCGGCGGGGCCTTCCAGCTCGTTATTCACAGGAGCGGCCTCGGCGGTAGCCCAGGAAGCGGGCACATCAATCTTCACATAGGCGGTAGCGCCGGCGTCGATGGCGTTCCAGTTCTTCTCAACGACATCGCGGCCCTTCTTCAGGTAGGAGTGCTCAGCGGCATCCTTCATGTACTTCACAGCGTCCTCGGCGGGCATGACCTTCGCCAGGGAGAAGAAAGCGGACTGCAGGATGGTGTTGGTACGCTTGCCCATGCCGACCTTGATAGCCAGGTCAATGGCGTTGATGGTATACAGCTGAATGTTGTTCTCTGCGATGTAGCGCTTGGAAGCGGCATCCAGATGATGCTCCAGCTCCTCCAGGTTCCACTGGCAGTTGATGAGGAAGACGCCGCCGGGCTTCACGTCCTGAACAATCTTAAAGCCCTTGGTGATGTAGGAGGGGTTGTGGCAGGCGACGAAGTCGGCCTTGTTGATGTAGTAAGAAGACTTGATGGGCTTGTCGCCGAAGCGCAGGTGGCTGATGGTCACGCCGCCGGTCTTCTTGGAGTCGTACTGGAAGTAGGCCTGCACATACTTGTCGGTGTGGTCGCCGATGATCTTGATGGAGTTCTTGTTGGCGCCGACGGTGCCGTCGCCGCCCAGGCCCCAGAACTTGCACTCGATGGTGCCTTCCGCGGCGGTGTTGGGGGAGACCTTCTCGTCCAGGGACAGGTGGGTCACATCGTCCACGATGCCGATGGTGAACTCGTGCTTGGGAGCGTCCTTCGCCAGCTCCTCGTACACAGCGAACACGGAAGCGGGATGGGTGTCCTTGGAACCCAGACCGTAACGGCCGCCGATGACGGTGACATCGTTCCGGCCGGCCTTAGCCAGAGCCATGACCACATCCTGGTACAGAGGCTCACCCTGGGAGCCGGGCTCCTTGGTGCGGTCCAGAACGGCGATCTTCTTGGCGGTGGCGGGGATGGCGGCAACCAGCTTCTGGGGGCAGAAGGGCCGGAACAGGCGGACCTTGACAAGGCCGACCTTCTCGCCGTGGGCGTTCAGGTAGTCAATGACTTCCTCGGCCACGTCGTTGATGGAGCCCATGGCCACGATCACCCGGTCGGCATCGGGAGCGCCGTAGTAGTTGAACAGCTGATAGTCGGTGCCCAGCTTCTCGTTGACCTTCTGCATGTACTTCTCCACCACTGCGGGCAGGGCGTCGTAGTACTTGTTGCAGGCCTCACGGTGCTGGAAGAAGATGTCGTCGTTCTCGTGAGAACCACGCATGGAGGGCCGCTCGGGGTTCAGGGAGTGCTTCCGGAAAGCATCCACGGCGTCCATGTTGACCATTTCCTTCAGGTCCTCGTAGTCCCAGATAGCGATCTTCTGGATCTCGTGGGAAGTACGGAAGCCGTCGAAGAAGTTGATGAAGGGAACGCGGCCTTCGATGGCGGCCAGATGTGCCACAGCACCCAGGTCCATGACCTCCTGCACGTTGGTTTCGCAGAGCATAGCGAAGCCGGTCTGACGGCAGGCGTACACGTCGGAGTGGTCACCGAAGATGTTCAGCGCCTGGGCCGCCACGGTACGGGCGGAGACGTGGAACACGCAGGGCAGCAGCTCGCCGGCGATCTTGTACATGTTGGGGATCATGAGCAGCAGGCCCTGGGATGCGGTGTAGGTGGTGGTGAGGGCACCGGCGGCCAGAGAGCCGTGAACGGTACCGGCAGCGCCAGCCTCGGACTGCATCTCGACGACCTTTACGGTATTGCCGAAGATGTTTTTCCGGCCGGCAGCGGCCCACTGGTCCACGTTGTCAGCCATGGGGCTGGACGGGGTGATGGGGTAGATGCCAGCAACCTCGGTAAAGGCATAGCTGACGTGAGCGGCAGCAGTGTTGCCGTCCATGGTTTTAAATTTTCTTGCCAAAACGAATTACCTCCTAAAGGATTCAATTTTTGTCGTTTCTATCATAGCACTTTTTGTCGGGTTTGTAAAGCCGGAGATTCTCAGGTTTCGGATATTTTCCCGGAATATTTGATGGTTGGCGCCGGGGAATCGGCAGGGGACTCAGGGTCTTTTGCGAAAATAAAGATTGCGTTTTCCGGGTAAATGCGATATTCTATTAAAAGATTGCCCCGTGGGCAGTCCTACGTGGGCAGAACGGAAAAAAGAAAGACGGGAGAGAAAGCTATGGTTTGCAGCGTCCGCACCCTGGGCATCACCGGTATCCGCGGAAACGGTGTGATGGCGGAGTGTTTCATTTCCAACGGCCTTCCGGGCTTTGATATTGTCGGCCTGCCGGACGCGGCGGTGAAGGAGGCAAGGGAGCGGGTCCGGGCGGCGGTGAAGAGCAGCGGGCTCCGGTTTCCCGTGAGCCGGATCACCGTAAACCTGGCCCCTGCCAGCCAGAAAAAAGCGGGCACCCACTACGATCTGCCCATTCTTTTGAGCATTCTTGCCGCCTCTGGGGAGGTAAAGAAGCCGGAGCCCGGCGACGCCTTTTTGGGGGAAGTGAGCCTGGACGGTAAGCTTCGCAGCGTTTCCGGTGTGCTTCCCATGGCCCTTGCCGCCAAACAGGAGGGAGTGCGCAGGCTTTACGTTCCGGCACAGAATGCCGCCGAGGCGACCCTGGCCCGGGGCCCGGTCATTATCCCCGTGCATACGGTGGAGGAGCTGGTCCGGGGGCTGAACGGGGAAATTGAACTCTCACCGGAGCCTGTCTGGGTCCCGGCGGAAAGCGGAGACGTAGGACCTGACTTCAAGGATGTGCTGGGGCAGGAAAATGTGAAGCGGGCTTTGGAGGTTGCCGCGGCGGGAAGCCACAATATTCTTCTCATTGGCCCTCCCGGCTCCGGAAAGAGCATGCTCAGCAAGCGCCTGCCTTCCATATTACCGGATATGACCTGGGAGGAATCCCTGGAGGTCAGCCAGATCTACTCTGTGATGGGCCTTCTCACGGCGAAGCACCCCCTTGTGACCCGTCGGCCCTTCCGTGGGCCCCACCATACTGTGTCCAATGCCGGACTGGTGGGCGGCGGCAGCAATCCCAAGCCGGGAGAAATCTCCATGGCCCACAAGGGCGTGCTGTTTTTGGATGAGCTGCCGGAATTCCGGAAGGATGCCCTGGACCTGATGCGCCAGCCTCTGGAGGACGGTATCGTGACCATTTCCCGGGCCAGCGGCTCGGTGACCTATCCGGCGGAATTTATGATGGTCTGCGCCATGAACCCCTGTAAATGCGGCTGGTACGGAGACCCCAGCGGACGGTGCCGGTGCAGCGAACAGTCGGTGGAAAACTACCAGAGCCGGATCTCCGGCCCCATGCTGGACCGGATCGATATTATGGTGGAGGTCAGCGCCGTCCACTTTGAGGAGCTTCGTGTCCGGGCGGAGGCGGAGCCGTCGGCAAAAATTAAAGAGCGGGTAAACGCCGCCCGGCAGATTCAGAACAGCCGGTATAGCGTAAAAAGCGGTATGTGCAACGCCCGGATGGGACCGGAGGAGCTGCGCGCTTTCTGCGCGTTGTCCGACGAATGCGCGGAGCTCATGCGCCAGGCCTTTGATGCCATGGGGCTTACTGCCAGAAGCTATGACCGGATCTTAAAGGTCGCCCGAACCATTGCGGATCTGGACGGCAGCCGGGACATCCAGCCCATGCACCTGGCGGAGGCCATCCAGTATCGGGCGGTGAAGCTGGGGAACCGGTAAAAGGGGTGTTTGCATGACGGTAAATGAATATCAGCGCCTGGCCATGACCACACTGAATCCGGCCCTTGACCGGAAAGAGGTGCTTATTAACAGTGTGATGGGCTTGTGCGGAGAGTCCGGGGAGGCCATCGACATTGTGAAAAAGTGGCTGGCTCAGGGACATGAACTGGACAAAGCACGTCTGGCGAAAGAACTGGGGGATGTAGCCTGGTATCTTGCGGAGGCTGCTACGGCGCTGGATATTCCTCTGGAAGAAATTTTGCAGGGGAATCTTGAGAAACTGAAAAAACGGTATCCGGAGGGCTTTGATGCCCAGAAGTCCATGGCGCGGCTGTCCGGAGACCTGTAAGGAGCGGAATAAATGAACGAAATTTTTTTGATGAAGCTGGGGGAGATCGTCCTCAAGGGCGGAAATAAGCACCAGTTTGAAAACCGCCTCCGGGGGAATGTCCGGCGGCGCATGAAGCCCTACGGCAATTTTGATGTGTATATCCTCCAGTCCACGGTGTATGTGGAGCCCAAGGATGACTGCGCCGACGTGGACGGAGCCTGGGAGGCCTGCAAGTCTATTTTCGGCGTGGTAAGCCTGTGCCGCTGCCGTCCCTGCGAGAAGAACGTGGATGCCATCTTCGAGGCGGTGGAAGCATACCTGGGGGAGGATCTGGATATGGCGGCCTCCTTTAAGGTGGAGTCCAAGCGCTCCGACAAGCAGTTCCCCCTGACCTCCATCCAGATTTCCCAGGAAATCGGCGGACGGATTGCCGAAGCACATCCCAATTGCCAGGTGGATGTGCACCATCCTGCTTACACAGTATATGTGGAGGTCCGGGATTTCTCGGCCTATGTCCACGGCCCGGCGGAGCCCGGTGCCGGCGGCCTGCCCACCGGCGTGGGCGGACGGGGCATGTGCCTGCTCTCCGGCGGCATTGACTCTCCGGTAGCAGCCTATATGATGGCAAAGCGGGGACTGGAGATCGAGACGGTGCATTTCTTCTCCTATCCCTATACCTCCCAGCTTGCGAAAGATAAGGTCCTGGAGCTTGCCCGGCTTGTCACCCGGTTCAGCGGCCGGATGACGGTCAACGTGGTACCCTTTACGGAAATTCAGGAGGCCATCCGGGATAACTGCCCGGAGGAATACTTCACCCTGGTTATGCGCCGGTTTATGATGGAGATCGCCCAGCGTATCGCCAAGGAGGACGGCTGCGGCTGCCTGATCACCGGCGAGAACCTGGGTCAGGTAGCGTCCCAGACTATGGAGGCCATGGCGGTGACCGGGGCCGTGGTGGATATTCCCGTTTTCATGCCCCTGGTGGGAATGGACAAGGAAGAGATCATCACCATTGCCCGGAAAATCGGTACCATGGAGACTTCCATCTTGCCCTATGAGGACTGCTGCACGGTCTTCACCCCCAAGCATCCCAAGACCAAGCCCTCCCTGGGCGGGGTACTCCACGCGGAGGAACCCCTGGACCGGGAGACGCTGATCGCCCGGGCCATTGCCGGAGTGGAAAAGATCAAGGTGGCCTACCATGACAGCGCTTTGCTCTGAGCTTCTTTCCGCCCTGGCAGGGAAGACCTTGGTAACGGCGGAGAGCTGCACCGGAGGCGGCATCGGCGCGGCTCTGACCGGAGTTCCCGGCAGTTCGTCGGTGTACAAGGGCGGAATCATCAGCTATACCAACTGGGTCAAGGAACACTTCCTTCGTGTGGACAGGAAGCTTCTTGATACGGTTGGAGCTGTGTCCGCGCCTGTGGCGGAAGCTATGGCGAAAGGCGCCCGGGAGACGATGGAGGCGGACATAGCGGTCTCCGTCACCGGTCTGGCTGGACCCACAGGTGACGATTTCGGCAATCCGGTAGGTACGGTTTTTATCGGCTACAGCGACGAAGAAAAAACGTTGTCCCGGGAGTATCATTTTCCCGGCAGCCGGGAGCAGGTCCGTGCCGCCGCCGTGGAAGCGGCAGTCCGTCTGGCGCTGGAAATGCAGCAGCAGTAAAAACAATAAAATATGCCCGGAACCGATCTCGGTTCCGGGCATTCCAGTCTGTCAAAGAACCCCGGTTTATGTCAGGCAAAACTGGTTTTTTGTATTTTGGGAAAGGAAAACAGAAAAACGGAAGCTTACTCCTTTTATGTTTACTTTTTGTGTGGGTATGGTGCCTTTTGGTCAGTCAACCCAAGAAGGTAGTCAACACTGACATGATAGAACTGCGCCAATGTAACGAGAACCTGAGGCGGGATCATGCGTTCGCCGCTCTCATAATAAGCATAGGTTCTTTGCGGAACATTGATTTGCTTGCCAAGTTCAGCTTGCGTGAGGTCAGAATCTTCTCTTAGGTTGCGAATGCGTTCATATCTTTCAGCCATTTCAATCACCATGGACACTATATCCTAGAACGATTTGTTCTATTGACTTTTAGAACACTTTGTTCTAAAATATCTGTGGTTCCAAGAAATAACACCATAGATGGGGTGCTGGTTATGGATGAATTCGGCTGTGATTACGCGTGCGGAACTGTGGGTGAAAGCATTGTAAAATACAACATCCCAGATGATTGGTGGGCTGAATTTGATGTCTGCGATTATGTCTGTCCCATTATCGTTATCCAAGTGGATAAAATCCGCAAGGCTCCTGCCATGATGGATCTGGAGCTCAGAATCATTGAGCATCCTGATGATGAATACGCAGGATGTATGGTATTGACCGAGAAGACTACCATCGTTTTCAAGGTTGATTCTATGAGCGTCTTAGTAAAGGCAATGGAGATGATGTAAAAAATGCCCGGAACCGATCGCGATTCCGGGCATTCACGGTTATTTCGGCTTGACGGCGCGGATGGCTGCGAAAGTGGGAATTCCCATATCGTGGAGCCTGCCGTATCCGTTGGTATCTTCATAGAGGTCCGTGATCTGAAAACCTGCCGCAAGCTGTCCGCCCACCTGATCCTCCAGAGTATGGGAGAACTGGACGCCGTCATCGTTTTTCTGAAGCTGAGCCATGAGGGCAGGGTCTGTAATGGGGTCGAAAGGAAGGCTGTTCACGATCCGCTCTTCTTTTTCATCCACCAGGAAGTTGATTCCCATGTCATAGCCGCCCAGGAGGGCACCGCCGGGCTTCAAAACCCGGAAGCACTCCCGGAAGATGGGACGAACCTCCCGGACATAGCAGTTGGACACCGGATGAAAAATGAGGTCAAAGGCATTGTCATCAAAGGGGAGGGGCTTCGTCATATCCGCCCGGATGATGCGGATGTCGTAGCCCTCCCGCTGGGAGACCATGCGCTCACTTTCCAGCTGGGCGGGGGAGTAGTCCAGCACGGTGCAGACTGCGCCGAGAGCGGCAAAAATGGGCATCTGCTGGCCGCCGCCGCTGGCAAGGCCCAAAACACGCTTGCCTTTCAGATCACCGAACCAGGCTTTGGGTACGGGCTTTGTAGGGGTGAGGACCACGTCCCAGTTTCCTGCCAGGGCATCCAGGTAGGCCTGATGGGTAATGGGAACGCCCCATTCCCAACCGTCCCGAATCCACCGGTCGATGGTCTGGGCGTTTATTTCCGAATAATCCATAAGAAAGCTTCCTTTTAGGTGGGATCGTAATTGACGATGATATTGTGGGCCGTCAGGGCGGACACGTCGTTGATCTCATTTCCGTAGACGTTTACCTGAACCAGATTGGCACAGTCCGCCAGAGCATCCACGCTGGTAAGAGCGTTATAGTCCATGCTGACATAGGTCAGATCCGCCATGCCGGCAAGAGTGTCAATGCTGGTCAGAACATTGTGGGCACCGTTGATAATCTGCAGCTTGGCACTGGAGGGCCAGTCGGGCAGGGATTCCACCTGGTTATAGGAGAAATCAAAAATCTCCAGTTTGGTCAGACCATCCAGGGCGGACAGGTTGGAAATGGCGTTGTTGGAAATGCGCAGCTCCGTCAAATCGGTGCAGGAGCCCAGCAGGGTAATGTCCGTCAGCGCATTGTAGTCCAGAGCCAGGCTGCTCAGCGTGGTTAGCTGGGGAACGCCGGACAGGTTGGAGATCCGGTTTCCGGCTGCATTCAGGGTTTTCAGCTTGGCGCATCCGCTGATGGACTGCAGGGAGGTCAGGGAATTGTAGGAAACATCCAGGGTCTCAAGAGCCGTCAGGGCGGAGATGGCATCCAGGGAAGTCAGGGCGTTGTGAGCCATGGAAAGCTCCGTCAGGAAGACAAGGCTGGAGATAGGCTCCAGATTCCGGACAGTGTTATTGCTGATATTCAGCACCCGCAGATTGCCGGCACCTTCCAGACCGGAAATGGTGCTTAAAGAGCAGGACGACAGGTTCAGCTCTTCCAGTGCGGGGAGGCTTGCGGCGGTTTCCAGGCAGTTAGCCGGGAAGCGGCTGCCGGAAAGATCCAGCTTCTCCAGCTTCCGCAGGGAGGAAAGACCGTCCAGATTATCCAGCTGCAGGTCTGCGGCGGTCAGGCTCACAAGATAAGGCATGAGAGCCAGGTCATCCAGGCTTGCGGCGTTGGTGGGCACGGTAAATTCCGTAACACCCCACAGGGCGTCGGTATAGAGGACCTTTCCCTCACCAATATCCAGCAGCTCCCGGACGGAGGCTTCGATGGCGGAGTCCATGAAAACCGCGGGCTCGATTACGCCGCCGACGGTATAGCCCAGTACGGTAAGGGGACTGACAAGGCCGGTGTCATCCACGCAGATGGCCTGGATTACCGTCTCTCCCGCAGGCAGGGAGATCGGTGCGGAATAGGGAGCATCGGCAACGGAAGGGTATTCTCCATCGGTGGTACAGTACACCGTGCCGGATTGGGAAACCAGAGATACGCTTAGATACTTGCTGTAAAAGCCCGGCTCGTAGTCCGCGGTGGGGGCTGCGGGACGGAGGGTTTCGATGGATGCCCGGATGGCGGGATCCTGGATGCTTTCCAGCAGAGCCACCGCGTCCATAAGCTTGTCCTGCTCCACATAGGTCTTGCAAAGAGCGATATACAGCTCCGTGGTGGGCGTTGTATAGAGGGCCTTGGAGAGGGTCGCCTCGGCCTTGGTGTAGTTGCCGTCGGACTTGTATTGGTTGGCAAGCTCGATGGCCACGTTTTCATCCCGCCCGGAGTGCTCATAGGCCAGGTCATAGAACCAGGCGGACAGGCGGGCGTTCCCGTGCAGATCCTGATAGCGGGCCTGCGCCAGCAGCATATCCCGGGTGAAGTCCCGGTCGTAAACAAACAGGTACCACCCGATGCTGGCGATGATCAGCGCGGCCATCAGCACGGGGACCAGAATTCGGAAAAACTTTTTCATAAGCAGTCTCCATTCCGGAAAAATTTCATTCAATTATACTATAAAATGTGAATAATGTCAAGCACAGCCGGAGAAAGCGGTATTTTGCCACATCCGGGAAAAATAAAAGTTGAAAAATGGCAGTATTTTGAAAAAAGCCCGGGTGCTGGCAGGCGCACAGCAAAAAAATCCTTAATTTTTTTGAAAGGCTCTTTTCTTTTTGCCCAAAATGGTGTATAGTTATGTAAACTTCAGGAAAAGAGAGAGTATATGGAAGAGAATTTGTTTCAGCCCATCCGGAAACGCCGTGTATGGCGCTGGGTGATCGCGCTTTTATTGCTTGGGGCAGCGGCAGCTGCCGCGTGGGTGGTTGTGTTCCGGGTCAACCAGTTTTCTCTGTCTGTGATTCCTGCGGGTTCACCCGAAGTCATTCTGGAATACGGAGAGACCTTTACGGATCCCGGTGCGGGTACGCTGCTTCGGGGGAGCCTGTTCTGGAAGGAGGGCATTGATCCCGGCATCCCGGTCCGGGCGGAAGGCACCGTAGAGGATGGCCGGCTGGGAAAGCATACCATTACCTATTCCGCCCAGCTGCGTTCACTCAGGGCCAGTGCCAGCAGACTCGTGCGGGTGGTGGATACCCAGTGCCCGGTGATTACCCTGACACCGGATGATCCGGAGGATCTTCTGCCGGGAAAACCTTATAAGGAAGCGGGCTATACCGCGACGGACAATTTTGACGGGGACATTACGGACCGGGTCATCCGGGAGGAAACGGAGGGTCTGGTGACCTACTCGGTTCTGGATTCTTCGGGCAACCCAGCCTACGCGGAGCGGGAGATCCCGGTTGTGGACCGCACCCCGCCGGTGATTACGCTGCATGGCGGGGCGGACTACAGCTTCCTGCTGGGCTCCTGCTTTGATGATCCCGGCTACTCCGCCGAGGATAATATAGACGGGGACCTGACCGACGCGGTGGAGGTCGCCGGCGAGGTGGACTGGCTGACACCGGGCACCTACCCCGTGACCTATACAGTCCGAGATGCCGTGGGGAATGAATCCTCCGTAACCCGGAACTTTACGGTTCGCGGCGCTCCCCGACAGGATACGGTGACCCCCAACGGCAAGGTGATCTACCTGACCTTTGATGACGGCCCGGGACCCTATACCCACGCGCTGCTCCGGGTTCTGAAAAAATACGGCGTCAAAGCCACATTCTTTGTGGTAGGGGATGAAAATCCGGACCTTCTTCGCCAGATTGTGGACGACGGTCACAGCATCGGCGTTCACACAGCCTGTCATGACTATCAGAAGATTTATTCAGATCCCCGGGATTATTTCCGGGACCTTTATGACATGCAGGATATTATCCGGCGGGAGACCGGGGTGGAGACCTGGCTGATGCGGTTCCCGGGCGGCAGCTCCAATACGGTCAGCCGCCGGTTCTCAAAGGGGATTATGAGCACCCTGACCCAGGCGGTACAGGACGCGGGCTTCCGTTACTTTGACTGGAACGTGGACAGTGACGACGCGGGAAGCGCCCGCACGGCAAAGCAGGTTCGGGAGAATGTCATTGAGGGCCTTAAAAATCACCGGGTCAGCGTTGTGCTTCAGCACGATATTCATGATTACAGTGTGGACGCGGTGGAGGATATTATCCTCTGGGCTCAGGACCAAGGGTACCAGTTCCTGCCCCTTGAGAGCGACAGCCCCACTGCCCACCACTGCGTTAACAACTAGGAGGGATGAAGATGTCCGTTGTGACCTTTTACCGTGGAGACCCCAAAAACGCGCCCAGGCCGACCCAGCGGGCGAAGCTGGGCGCCAACGCCATTATCACCTGCAAGGGCCGCCTGCTTCTGGAGCGGCGGACGGATTCTGATATGTGGGGCCTGGTAGGCGGCGGTGTCAAAAAACAGGAGACCGGCCTGCAGGCCATTGTCCGGGAGGTCTACGAGGAGCTGGGGCTTCGCGTCCGCCCGGAAAGCTTCCGGAAGCTGCGTGTCTACGGTGAGCCCGGACGGATCGCCGCCTACCGGGACGGCAGTGTCTGGCGGATGGTCATTGTGGTCTATGCCCTGGACCTGCAGGAGGAGCCGGAGCTTCGGGTAAGTCGTGAATCCAAGGAGCTGCGTTTCTTTACGCCGGAGGAAGTCCGGACGCTGCGGATTCCCGTGACCCACTCAGACATTGTGGAAGAGCTGTTTCTGGAAGCGAATCCATAACCCTTTCGGATGGGACAGGCTTAGCCGTTTCCGGCGTTTTCCGCCGGGAACGGCTAAGCCTATATTGGGTGTATTTGCCTGGGATACAGGGTGCCGTGGGCTTTGTTTCAGAAGCACAATTCGGCGCCGCAAGTTTGTGCAAATATACAGTTTTTGAAAAAACACTTGTATATGCTTTTAAAATGTGTTAATATGTACGGCAACGGTGCAGTATCCTAGTCAAAGCGGCTATTTTCCAGGAAGGGCCTAAAAATCCTTTGAAGGGCACAGCGATGAAGTCCCTGGTGTCTGCTTTTTACGCCCAGTTTAGGGTGGATGCTGGGGGTTAAGGATTCAGGGCGCGCTCCAACGGCATGGAGCATACGACCCGGTTTCCGTGGAGACTTGGTATTGTGCGACGGCGGAGAGAACCCGGAAGGGCCTGCCCGCGCACGAGCCAGGAAATGAACCTGCAAGGCAGTGCGCAGAGTCGCGTTGCTGCGTGCAGAGTAGCCTGCCTTGAGTGAACATGCGGGAAAAGGGGACCAGGCGGCTGGCTGTCATGGCCATGGCAGCTGCCGTTATCGCTCCTGGAAACCATGTTTGCAAAAGAGGCTAAGATCATGGTGCGCTTTGTCGTGGAAAACACCTAGGCTGTCGTAGCTGGGCAGGCAGGGGATTGCAGTACGGTCTAAGTGGCAATCGGGTACCCGGACGGGCAACTTCCGGGCTCAGGAATGAAATGGAAACGGCCTGCGCGGCAACGGCAGGTTTCCTTTGGGGAAAGCCAACCCGACCTAAGCCGTAAGATTTATCCTGCCTGCCACCGTTTTATACAGTTTTTATTCAGGGCACCTCTAAGGGTGCATTCAGATTCCCATGCCGAAGTGGCTTGCCGTTTTCGCCTTGCCGGTTCTGACATGGGTATTTTTAAAGGGGTATCACAGTGGCAAAGGCCGATTCCGGCACATCCAGGCGGGAGCGTAATAAAACCGCCCGGTGGGTCGTTACAATTTTTATCACAACCATTTTTGTTTCCGGCGCGATCAGTCTGCTCTCTGACGCGGTTATGGAAAACAGCAGTATTGCCGTGGCGTTTCTGATCCTGCTGGCCATTGTGCTGGTGGGCATTGTATTCGATGTGATCGGGGTGGCAGTGACCTCTGCCGATGAAAAACCCTTTCATTCCATGGCAGCCCGGAAGGTGCCCGGGGCCAGGGAGGCAATCTCCCTTCTTCGCAGCGCGGAGCGGGTCAGCTCCATCTGCAACGATGTGGTGGGCGACATCTGCGGTGTCGTTTCCGGCTCCGCCTCCGCGACCATTGCGTCCCAAATTCTGACACATTTTACCTTTTCCTGGCCTCAGGTGGTGTTTTTGGTTATGTCCGCGCTGGTTGCGGCTCTGACCGTTGGGGGAAAAGCCATTGGCAAGACCTTTGCCATTCGGTCCTGCACCGCCATTGTCCACGGCGTTGGAAAGCTGATTTATACCTGGAATCACTTCCGCGCGCTGTTTCGGAAAAAGAAAGATTCATGATAGGTCGTGTAACCAGTGGAAATACTACAGAAAATAAACGGTCATGAGGATCTTCTGCGGCTGAACGACGGGGAACGGGTTCAGCTTTGCCGGGAGATTCGGGAATTTCTTATTGCGAACGTCAGTCAGACCGGCGGCCATCTTGCCGGAAATTTAGGCGCGGTGGAACTCACCGTTGCCATTGAGACTGTTTTTAATACAATGGTCGACCGCCTGGTTTTTGACGTTGGTCATCAGTCTTATGTGCATAAGCTGCTGACCGGCCGCCGGGCGGATTTTCCGCATCTGCGGCAGTTTGGCGGTTTGTCCGGCTTCCCCAAACCCTCGGAGAGCCCTTCGGACGCCTTCATTGCCGGTCATGCTTCCAGCTCCGTTTCCATTGCCCTGGGCATGGCTCGGGCCCGGACGCTGCTGGGGGAGGACTACCATGTGATTGCCCTGATGGGGGATGGTGCCGCCACCGGCGGCATGGCCTTTGAGGGCCTGAATGACGCTGCCGTCAGCCATGAGCCCATGATTATTATCCTGAACGATAATGAAATGTCCATCGGGAAAAGCGAGGGAGGCCTGTCCCGGCACCTGTCCCGGATCCGTTCCAGTGAAAATTATCTTCACGCCAAGCGCCGGTACCGGGAGGTTATAAAGAAGCTTCCCGGGGGCGAGCGGATCTATATTGCCAGCAGCAAGCTGAAAAACCGGCTGAAGCGTTTTCTGCTTCCGGCCACAATGTTTGAAAATATGGGCCTGACCTATCTGGGGCCCGTGGATGGGCATAATCTGCCCGGCCTTATCAGTCTGCTCCGCTCTGCCCGGGATATGAAGGAGCCGGTGCTTGTCCATGTGGTGACGAAGAAGGGCTGCGGCTATCCTTTCGCGGAGGCTGATCCGGCCAAATACCACGGCATCGGCAAATTTGACCCGGTTACGGGGAAGAAGCTGGGACCCAAGGTGCGGACCTTTTCCGATTCTTTCGGCGATACCATGCTGGAGCTTGCCTCCCGGGACCCCAGGGTCTGCGCCATTACGGCGGCCATGCCCGGCGGCACCGGATTGCTGGGTTTCATGCACAGGTATCCCAAACGATATTTTGATGTGGGTATCGCGGAAGAACATGCCGTTTCCATGGCCGGGGGTCTTGCAAAGCAGGGGATGATTCCCGTGGCTGCTATCTACTCCACATTTTTGCAGCGCTCCTTTGACCAGATTCTCCAGGATGTGTGTATGCTCCACCTGCATGTGGTGCTTGCCATAGACCGTGCCGGACTGGTAGGCGACGACGGCCCCACCCATCACGGCGTGTTTGATGTGGGCTTCCTGCGCATGGCCCCCGGTATGCTGATCCTGGCGCCGGTAAACTTTGCCGAGCAGCGGGATATGCTGTGCTGGGCGGTGGAAAGCTATGACGGTCCTGTCGCCCTTCGTTATCCCCGGGGCACGGAAGGATCTTACCGGGAATCCGGCTGGCAGGGCTTTTTCGGGCTGGAGAAGCGGGGTGTCGTCAGGTGTCACCGGAAGGGAACGGATGTGACGCTCCTAACCTACGGCAGCATGCTTGAAAACGTGCTGGAAGCGGCGGAGCTTCTGGAAAAGAAAGGCCTTTCTGTCTGTGTCCTGCGGCTTCTCACCCTTTCCGTATTTCCCGTGGAGCAGATCCTCCGGGAAATGGCCCCCGGCCGTCCCCTCATTGTGGCGGAGGAAACGGCAGCCGGTTCCGGCATTCGGGAGGCGCTGGCTTCCCAGCTCCGGGAGGTGGATGCAGCCTGCCGGGTAACGGGTCTGGATCTGGGGAAGGATTATGTTCCCGGCGGTTCTATGAAAGAACTGTATCATTTCTGCGGTTTGGATGGCGGCGCCATTGCCGCGTTTGCGGAGGAGGTGCTGCGCAGTGAAGGTTAAGAAGAGACTGGATGTGCTGCTGACCGAGCAGGGCTTTGCCGACAGCCGGACCAAGGCCCAGAGCATCATCATGAGCGGGCTTGTATATGTGGATGGTCAAAAGGCGGACAAACCCGGGATTTCCTTTGAGGAAACGGTGTCCATTGAGGTTCGGGGGGCTGCCTGCCCCTATGTGAGCCGGGGCGGCCTGAAGCTGGAAAAGGCGCTGCGTGATTTCGGAATTGCTCCCAAGGACTATGTTTGCAGCGATTCCGGCGCCTCCACCGGCGGCTTTACCGACTGCCTGCTGCAGCAGGGAGCGCGGAAGGTCTTTGCCATCGATGTGGGCTACGGCCAGCTGGACTGGAAGATCCGTTCCGATCCCCGGGTGGTGGTGATGGAGCG
>JAEDNR010000100.1 GCA_016302405.1 Oscillospiraceae bacterium
ATTCGCGTCATTGCGATAAAGTAGCGCACACTGGCGTGGCAATCTCCATCTTTAGAAGAACGCGATCACAATGACGAGGGAGATTCCCACACCAGTCTGCGGACTGGTTCGGAATGACATGAAAATTGGAATGCAGTCTGCTGTACGGGCTCCCCCCGTCCCTGCGCTGGCGCAGGGACACTTTAATCAAGGTATGATTGCCCCCGGCAATCATTGGAATTTTGATTCACTGCGTGCAGCACCCCCCTCACAAGTGCGGGGGGCGAGGACGCGTGCCGCATTGAAACGTGTGCCGTTCAATGACAACAAAACCGTTACCGCCCTTTTATAAACCGCCGCGAAGCGGCTCCATAATTGTCCATTGTCCATTTCGAAAGAGGTGACAT
Source organism: Oscillospiraceae bacterium (assembly GCA_016302405.1). Classification (GTDB taxonomy): domain Bacteria; phylum Bacillota; class Clostridia; order Oscillospirales; family Oscillospiraceae; genus Faecousia. Next base: position 387 of record JAEDNR010000100.1, read on the forward strand.
ATTATAATGTATATTGCCGTTGTTGACGACCAGCCCGATGCCCGGGAGGGGCTCCGGGGGCAGATCAAAGAATACGCCGCCATCCACGGTCAGGAGCTTTCCGTCCGGACCTTCCCCAGCGGGGAAAGCTTCCTTGCCGACTTCCGGCCCAATCTCTATGTCGCCGTGTTCATGGACATTTATCTGGGGGAAATGTCCGGCATTGACGCTGCCCAGGAGCTGCGCAAGACCGACAACCAGGTCAGCCTCGTCTTCCTCACCTCCAGCCCCGACCATATGGGCGACGCTTTCCGCTGCCACGCCTACGATTACCTTCTGAAGCCCACGGACCGGGAGCGGGTCTTCGAAACCCTGGACGGGATCCTCCGCCTGCGCACCGAGGTCTGCGAGCGCCTGCCCATCCGCTGGGAGGGCAAGGACTACCGCCTGACCTTTCCGGATATCATGTCCGTGGTAGCCCGGGGCCACTACACCGAGATCCGGACCCGGGACGGAAAGACCTTCGTCCCCCTCATGGCTTTCAGCTCCGTCCAGAGCGCCCTCTCCCACGACCCGCGGTTCATCACCCTGGTGCGGGGCGTGCTGGTGAATCTTGACTATGTGGTTTCCTTCCAGGACGGACAGTGCCGCCTTTCCGACCACAGCACCCTCCCCGTCAGCGTCCGCAGCCAGAATCTGCTGGTCAAGCTCTGGGAAACCTACAAATTTAACCGTGTCCGGTCCGGGAGGTAAGCTATGATCGAAATAACCCCCTTTATGGACGAGCTGCTCTCCTACACCGTCGTCTTTCCCGCCATGGTGTTATGTTACCTTCCCATGCGGGACCAGCTCCGCCTACCCCTGCCGGGCCTGGGACTGCTGTTTGCCGGGATCTACTGCCTGCTGTCCGCCGCGGGCAGCTATCTCACCTGCCGGTTCGGCCTGGACAACAACACCCTGTTCTACCCGGTGCTCATAATCTTCTTCCTGTTCTACCACGCCACGGTGCGGGTGGACCTGAGCCGCAGCCTGTGCGTTTTCGTCTCCATCTGCGCCCTCATGTCCTTTGCCAGCAACATCGCCGCCGCCTTTGAGTGCGCGTTCTTCCCGGATGCCCAGATCAATCAGGTCAGTCCCATCAACACCATCTTTACCCTGGGGTTCGGGACGTTGATGGCGGTGACGCTGGCATTCCCCCTGCTGCGCTTCGGCACCAAGCTTATCAACGAATTTGCCCTGAAGCACATCTGGTACGTTATGGCCTGGCTCATGGGCGGCTTCCTGCTTATCAATATCGGCCTGCAGCCCACCTACTATTCCGTCCTCCGGGAGGGAACCGTGTTCATTTCCTACTGTGCCATCCTGGGGATGATGTTCACCCTGCAGCTTGCCGTCTGTTTCCTCTTTTACCAGATCGTCATGACCATGATGGCGCTGGATACCGAACGCCAGCGGGTCCGGATCCTGGAGGTCCAGGAAAAACAGTTTCAGGCCCAGCAGGCCTACCTTGCCGACACCAGCCGCATGCGCCACGACCTCCGGCACACCATTCTGGCCCTCAAGGGCATGGCCGACGCCGGGGACCAGGCCGGTATCGCCGATTTCCTGGACCGGTATGTGAAAAGCATGCCCGTAAACGAAGTGACAAACTTCTGTGCAAGCAACGCCGTCAACGCAACCCTCAACCACTTTGCCCGCGCCGCCCGGGAGGATGGAATCCGCACCATCTGGCGGATCGACCTGCCGGAAAATTGCCCGGTTTCGGACATGGATCTGTGCGGCATCCTGGGCAACATCCTGGAAAACGCCGTCCGTGCATGCAAAAATATTCCGGAAAGCGACCGGAGCATCCGCCTCACCGTCACCACCATGAATGAGCCCAACCTGTATATCGTGGCGGCCAACACCTTTGACGGCAAGGTCCGGCGCAAGGGAAGCAGCTATCTTTCCACCCGGGAGGGCGGCACCGGGATGGGGCTTACCTCCATCACCATCACCGCCCAGAAATACGGCGGTTCCGCCCGGTTCCACCACGAGGGCTGCGTCTTCTGCACCGATGTGCGGATTCCCCTGGACGGGGTAGTGGAAAGTTGAAAGTTGAAAGTTGAAAGTTAAGTCTGGGTTGATTTGCCCGCCATCGAATTCCCTGTCATTGCGAAGAGTAGACCGACGTCTACTTCCGTGGCAATCTCCATCGTTAGGGGGATACAGGCTCAATGACGATGGAGATTCCCACACCCGAATTCCGGGTCATTGCGAGCCAGTTCTCAAACTGGCGTGGCAATCTCCCGGTTAGAAGCGTGCTCTCGATGACGAGGGAGATTCCCACACCAGTGTGCGCACTGGTTCGGAATGACATATTAACTGGAATGCAGCCCGCTGTACGATAGGGATTCTCACGAAAATAGTGTGCACGACTTAAAAAAGTGAAAAAAATCCTTTACTTTTGGGCAAACTTATGGTAAGATAGGTTCGCTCTGTGTGACCAGAGTTATTTTTCGCCCGCCGCTCAGTTCCGGGAGTGTTCACCGACCCCTACTTAGCTGCCGGGTAATTCAAGAAAAGGTGGATTTCATCATGATTCAGAAGGAAAAGAAGACCCAGGTCATCCTGGACAACGCTACCCACGAGGGCGACACCGGCTCTCCCGAGGTTCAGATCGCCATCCTCACCGCCCGGATCAACGAGCTGACCGAGCACCTCCGGGTTCACAAGCACGACAACCACTCCCGCCGCGGTCTGCTGATGATGGTCGGTAAGCGCCGCAGCATGCTGGACTATCTGGCCAAGAAGGACATCAACCGCTACCGTGCTCTGATCGCCAAGCTGGGTATCCGTAAGTAATTCGATAAAAGGGGCGACTTTTTGTCGCCCTTTTTAACAATTCGGGAGATGCTTTAGCAGTTGAAAGTACCGCGTAAGGCACGCGCGGCAGTTTCAAGTGCTAAACCTCCCGGGAAATATAAAAATATGGAGGTAAAACAATGGTAACCCATAAGCAATTCCCCAACCACAAGGTCTATGAAATGGAGATCGGCGGACGGCCCTTCACCGTGGAGACCGGCAAGGTCGCTGAGCTTGCGGACGCCGAGTGCATCTGCCGCTACGGCGACACCGTGGTGCTCACCACCGTCACCTGCAACCCCATCCCCAAGGCGGGCATCGACTACTTCCCCCTGACCATCGAGTTTGAGGAGCGGCTGTACAGCGTGGGCCGGATCCCCGGCTCCTTTAACCGCCGGGAGGGCAAGCCCTCCGAGCGGGGCATCCTGAACAGCCGGATCATCGACCGGCCCATGCGCCCCCTCTTTGACGAGGAGCTGCGCAACGACACCGTGGTGACCTGCACGGTCCTTGCCAACGACTACGATAACCCCGTGGAAATCGTGGCCTCCCTGGGCGCTTCCATCTCCATCGCCTGCTCCGATGTGCCCTGGAACGGCCCCGTCGCCACCACCAACGTGTGCCACCTGAACGGCGAGTATATCATTAACCCCTCCGCCGACCAGCGGGCCGCTTCCGACTGCTTCGTGTGCATCGCCTCCACCTTTGAAAAGGTGGTCATGATCGAGACCGAGGCCAACGAAGCCCCCGAAGCCGTGGTGCTGGAGGCCATCCGTGTGGCCCACGAGACCAACATGGAGATCGTGAAGTTCATTAACGGCATTGTGGCCGAGATCGGCAAGCCCAAGTTCACCTTCGAAAAGGCCGCTGTGAACCACGACCTGCTGGACGACCTGATGAACTATGGTCTTAACCAGATTGAGTACGCCCTGGACACCGACGACAAGAACGTCCGGGAAGAGCGGCTGACCGCTGCAAGGCTTGACTTCCAGGAGAAATTCGGCGAAAAGTACGAGGACTTCGACACCCACATTGAGGTGTGCCTGTACAAGATGCAGAAGAAGGTCGTCAAGAAGTGGCTCCTGCAGGGCAAGCGTGTGGACGGCCGGGGCATGGACGAGATCCGGCCCCTGGCCGCGGAAGTGGGCGTCCTGCCCCGGGTTCACGGCTCCGGCCTCTTTACCCGCGGCCAGACCCAGGTGCTTTCCATCTGCACCCTGAACACCCTGTCCGCCGCCCAGAAGCTGGACACCATCTACCCCGAGGATACCAAGCGGTATATCCACCACTACAACTTCCCCGCCTACTCCACCGGTGAGGCCCGTGCCGCCCGTTCTACCTCCCGCCGGGAGATCGGTCACGGCGCTCTGGCGGAGAAGGCGCTGCTGCCCGTGATCCCCAGCGTGGAGGAATTCCCCTACGCCATCCGGGTGGTGAGCGAGGTCCTTTCCTCCAACGGCTCCACCTCCCAGGGCTCCATTTGCGGCTCCACTCTGGCCCTGATGGATGCCGGCGTGCCCATTAAGCGGCCCGTTGCCGGTATTTCCTGCGGCCTGATCTCCGACCAGGAGACCGGCGAGTGGAGAACCTTCACCGACATCCAGGGCGTGGAGGACTTCCACGGCGAGATGGACTTCAAGGTGGCCGGTACCACCGAGGGCATCACCGCCATTCAGATGGACCTGAAGAACAAGGGCCTGACCATGGAAATCATTGCCGACGCCCTGGAGCGCTGCCGCAAGGCCCGTCTGGAGATCCTGGACGAGATCATACTGAAAGCCATCCCCGCGCCCCGGGCGGAGGTTTCCGAGTTTGCCCCCAAGATGCTGAGCCTTAAGATCCCCGTGGACAAGATCCGGGAGGTCATCGGCTCCGGCGGCAAGACCATTCAGAAGATCTGCGCCGACACCGGCGCCAAGGTGGACATTGACGACGACGGCAGCGTGTTCATTTCCGCCGTTGACTCCGCCGCCGCCTACGCCGCCAAGAAGATGGTGGACGACATCTGCTTCGTTCCCGAGGTGGGTAAGCTGTACTACGGCAAGGTGGTCCGCATTCTGCCCATCGGCGCTTTCGTGGAGATCGCCCCCGGCCATGACGGCATGGTGCACATCTCCAAGCTGGAAAACCGCCGGGTGGAGAAGGTCGAGGACGTGCTGAACCTGGGCGACATGACCTGGGTGAAGTTCATGGGCTTCGACGAGAAGGGCCGTGCCAATTTCAGCCGCAAGGACGCCCTGAAGGAAATGGAAAATAAGTGATTATGGTAACCGCCCCCGGGAAATGGCAGTGTTCATAAGACAGTTAAAAGGGGCTGTCTCACTAAAGAAAAATTGCACAAATAAAAGAACTGTCATTC
>JAEDNR010000101.1 GCA_016302405.1 Oscillospiraceae bacterium
CAGTGTGCGCTACTTTCTCGGAATGACAGTTCTTTTATTTGTGCAATTTTTCTTTCGTGAGACAGCCCCTTTTGTGGTTATCGGCTTTACGCAGTAATGCGGCAAATTGGGAATTTGTCGAATTCCCGGAAACACCTTGGCTCCCCCTGTGGGGGAGCTGTCACGGCTTAAGCCGTGACTGAGAGGGCCCTCTTAAGCCCCCTTCGGGGGCACCTCTCCCAAAGGGAGAGGCATGGGCAGCTTCGCCGCCAGCTCTGCAAATTCCAATACAGGTTATCGGCTTTAGTAAGCACAGCACTAGATGTTGTAAATAGTCCGAAATATAGGACACCAAAAGATGTATACTGGCACCAAAAGGAAGGTGCCAGAAATGTCCAAGAAGAAAGCTCTGAGTTTCAGCCAGTTCATCAAACGGTTTCCCACCGAGGAATCCTGTGCGGAGTACCTGTATCAGCTCAAGTGGCCTCACGGCTATGTCTGTCCCAAGTGTGGAAGCCGCCATGGCTACGCAATCAGAGGATATGGCCGCTACCAGTGCGCTAAGTGTCACCACCAGACCTCTCTCACTGCGAAAACCATGATTCACCACAGCCATCTGCCCCTGAAAAAATGGTTCTGGGCAGTCTATCTTGTGGCTTGTGATAAGCGCGGAATCTCCGCCCTGGCCCTCGCTGGCAAGATTGAAGTCTGCTATGAGACTGCCTGGAATATGCTTCGCCGTATCCGTAAAGCGATGGAGAAACGGGAGGCAGACTATATGCTCAGCGGTATTGTGGAATTCGATGATTCCTATTTTGGTGCAAAAATGCAAGGGAAAAGAGGCCGTGGGGCTGGAAATCAAGGGGTATTTGTTGCAGTTTCTAAGGACAGCGAGGGACATCCTGCATACCTGAAAATGCATATCACTGATAACATCAAAAAGCCAGCGGTTCGTGAATTCATCACGAAGAACATTACTCCCGGCTCCACCGTTCAGACGGACGCATATAAAAGCTATCGTGAGCCGCTGTCGGAAGGATACACCCACGAGTATGAGGTATTCAATCCCGACAGCGAGATGCTCAAATGGCTGCATAGGATTATTGGCAATGCAAAAGCGTTCATCAACGGCACCTATCACGGAACCAGCACCAAGCATATGCAGATGTACTTGAGTGAGTTCTGCTACCGCTTCAACCGGAGATCCTTCAAGGGTGGTATCTTCGACCGGCTTTTGGTCGCTATCGTGGGGTAATCTATATCTTGTGGTATGCTTACTAAAGCCGATAACCTAAATTCCAATTTGTTGAACCATAAAACGATACCGAACGGGTGGTGCTGCACGCAGTGAATCAAAATCCTAATGATTGCCGGTGGCAATCATACCTAAATTAAAAGGGTGAAAACGATTACAGACCAGGTTCGTCACGACTTGGGTCCGGGCCCTGCCCGGCGGCCAGGTCGCAGATTCTTTGGGCGGCGTCCTTGGGGATGACCCGGCGCTGGTTTTCCATCATCCGCTCCCAATGGGCCGGGCTATCCAGAAGGCTCAGCACCCTTTGCAGGTCCCTTTCGTTGGGCTCCACCGCCTCCGCCATGCCTGTCTCGGTATAAAACCGGCGGTTTCGGGTCTCGCAGCCGGGGATAGGCGGCAGCAGCGCCAGAGGTACCTCCATCACCGCCGCCTCGGTGGTGGAAAGGCCCCCGGGCTTTGTAAAGTACAGGTCGCAGGCCCGGAGGTATTCCGCCATCCGGTCCGTCTGACCCAGCAGACGCACCTGGGAGCCGTAGCGCTTTTCCAGATGCCCCAGCACGGAGGTGTTGTTTCCGCAGATGACGATGGGAGAAAAGTCCGTCCCCTTTGTAATATCGCACAGCAGGCCCAGGGCTTTTTCCAGCTTCCCAGCACCGATGCTGCCCCCGGATACCAGCAGGTACCGTTTCTCCTGGTCCAGCCCCAGGGCCGCCTTCGCCTGCTGCCTGGATTGTCTTTCCCGGAAGCCCTTCCGGACCGGGATGCCCAGAGGATAGATTCGGTCCTCCGGGATGCCCCTGGTTGTAAAATCCCCAATGAGTTCCTTTGCTGGGATCACATAGGCGTCACAGACGCATTCCTCCATAAAGGGAATGCAGGTATAGTCGGTGGTAATGAAAATGGTTTTGGGCACCGGGGTGCCGTGGAGGCGCAGGTAGGTCAGAATCTCCGCCGGAAAGAGATGGCTCATAACAATGGCGTCCACAGGGTTTTCCGCCAGGTAAGCGGCCAGGGCATAGGATGCGTGGCTGTTGGCATAGTACACAGGAGACCGCCAGGGGAGCCTGCGGTAGGCGTTTCCCAGATCGTAGATGGCGCCGAAGGCCCCGGGCACTGTCTGGGCCAGGGAAATGTAGGCGTTGTCCACCCGCCCGGCCACTTTCCGGCCGCACAGTTCCAGCGGGTTCAGCATGGTAACGCTGTGCCCCCGGCTGAGCATTTCTTCTTTTACCGCGGCGGCGGCGGAATTGTGCCCCCCGCCGGTGCCGCAGGATAATACCAGGATATTCACTTCGTTTTCCCTCTTTGATTCAGTTTGGTTACGGCTGTCGGTTGAAAACAGCGGATAGGAAAATTGGGAATTTGCAGAGGGCTGCCAGGACATCGAACAACACTGTCATTGCGAACCAGCGCGCACGCTGGTGTGGCAATCTCCATCGAATTTCAGGTAGCTTATCGTCATACAGACTGATCTAACGTGCCGTTTTCCGGTGCCCATCCACGAGAAGTGGTACTTCTATCCGGGGGATTGCCACACCAGTGACGTCGGTCACTGGTTCGCAATGACCGGGAATTCGATAAATTCCAATTTATCTGTTCGCTGCGGAAAGCCGATAGCCTGAAGTTTGGTATGTGCTGTCAGAACAGCCGGACAAGCAGGCCCTCTCTCGGCTCCTTGCTCATATGCATGCGCAGGCAGACGATGGAGGTGATCAGCAGAAACCCCAGGATGATTTCCGGCCTTTGCCCCGTGAGAAGCATGCAGACAAGCGTCAGCAGGTAGGAGAAAATGGTTCTCTGGAAATGGGGCGTGATGCGGATGACCAGAGAAAACAGGAGAAAGGCTCCGATAAAAAGTGCCAGGGGCTGCCACACCGGCAGCAGGCCAAGCAGGCACCCAAAGGTGACGGCGATTCCCTTTCCCCCCTGAAAACGGTAAAACACAGGAAAAGCGTGGCCGAATACCGGGGCCGCCGCGACCAGGGCCAGAGCCAGGGTGGGGGAGCCGGAAGCGCCCCGCAGGTAAAGCCAGACGGGGACAAAGCCTTTTATGAGATCACCCAGCAGGGTCCCTGCGCCGCACCAGAAGCCGCCGTAAGTAAAGGCGTTTGCCGTGCCGGGATTGCGGTCCTTGCTCCGGTCATAAATATTGTCCTTCCCCAGCAGTCTGGAGAAAACCCGGGCATAGAGCACGCTGCCTGACAGATAGCCCAGGATCATATATTCGATCATCCGTATCATATTTCTGTCTCCTGTATCGGTTTATGGTGTGCGGACGGATGGACCGGGCGCCATCGAATTCTAAGGTCATTGCCAACCCGGCTTCCCGGTCATTGCGAGCCAGTTCTCTTTCCTGGCGTGGCAATCCCCATCTTGAGAAGTACACGGTCTCAATGACAATGGAGATTCCCACACCAGTCTTCGGACTGGTTCGGAATGACACGAAAATTGAAGCGCAGCCTGCTGTACGAGTCCATTGTCAATTACCAGGATATAGGGTCACCGTGAACCGGCAGCCACCCCCGGGGAGATTCTCCGCCTGGATTTCCCCGCCGGAAAGCTTCAGAATCTGCTTGACCAGGGCCAGCCCCAGGCCGTTGCCCTCCTGCTCATGGGAGCTTTCGCTCTGGAAGAAACGGTCAAAGATGTGCTTTTTATCTTCCTCCCGGATCCCCGGGCCGTTGTCGTCAATGGTAAAAAGGATGTGATCTCCCTCCCGGACAAGCTTCATGCGGATGAAGCCGCCCTGGGGGTCGAATTTAATAGCGTTGCTTAAAAGGTTGTTCCACACATGAAGCAGCAGGCTCTCGTTGCCGAAATACTCGATGCTTTCCAGGTCCACATCGAATTCGATCTCCTTTTTATCCCATGCGGCCTCCTGGGAGACGATGGCCTGCCGGATCTGCTCGTCCAGGCGGAACCGGGTCTGCTTTTTCTGGATGGTCTGGTTGTCCACCTTGGACAGCAGCAGGATATTCTCCACCAGCTTGGAAAGCCGCCGCACATTAAAAAGGATCTTGTCCACATAATTGTGCCCTTCCCCGTCGGAAGCATACCCTTCCCCCTGCAGCAGCATGGCGTAGCCCTCGATGGCGGTGATGGGGGTTTTGAACTCGTGGGACACGTTGGTGACAAAATCCGTCTGCAGGATCTCCGTTGCCCCCAGCTCTTTGGCCATGATATTGAAATTCTTGTTGATCTCCCGAATCTCCCGGAAACGGCTCCCCTCGTCCAGCCGCACGTCAAAGTTGCCTCCGGCCACCTGCCGCATGGCCTCTCCCAGCTTGACAATGGGGTTAAAGAGCCATTTGCCCAGGTAGTGAGCCACAGCGCCGCCCACGATGACGCTGAGGAAGAAGACCCAGACGGTCTCTGAAAGGTTGAAGCTGATGCCGAAGCAGTAGTGCAGCAGCACCCCGGCGCCCCAGGAAAGGGCATACATCAGGGAGATTTCCGCCATGATCAGCAGGCTCAGGGCAAGCTGCATGGAAAGCCGGGCAGGTTTTTTGATCTTCATACTTTTACCACCTTATAGCCCACGCCCCGCATGGTGACGATCCGGAAATCCGAATTGTTCCGGAACCGGTCCCGCAGCCGCCCGATGTGCACATCCACGGTATGGGGGTCGCTTTCGGAATCATAGCCCCAGATCTCGTCCATCAGCTGCTGGCGGGTAAAGATCCTGCCGGGGAAGGACACCATTTTATACAGCAGCATGAACTCCTTCTGGGGAAGGATCATGCTCTCCGTTTTCGTCGTTACGGTGAGGGAATCGCATTCCAGCACCGTGTCCCCGATGACCTGGCGGCGTTCATTGATCATCTGGGCCCGGCGGAGCAGCGCCCCCACCCGCAGGACCATTTCATTGACGTTGACGGGCTTTACCATGTAGTCGTCCGTTCCCGACAGGAAGCCCATTTTCATGTCGTCAAAGGCATCCTTCGCGGTGATCATCAGCACGGGTGTGGTATTCCCGGCCTCCCGCAGGGTCCGAACCAGCTCATAGCCGTCCATTACCGGCATCATAATATCCGAGATGATCAGGTCATAGTAGTCCTTCTCCATGGCGTCCAGGGCTTCCCGGCCGTTGGACACGCCGTCCGCCCTGTAGCCGTTCTTTATCAGAACGTGGGCAAAGAGCTGGCGCAGCTCCCGGTCATCCTCTACAATCAAAATTTTCAGCATATTCGTCCTCCGTTTTTTCCGCCCATGGGCGCAACCCGTTTTTAAGTTGTCGGCTTTCGTAAGCACACTGATAAATTGGGAATTTAGCGGCTCCGCCGAATTGACAATTGACAATTGACAGTTGACAATTGTT
>JAEDNR010000102.1 GCA_016302405.1 Oscillospiraceae bacterium
TTCTTTTTCTTTGTGCTATTTGACGAAACCTTTCCTTAGTGAGACAGCCCCTATGACCGGGAAGTCGGGTTCGCAATGACCGGAAATTTGTCAAATCCTATCCTTCCCGCAGTATACGAAAAACGCACATACCGGAGCTCTTATTGTTCCTGTATTTTCAGCAATTCCAGGTAGCGGGCCAGGGCGTCCTGCCAATGGGGCAGGGGGGTGAAGCCATTTTTCGCCAGCTTGCTTCTGTCCAGACGGCTGTTAAAGGGCCGGGCGGCCTTGCTCAGGCCGTATTCAGCGGTGCTGACGGGGACCACGTTGACATGACACCCCGCCTGCCGGAAGATCTCCCGGGCGAAGTCATACCAGCTGATGTAGCCGCCCTCGTTTGTGGCGTGGTAATAGCCATATTTTTCCTCCTGGATCATGTCCACCAGCAGCCGGGCCAGGTCATAGGTGTAGGTGGGTGTGCCGATCTGGTCGTTGACGACCCGGAGGGTATCGTGGGTTTTAGCCAGGTTCAGCATGGTCTTGATAAAATTCTTTCCGTTGGCACCGAAAACCCAGGCAATGCGGACAATAAAGAATTTGCGCAGCGTCCCGGCAACTGCCAACTCGCCTTCCAGCTTGGTCTGTCCGTATACATTCAGAGGCGCGTAGTCCTTGCAGTCCGGGTCCCAGGGTGTTGTGCCCGTTCCGTCAAAAACATAGTCGGTGCTGAGATACAGCATTTTGCAGTCCAGCTCCCTACAGGCAGCGGCGATGTTGGCAGTTCCCCCGGCATTGACGGCCCGCACCCGGTCTGCCATGCCGTCTTCCTCCGCCAAATCAACGGCGGTCCATGCGGCACAGTGGATCACAGCGTCAGGCCGCACCCGGGAAAGGGTTTCTGCCACGGCGGCTTCGTTGGTGATGTCAAGACTGACATAGGGCATCTTTGTGACGGCGGAGCCGTCCGGAATCCCGGAATAGCCGGGAGCAAGGTCGCTTCCGATCCCTTCAATCCCCCGCTTTTCCAGTTCGTTCATTACATCGTGGCCCAGCTGACCGCCCACACCGGTCACAAATACTTTCATACAGTATCTCCTGTTAAATTACGTTTTTCCGCAGCATCCGGACGACGGTCATCACCATCCAGTTGGGCATTCCGGCGGCGACCAGTTCAAAGAGGGCGACCGGAGGTTCCAGATACCGGTAGCGCCACACGGTCTTCTTTTCTTTTCCGGTCTGCCAGTTTACAAGCCTTGCCTTTGACCAGCAAAGCCCGTCCCGGATCACCTGCTTCAGGCTGTCGTCACAGTCAAAATGCTGATCCAGCCAAGTAAGCTGGTCAATGACATTCCGGATCCGGCACGCGGCATAGCTTTCCTTGTCCTTGACCCCCAGCATGACGCCGGTCTGGTTGGCGCCGTGGATGCGGTACTGGATCAGAGCCTTCGGCTCGGAGTAGAGAAGCCCGTGGGCCGCGCTCCACAGGGCCAGATAGTGGTCGTGGAAATAGTAGGGGCAGAAGGGGAGGGAGGCTTTCGCTTGGGCTGCGTCCATTAAGGAGGCGCAGCCGAAGACAAAGTTCCGGAACAGCAGCCTGGGAGCAAGATCGGTGCCGCTGGGATGGGCGGCGTGCCGCCGGACCCCGGTAATGCTGTCGGCTTTTTTCTGCCCCTCGCCGTCGATGACAGAAACGTCGCAGCAGACCATCACCGCCCCGGTGCGCTCCATATCCTCTTCCATAATGGAAAGCTTTTCCGGCAGCCAGATGTCATCCTGGTCGCAGTAGGCAAACCGGTCCCCCTCGGCCTCGGCGGTCAGTGCCTCAAAGGTGCGATTGGAGCCCAGGTTTACTTCGTTCTGGCGGACAACGGCAGGGAAAGCGGTGACGCATTCGGAAACCGCAGCCTGAATCTCCGAAAAAGGCGTTTTCGGGGAGCAGTCGTCCCGGACATAGAGCCGAAGATTGGGGTAGCTCTGCCGGTTCAGGGATTCCAGCTGCTGCCGGAACCACACGGGGTTTGGGTCATAGACAGCCATCAGAATGGCAATACAGGGCTTATCGGTTTGCGTACATCCGCTCATAATACTTCTGATACTCTCCGTTTACAATGTTTTCCCACCAGGGCTTGTTGTCTAAGTACCACTGAATGGTCATCCGGATGCCGTCGGCGAATTTGGTCTCCGGGAGCCAGCCCAGCTCCTTGTGGATCTTGGTGGGGTCGATGGCGTAGCGCATGTCGTGGCCCTTCCGGTCCGCGACAAAGGTGATAAGGCTCTCCGGTTTTCCCAGGGCCTGGCAGATGATTCTCACAATGTCGATGTTCTTCATCTCGTTGTGGCCGCCCACGTTGTAAACCTGCCCCACCCGGCCACTGTGGATAATCAGGTCAATGGCCTTGCAGTGGTCGTCAACATACAGCCAGTCCCGCACGTTTTCTCCGGTGCCGTAGACCGGCAGGGGCTTGTCCGCCAGAGCGTTGGCGATCATCAGAGGAATCAGCTTTTCCGGAAACTGGTAGGGACCGTAGTTGTTGGAGCACCGGGAGATGGTCACCGGCAGGCCGTAGGTCCGGTGGTAGGCCATGACCAGCAGGTCCGCCGCCGCCTTGGAGGAAGAATAGGGGGAGCTGGTGTGGATGGGGGTCTCCTCGGTGAAGAACAGGTCTGGCCGGTCCAGGGGAAGGTCTCCATACACCTCGTCGGTGCTGACCTGATGATAGCGTCCGACACCGTACTTCCGGCAGGCATCCATCAGCACTGCGGTACCCATAATGTTGGTCTGTAGGAAGACTCCCGGGTTTTCAATAGAGCGGTCCACGTGGCTCTCCGCCGCGAAGTTGACCACAATGTCGGGGTGTTCTTCTTCGAACAGCCCGTAAACCGCTTCCCGGTCGCAGATATCCGCTTTCACAAAACGGAAGCGGGGATTCTCCATCACGGGAGCCAGGGTACTGAGGTTTCCCGCGTAGGTCAGCTTGTCCAGGCATACGATCCGGTAGTCAGGATACTTTTCCACCATGTGGAAAATAAAGTTGCTTCCAATGAATCCGGCGCCGCCGGTTACAAGAACGGTCATAGCGTATCCTCCTTAATAATCGGTGACGGCATCCTTCAGGAAAGGATTTACCTTGTCTTTGTCGGAAAGCACCGGGTTTTGGAGGCCCCAGTCGATGTTCAGTTCCGGATCGTTCCACCGGATCCCGCCCTCGCTTTCCGGCGCGTAGGGGTTATCGGCTTTATAAAGAAATTCCACGTTGTCGGTAAGGGTCACGAAGCCGTGACCGAACCCCCGGGGGATCATCACCATCCGCTTGTTTTCCTCCGACAGTTCCACGGCCACCCATTTTTTGTAGGTAGGGCTGCCGGGCCGCAGATCCACGGCCACATCCAGCACCCGACCCCGGACGCAGCGCACCAGCTTTGCCTGGGCCTTGTCTCCCCGCTGAAAGTGGATGCCCCGGAGGGTGCCCTTTACCGTGGAGGAAGAATGGTTGTCCTGAACGAAGGTGTAGTTCAGACCGGCTTCCGCGAAAGCCCGTTCCGACCAGCTTTCCATAAAGAAGCCCCGGTGGTCGCCAAACACCTTCGGTTCCACAATGACGAGCCCGTCAATTTCCGTCTTGATAAAGTTCATTGCGCACCTCAGTACATGTACTTGCCGTCCGCGGCATTTTTCAGATGCTGGCCGTAGGGGGCCTTTCCGTAGGCCTTAGCGGCTTCCAGGAGCTGCTCCTTGGTGATCCAGCCGTTCATATAGGCGATTTCTTCAATGGCAGCGATTTGAATGCCCTGGTGGGACTCCACGGTGCGGACATATTCCGCGGCCTCATACAGAGATTCCACCGTGCCCGTATCCAGCCAGGCATAGCCCCGGCCCAGGGTAACCACGCTGAGGCTGCCCTCCTCCAGATAGATTCGGTTCAGGTCGGTGATCTCCAGTTCTCCCCGGGCGGAGGGCTTCAGGCTCTTGGCCCGCTCGCAGACCTTTTTATCATAGAAATACAGGCCGGTGACCGCGTAGTTGGACTTGGGACACTTGGGCTTTTCTTCGATGGAGACGGCCTGTCCCTGCTTGTCAAATTCCACCACGCCGAAGCGTTCCGGATCGGTGACGTAGTAGCCGAAGACAGTGGCGCCTTCTTCCTTTTCCGCGGCTGTTTTCAGGTGGTCGGAAAGCCCCGCGCCGTAGAAAATATTGTCCCCCAGGATCATGGCGCACCGGTCATCCCCGATGAATTCCTCGCCCAGAATAAAGGCCTGGGCAAGACCGTCGGGGGAGGGCTGGACCTTGTAGCGCAGACGGATACCGAACTGGCTGCCGTCTCCCAGAAGATGCTCGAAATTGGGCAGGTCGTGGGGGGTGGAGATGATCAGAATATCCTGGATCCCGGCGTTCATCAGCACGGAAAGAGGATAGTAGATCATGGGTTTGTCGTAAATGGGGAGAAGCTGCTTGGATGTGACCATGGTCAGCGGATACAGACGGGTGCCGCTGCCGCCTGCGAGAATGATTCCTTTCATAGCGGGCTCTCCTTTTATATATGTTTTGACCTCGAAAAAGGGCGAAAAGGAAAAAAGGGGACAATACCCCATCTTTCCTGTACATTATATGTTATACCCAATTTGAGACAGTTTGTCAACCTGTGCGGCTCCTTTTTACGCTTTCCCGGCGGAACGGACAAAAAATCCCCCGCGTTTATCCCCGCGGGGGAAAGCGGCACAGAAACTGCCCAACATATTTATTCTAGCATCGCCCAAAGGGAAAGTCAAGAATGACCCGATAGAAATGAACAAAATCTCTTTATTTTACAAAATAAAATTATGCAATTTATACATTATCCTATCTTGCAAAAAACGGTCCTCTGTGGTAAAGTATAGTCAGAAAGGGTGATACCGATGCAGAGGAAACGCTGAGGGAAGCCTGAAATGCACCCTCCGGGCGGCAATCCCGGGCAGACGGCAGAGCTTCACACAAAGAGCGGCTCGCTTCAGAGCAGAAAAAACATGTGGATGGAAGGCGCCGGGAGCACGCAGAGAAAAGCCGCCGGAAAAACGCAGAAAGAGAGGTTAACCAATGATGTTAGATAATAAGAGTGAAGAGAAATAACCCCTGGCGGTTTGATCGGAAGGTCACCGGCCAGGGGTTATTTCTTTTTGCGCTTATATGGCGGAAGCCACGATGCGACAAATTGGAACTTGATGCGCAGTTAAAGCACACGGGTGGTTAGACGCCTTGCCCCCCGCACTTGTGAGGGTGGTGCTGCACGCAGTGAATCAAAATTCCAATGATTGCCGGGGGCAATCATACCTTGATTAAAGTGGGGCTGTCTCACTAAGGAAAAATTACACAAATAAAAGAACTGTCATTCCGAGCCAGTGCGCACACTGGCGTGGGAATCCC
>JAEDNR010000103.1 GCA_016302405.1 Oscillospiraceae bacterium
ACGGCCCGCCAAATTCCAATTTGTCGCGCCACAGAACGATACCGAGCGGGTCAGGTTGGGAGCGATTACAGACCACGCTCGTCACGACTTGGCCGCCCGCCCTGCGGGCAAATTCCAATTTTCCTGTTTTCCTTATTTCCCGGCAAACGCCGCGTCGTTGTGGGTGTCGGCCCTTTCGGCGACAAAGGCCGACAATCTATACTTGCTTTTTCTCTTTTCATTTCGTATAATGGGGCCATAAATCATGCGAAGCTCATATGCAAAGCACTGTTCCGCAGACATTCATAACCCCATTTGCATGGAAAGAAGGAATCCACATGAACAAACGTGTACGTTGGATTGCCCGGACGGGCGTTCTCCTGGCGGTGCTCATCGCCCTGCAGGCCGCAACCAAGCCTCTGGGCCAGCTTGTCACCGGCTCCTGTGTCAATGCTGTGCTGACCCTCAGCGTGACCCTGTGCGGCATCGGCTGCGGCGCCGTGGTGGCGCTGGTCTCTCCCCTGCTGGCGTTCCTGCTGGGCATCGCCCCCAGCGTTGTCACCGTTCCCGCTATTATGCTGGGAAACCTCACCTTTGTTCTGGTGCTCAATCTGGCTGACTGGCGCAGGCCCGGACTGACCGTTCCCCGGGTCATCATGTGGCCCCTGGCCGCGGCAGCTAAATTCGGCATGCTGTACCTGGTAGTGAGCAAGGTGATCTGCGGTGTCCTCACGGACCAGCTCATGGCTGCGGGTGTTCTGAAAGCGCCCATGCTGCAGGCCCTGCCCGTCACCTTCGGCATTACCCAGCTCATCACCGCCCTGATCGGCGGCGCCGTGGGCATTGCCCTGTTCATCCCCCTGCGCAAAGCTATCCGCCCGGACTGGCAGTAACGCAAAAACATCCCAATCAGGAGGAATCATCATGGAAAACGATAATCTGATGGAAGAAGAGAGCGGCATTCTCACCCTCACCGATGAAGACGGCCAGGAGGTTGACTTTGAGTACCTGGACAGCGTCGACTATGACGGCAAAGAGTATCTGGTCCTGATGCCCGCCGACCAGGCGGAGACCCAGATCGTCATTCTGGAAGTGGAACCCGTGGACGAGGAAAACGAAAACTACCTGTCCGTCAGCGACGAAGCCGTCCTGGATGCCGTCTACGGCATTTTCAAGGAGCGCTACAAGGACATCCTCACCTTTGAGGACTGATCCGTGGAAGAACAGTTTCTGCGCACCGCCATGCTCTTAGGTGACGAGGCTCTTGCCCGGCTGCAAAAGGCCCATATTGCCGTCTTCGGCCTGGGCGGCGTAGGCGGCTACGCGGTGGAAGCCCTGGCCCGTGCCGGTGTGGGGCAGCTTACATTGGTCGATAACGATACCGTCAGCCTGTCCAACCTGAACCGGCAGCTCCTGGCCCTCCATTCCACCCTGGGGCTACCCAAGGTGGATGCGGCAAAGCGCCGGGTGCTGGACATCAATCCGGGTGCCCGGGTGGAAACAGAGCAGGTTTTTTACGGTCCTGCCACCGCGGACCGGTTCGACTTCCGAAGCTTTGACTACATCATTGATGCCATCGACACCGTATCGGGTAAGCTATTGCTGGTAGAGCGTGCCAGAGCAGCGGGAACCCCCATTATCTGCTGCATGGGCACCGGGAACAAGCTGGACCCCAGCCGGTTCCAGGTAGCGGACCTGGAAAAGACCAGCATGTGCCCCCTGGCCCGGGTCATGCGCAAGGAGCTGGGAAAGCGTGGGATCAAGCACCTAAAAGTGGTGTACTCCCAGGAGGAAGTGATTTCTCCCACCGGCTGGGAAGCGGAGGCCGCCGCCATCGGCAAGCGTCAGATCCCTGGCAGTGTCTCTTTCGTTCCCGGTGCGGCAGGGCTAATGCTTGCCGGGGAAGTTATCAAAGACCTGGCACTGGGCTCGAATTGAACCAGATTTTAAAAGGGGCTGTCTCACTAAAGAAAAATTGCACAAATAAAAGAACTGTCATTCCGAGAAAGTAGCGCACTACTTTCGTGGGAATCCCCCGGTCAGAAGGGAAACCTCCTGATAAAGACCCTAAAAATCGGGGGGATTGCCACACCAGTGACATCACTGGTTCGCAATGACAGCTTTTTTATTTGAATATTCTGAGTGAGAATTCCCGAACTATATCAATCTTCGACTTTTCCCTGGCCCTCCCAGAAAGGCTCGGTGCTGCCGCACTCAGCGCAGACCCGGGGCTTATACTGTAGCTCCTGGCTCTTGACGCTGACGGTAGTGCAGGGGGGGATGGAGTGGGTAATAAATACGTTGGAGCCGATGACACAGTCCCGGCCGATCACGGTGCCGCCGCCCAGAATGGAGGCGCCGGCATAGATGGTCACATTGTCCTCAATGGTGGGGTGCCGCCTTTTGCCCCGGAGGCTCTGGCCGCCCCGGGTGGTAAGAGCGCCCAATGTCACGCCCTGGTAGATCTTCACATGGTCACCAATCCGGGTGGTCTCGCCCACCACGATGCCGGTGCCGTGGTCAATAAAGAAATAATTGCCGATGGTCGCGCCGGGGTTAATATCGATGCCCGTGATACTGTGGGCATGCTCCGTCATCATCCGGGGCAGCATGGGCACCTCCAGAGTATACAGCACATGGGCAAGACGGTACACCGTCACGGCGAACAGGCCGGGATAGCAGAAAATGATCTCGTCGCTGCCGTAAGCCGCCGGATCCCCCTCAAAGAAAGCCTCCACATCCGTCTGGGCCACTGCCCGGACATCGGGAATGGCACGGAAGAACGCAATGCTGATTTCCTGGGCACGCCGGGAGGCTTCCTCCTCCCCCAGCCTGGGCCGCAGAACAATGGCGATCTGCTTGTTCAGGTTATACATCACATCCTCGATCAGCATGGACAGATTGTGCCGGGCGTTGTAGATCCGGTAGGACTTATCCCGGGAGTAGCCGGGGTAGACAATCCGGATCAGCTTGCCGATCATGTCAATGACCACTTCCTTGTCCGGCTGCTGGAACGGGTCCAGCCTGTCGATGGTTCTGCCGTTGCCGTAGTCCAGAAGAATACCGTCCACAATGCTCTCAATGCTTTGCTCAATGGGTGTCATTTCCATCCCTCCAATGCCACCAGTTTAACACAGGAGACCCCACCTGTCAATGAACAGAGTGGGGCCTCCTGCGCAACTTTATTTTCCTGTCCGCATCGTCCAGTTTTTATAGGGGATGAAAAGGATATTCGCGATAATCGCAATGAGCCACCATAGATTCCTGTGCAGCAGCTTCGGAAGCAGGATAATAAGCGGGATTGCTATGAGCCAGAAAAGAAGCTGCAAAATCCCGGGAAGAATCTTCTTTCGCATTTGCTTCTTGTCTTCTTCCGGCATAAGGTGGGGAGCCGTCTCAATAAACTCCGCCGCGCCTTTGGGGCCGGGAGCTTCCCGAAAATCCCGGCTGCACTGCACCGCTGCCCGGGCATATTGGGGGTTTTTCAGCACCGCAAGGACTGCCGCCCGGATTTCTTCCGGGCTGTCCCCCTTTAGTTCCACACCAGCGCCCATCTCAAAAGCTCTTCTCGCGACCGCCCGCTGCTCATTGGTCTGGGGATACAGCACCATGGGCGCTGCCATATACAGGCTTTCGCTGACGCTGTTCATGCCGCAGTGGGTCAGAAATACATTGGCTTTCGCAAGGACCTCCGGCTGGTTGACATAGGCCTCCACCCGGATATTGTCCGGCAGCTTTCCCAGGCTCTCCGGATCCACGGCTTTTCCGCAGGAAATGAGCACATCCACATCTCCCCCCGCCAGTGCCCGGATACAGTTTTTGTAGAAATCCGGTTTCTCATTGAGGACGGTGCCCATGGATATGAACACCAGGGGCCGTTCGTGCTCCTTGTCCGGCGGATAGGCCACCGGCAGGGACGGGCCGACGAAAGCGTAGTGCTTAGAAAAGGTTTCGGAACAGGGCTGATACTTCTTCGTGGCGTAAACCACGGTATCCGAAAAGTTATCGTTCTGCACCAGGGGCATAATGCTCTTTTCGTGGTAGCCGTAGGCTTCCAGGTTCTTTAACTCCGCCTTGACACGCCCCGAGCCTGTTATCAGGTCCGCTATTTCAGAGAAGCTGTTTTTCATGTACCGGGAGGAAGCCTGATTGAAGGCAAAAGTGGAGGTGGAGACCACCATGGGGATCTTATACTTTCTCGCCGTCAACTTGCCCCAGAAGCACACCGAATCCGTAAAAATCACATCCGGCCGAAAAGATGCCACCTGCTCAGCAAGAAACCCATCCATCCTCGCCGTAATCCGCAGGTCCATCACCGTCATTTCCGTGGTGGAGACCCGCTTCAGGCCCTGGGCTTCTTCCGCCGTCAGTTCCGGCAGAAAAGCGTCGCAGGGAAAAAATTCCGCGCCTGTTTTCTCGATCTTCTCCCGGAATTCTTCAAAGGAGTAATACCGGACCGCGTTCCCTCTTTTTACCAGTTCCGTCACAACGGGAAGGGTCGGGTTGTGATGGCCGTGGGCGGGAATGCAGAACACCATAATTTTCTTCACAGCGCCCACCTCTTATCAATCGTCACCAAATACCGCGCGGGAAAGCTCCGCGAAGGCCGCTTTCGGCGGGATCGCGATACCTTTTTCCGTATCCCCCAGGAGCAGGAGCGTGTCCCCGGGCTTGATCCCAAACAGCTCCCTTGCCTGCTTCGGGATGACAAACTGTCCCTTTTCTCCTACCGTTACCGTCCAGGCATATTTCCCCTCCGGAAAATTCTTCATAGCTTACCTCCCAAAAGTATGATTTGTTATACATATTATACTTTTCATAATACGTTTTGTCAAGCCTCTTTTTCATCCGGTTTTCCAGAGACAGGAATCGGTAAATTGGGAATTTGTCGGGCCAATACCTTCCCCCGGGGGGAAGGTGCCCCGCAGGGGCGGATGAGGAACGGCGACATCTTCTGATGTGGTGTTCAGTCAAATAAGAACGTACAACTTTTCAAATTGTACCTTTTTTACGAACTGTATGCAAAATCGGTCTGTTTCGCCGTTCCTCATCAGTCTCGCTGCGCTCGACAGCTATCAATTTAGGTATGATTGCCCCCGGCAATCATTAGGATTTTGATTCACTGCGTGCAGCACCACCCCCGGGGAAGCCATGGCGCTTCCGCGCTAGCCCGCTAAATTCCAATTTGCACAGATAATTTAAAAATATTTCTTCTATCTGCTTCTGCTGTCAGAAAAAGTGTTTTCGTAGACTTGCGCCGCAGTAATCAAGCAGAAAGGGGGCTGTCTCACTAAGGAAAGGTTTCGTCAAATAGCACAAAGAAAAAGAAAGCT
>JAEDNR010000104.1 GCA_016302405.1 Oscillospiraceae bacterium
TCCCTGCGCTAGCGCAGGGACACCCCCCTCACAAGTGCGGGGGGCAAGGCGTCTATCCACCCGTACACTATTTGGGGCCGGTGCGCTAAACGATCATTTATCCGGCGTTTTCCAGCTATTGCCGCACAAAAACGTCCGCTTACGCAGGGAACCTTTATACGGTCTTAATGTGAAGCAGCAAATCTTTGTACCTCCTTTATCCCCCGTTCCCTATAATAGGGACAATATTCGACGGGAGGGCTGTCCTTGGGAAATCGGAAATGGATAAGGCTCAATTCCTTTCAGAGCATTGTGCTGGGCTTCGCGGGGGTTATTCTGGGAGGAACCGGGCTGCTGATGCTGCCTTTTTCCACCGCCTCCGGGAAATCCGCCCCCTTTCTGGACGCGCTGTTTACCGCCGCCACCTCCGTTTGCGTCACGGGACTGGTGGTCCAGGACACCGGCACCTACTGGTCCGTCTTCGGCCAGGTTATCATTCTCCTGCTGATCCAGATCGGCGGCCTGGGCGTCATCACCGTGGCGGCGCTCCTTGCCATTCTCTCCGGGCGGCGGATCGGTCTGATGCAGCGCTCCACCATACAGGAAGCCGTTGCCGCTCCGAAAATGGGCGGTATCGTCCGGCTGACCTGCTTCATTCTGAAAGTGACCTTTCTTACGGAACTGCTGGGCGCGGCAGTGATGGCTCCCGTATTCTGCCGGGATTTCGGCCCCCTGCAGGGGCTGTGGATGGCCCTGTTTCATTCGGTATCCGCTTTCTGCAACGCGGGACTGGACCTGATGGGCATACGGGGGCAGTATTCCTCTCTGACCGCCTATGCTGCCGACCCCGTCATCAGCATCACCGTGATGGCCCTCATCATCACCGGCGGCATCGGCTTTCTGACCTGGGACGATGTGCGCACCCACGGCATTCACCTGAAGCGCTACCGGATGCAGAGCAAGGTGATTCTGCTTTCCTCCACCCTGTTGATCCTCATCCCCGCCCTCTGGCTCTATCTGGAATTTGACGGGATGCCCGCCGGGCAGCGGGTGCTTTCGGCCCTGTTTCAGGCTGTGACCCCCCGGACTGCCGGCTTCAACACCGCGGACCTCACGGCCCTTACCCAGTCGGCCCAATTTCTCATCATCATTCTGATGCTGATCGGCGGCTCCCCTGGCTCCACCGCCGGCGGTATGAAAACCACCACCTTTGCCGCCCTCCTGGGCTGCGCCTCCGCGGTTTTCCGCCGCCGGGACAGCGTCCACTTCTTCGGACGGCGGATTTCCCAGGAAGCGGTATCCACAGCCACCACCCTGGCCGTACTCTATGTGGGGCTGAGCGCTCTCGGCGCCATGGCCATCAGCGCAATGGAAAACCTGCCCATTCTGACTTGCCTCTTTGAAACCGCCTCGGCCATCGCTACCGTAGGGCTGACCCTGGGCATCACCCCCACCCTGAGGACCGCCTCCAGATGTATTCTCATTGCCCTTATGTATCTGGGCCGGGTGGGCGGTCTGACCTTTATCTATGCCGCCACCTCCGGCAGAAAGGTGCAGATGGGCCGCCTGCCCCTGGACAAGTTTACCGTAGGATAAACCAAAGGAGAATCGAAATGAAATCAATTTTGCTTATCGGCCTGGGCCGGTTCGGCAAGCACATTGCCATGGAGCTGTACAATCTGGGCCACCAGGTCATGGTGGTGGATTCCAACGAGGAGCGGCTCAATGAAGTGCTGCCCTACGCTACCAACGGCCAAATCGGGGACAGCACCAACGAGGTCTTCCTTTCCTCCCTGGGGGTCCGGGACTTTGATGTGTGCATTGTCGCCATCGGCAACGACTTCCAGAGCTCCCTGGAAACCACCTGTCTTCTGAAAGAGCTGGGGGGCAAGCTGGTGGTCGCCCGGGCGGAGCGGGACGGACAGGCAAAGTTCCTCCTGCGAAACGGTGCCGACGAGGTGGTGTACCCTGAAAAGCAGCTGGCAAAATGGACTGCCATCCGGTTTACCTCCAACCATATTCTCGACTACATTGCCCTGGACAACGACCACGCCATTGTGGAGCTGGACCTGCCCGATGCCTGGGCGGGCAAAACCGTGGGAAAAATCGACATCCGCCGGAAATACGGCATCAATATTCTCGGTGTAAAGCGAAGCGGAAAGCTGCACCTCACCGTCACACCGGACACCCAGTTTTCAGAGGGGGATACGGTGCTGGTGCTGGGAGAAAACCGCGCGCTGCAAAAAGCGTTTCGTATCTGAAACGCGGCGCGCGCACGGTACAGGAAAGGATGGGATGCGCATATGGGAACCTGGATTCTGATCGCGGCGGCTGCACTGTCTTTTCTGTTTGTCTTTCTGGGCGCGGTATGGATCGGCGGCTTCTTTGACCGGTATTTCCGTCCGGAGGAACCGGAAGAATCGGAAGATTCCCAGGAAGCTCCCCCCGCCGTTTGATTCCGGCGGAAAATTGTGCTATAATAAGAAAAACGCGGATCGGTTGTAAGCAGCAAAGCGGAAAATTGGAATTTGTCGGCAGTTAAGGTACACGGGTGGTTAGCCGCCTTGCCCCCCGCGTTTACGAGGGGGGTGCCGAAAGTAGCGCACACTGGTGGCGGGGGGAGCTCGTCACCTGCATATCTTTCACAAATAAGAGTGAAGAATAGGGCTGTAAATACAGAAAGATCAATTATTTGACGCTTTCGGAAATTTGTACTCCCCCCGTCCCTGCGCTAGCGCAGGGACACCCCCCTCACAAGTGCGGGGGGCGAGGACGTCTGCGCCGCCAGTCCGCCAAATTCCAATTTATCTGTATACTGAAAATGCCGGAATCCGGAACAAGAAATAACTTTCCGCAAAAGGGGGCGCCGCATGGAACGAAAAACAAACCGTAACGATTCTCCCCCTCACGGCGTGCCCTGGGGACTGACCCTTTCATGGCGGGATCTTGCCAAAACGCTCCTCATCCTGCTGCTTGCTACGCTCATCGGGTGGCTGTTCTACGGCCTGGGCTTTACCGAGGCCAATATCATCACCGCCTACCTTCTGGCAGTGCTCATCACCTCCATGGTAACCAGCGGCTGGGTGTGCAGCCTGATTGCCTCCATTATCAGCGTTTTCATTTTCAACTACCTGTTTACCAATCCCCGGTTTACCTTCCGGGTCTACGACAAGGGCTACCCTGTCACCTTCGCCATCATGTTCCTGGCCGCCATGCTCACCGGCACTCTGGCGGGAAAGCTTCGGGATCACGCCGGAGAAGCCGCCCGCTCCGCTTTCCGCAGCCAGGTGCTTTTCGAGACCAGCCAGCTTTTGCAGAAAGCCCCCACCCAGGCGGACATTCTCCCGGGTATCGGCGGGCAGCTTGCCCGGCTCCTGAACCGCCCGGTGCGGGTCTGGCCCGCAGGCAGCAGTCCGGAAGACGGCAGGCTGTTCTGGCCCGAGGGGCAGACTGGGACCTGGCCCGTTACGGAGGAAGACCGCGCCGCACTGGGTGCGGTCCTCATATGGTGCGCCAGGAAAGAGACCTCCGATGCCATATATCTACCCATCCGCTCCGGGGACCGGGTCTACGGTGCCGTTGCCATCCGGACGGCGGGGGACGCCCTTGCGGACTTTGAACGCAGTATGGTGCTGTCCGTGCTGGGCGAATGCGCCCTGGCCATGGACAATAAGCGGATCGCCCGGGAAAAAGAGCAGTCCGCCCTCCTGGCCCAGAGCGAGCAGCTCCGGGCAAACCTGCTGCGCTCCATCTCCCACGACCTGCGCACCCCTCTGACCTCCATTTCCGGCAATGCCAGCAACCTCATGTCCAACGGTGCCTCCATTGATGAGGATGCCAAGCAGCAGATCTACACCGATATTTATGACGATGCCATGTGGCTCATCAGTCTGGTGGAAAACCTGCTGGCGGTGACCCGGCTGGAGAACGGGAAAATGCAGCTGCAAGCCTCCACCGAGCTGGTGGATGAAATCGTGGCGGAGGCTCTGCGCCATGTGGACCGGCGGGCCAGTGAGCATACCATTACCGTGGAAGCCCCGGAGGACCTGCTTCTCGTAAAGGGCGACAGCAAGCTCATTATCCAGGTGATTATGAACCTGGTCGACAATGCGGTCAAGTACACCCCGCCAGGCTCCCATATCTGCATCCGTACCCAGGCGGCGGGGGACCGGGTGGAGCTGAGCGTTGCGGACGACGGCCCCGGAATTCCCGATGAACAGAAGCCCAAAATTTTCGATATGTTCTACACCGGTTCCAACCGTTTGGGTGACAGCCGCCGGAGCCTGGGTCTGGGGCTGGGCCTGTGCCGGTCCATTGCCGCGGCCCACGGGGGAACCTTGACCGTGGCAGACAATACGCCCCACGGTGCGGTCTTTTCCTTTACCCTGCCGAGAGGAGAGGTGACAATGCATGAATAAACCGTTGATCCTGGTGGTGGAGGACGATCCCTCCATAAGAAACCTGATCACAACCACCCTGCGTCTGCACGAATACCGTTTTCTCACCGCCGCCTCCGGCAGCGGGGCCATTCTGGAGGCTTCCTCCCATAACCCGGACGTGGTCCTGCTGGATCTGGGTCTTCCCGATATGGATGGTGTGGAGGTCATCCAGCGTATCCGTACCTGGAGCAATATGCCCATCATCGTCATCAGCGCAAGAAGCGACGATACCGATAAGATAGAGGCACTGGATGCCGGCGCCGACGACTATCTGACCAAGCCTTTCTCCGTGGAAGAGCTGCTGGCCCGTCTCCGGGTCACCCAGCGGCGGCTTGCCCTGATGCAGGAGCAGTCCTCCCCCATCTTTGTCAATGGGGAGCTGACCATCGACCTGCCCGCGGGCTGCGCCTACTTAAGCGGTGAGCCCCTCCACCTGACCCCCATGGAATATAAGCTTCTTTGCCTGCTTGCAAGAAATGTGGGGAAAGTCCTTACCCACACCTATATCACCCAGAAGGTCTGGGGCCACAGCGACGACAGCGACATTGCCTCCCTGCGGGTCTTTATGGCGACCCTCCGGAAGAAACTGGAACAGGGCCCCGGCGCTCCCCAGTACATCCAGACCCACATCGGCGTGGGCTACCGGATGCTCCGGGTGGAATAAAAAAGATTTTTGACATAAAACAGCAAAATGATCGTTTAGCTGACTACTTTACCTTGGATGGTATGCGGTCCGATGCGGT
>JAEDNR010000105.1 GCA_016302405.1 Oscillospiraceae bacterium
GCTCGGAATGACAGTTCTTTTATTTGTGCAATTTTTCTTTAGTGAGACAGCCCCTCTTGGTGGAGATAAGCGGGATCGAACCGCGGAAGCTTTGAATGCCATTCAAGCGCTCTCCCAAAGCTGATGCTTACATACCCCCGTGATCCTCAGAATTTGAGGGGCACTGGGGGCGTTTGCGCGATGCCTGTTTTATCGAATTACAAACACAGGCTGTTTGTCGCCAAGGTGTAATCCGTTAGCCGGGTCTGTTCCATGGTCGGAAACGACCGTAATCCTATGAGAAGATTTCAAAAGTTTTGCAAGCACCTGTGCATCAACTCGTTTCAGAAATTCCCTTTTTTCCATCGGCTTTTTTCGGTGAGCTGCCTCGTCGGCTCCGTTGATATGCAAAAGAACAAAGGGGTATTTCTGTGCTGCCTGCAAGGCAGAATCCACCTTTGCGGTAATATCTGTATCTGTATCTCCGGTTGCGCCTTTGACGGGTATCAGATCCATACCCAGCGCTTTCCCGATTCCTTTGACGGTTCCCTTCCCGCACACCACAGCGGCACGTTTTGGAAAAGGCATCAGATCCGCGGCAACAGATTGCCCCCAAAGCGCCATAAACCGTTCCTGAGACAGGCATTGCAGGAAAACACGCTTCAGGATATCAGAGCCAACCGGCACCAGATCCGCCGCTTTTCGGGAAACGCAGCTGCTTGGCAGGCAGGTAGATATCAGGCTGATTCTGTCTGCCATATGCGGAAACACCAGCAGGCTTTTATATTGTCCCAGATAATAATAGCGAAAAGTCGGATTCCGCAGTTCTTCCGGCGCGTCACACGGCGCGGAAAATCTGCCCGTTTCGTCCAGATGATACCAGCTTCCCCGCAGAATCAAGTCGTCCGGGCATACGGATATTCCGCTTCCCAACGCTTCGATATAGCCTCGCAGGTGCTTGGGAACATGGGTGACACCGAGAAGATGAAGGACGCAATTCAACGTTTCCGGTTCGCCGCCCAATGTGTTATCCTGATAGCCCATCAGCCGCATGGAAGCAAGGTGCGGATAATCCGCAGCACAGAACCCAGGATCCGTCATGCCATCTATAATACAAAGAATCTCTGCCATATGCTTATTCGCCATGGCGGTTCTGCTTCGCCAGTTCCAAAATCTCCGGGATTTTTGACAGAACATAGGTATAACCGCCGGGGCTGTGGGGAATCAGACAGTTGGTACAGTCCTTGATTCCCTTACTTGTATAACGGAATTTTCCGCCGCACCGGTCACCCAGCGTGTACAGAGGGCAGTAGCAGAACAGGCAGCTAAAATCTTCCGCTGATCCTTTGTGGCAGGGAAAATACTTGCACTCCCGGTTCTGGAAAAAGCTATGATCGTTTTGTTTCATGGGTTTCCGTCCCTCTCAATTTATACTTCCCGGTTGATGATGCGGTAGATAAGCTCCATATCCAGCCCGCCCCGGACAACATCTGCCAGCAGATCATATTGACGCCCCTTATATTCCTGCAGGTCAAAGGTTCCTAATGCGGCAAAGTCCAGACCCTTTTTGGTGCAAATGGCACGGAGAATCTGATCGCTCACACCGGGCGCGTCAAAAATGCCGTGGATGTAGCTGCCGTAAACGTTCCCACGTCCCTGTAAGGGAGGCAGGTTTTCCTGGCTGCGGCCCATGTGGATTTCATAGCCGGTATAGGACATACCGTTTAAGCCGGACAGCATTCCGGTCACGCCGTCAAAGGTTCCGGCCACCTGGGTCTGCACCTTTTCTCCCCGGAAAACCGTGTCCATATCCAGCAGCCCCAGGCCCTGAATTTCGGTGGTTCCGGCAGCCTCCACCTGATCCGGATCAGAAACCGTGCGGCCCAGCATCTGGTAGCCGCCGCAGATGCCGAATGCCAGCGTGCCCGCCGAGGCCGCTTTCAGAACCGCCGCCTCCAGACCGGATTGGCGAAGCCATTTCAGGTCGGCAATGGTGCTTTTCGTGCCGGGAATCAGGATCATATCCGGGCTGTGCAGGTCCGCAACCCGCTCCACATAGCGCAGCGATACATTGGCGTACCGCTCAAAGGGAGTAAAATCCGTGAAGTTGGAAATCCGCGGAAGGCGGATCACCGCAATGTCCAGGAGCTTACGCTCCGTGGTTCTGGCAAACCGCTCGGTGAGACTGTCCTCATCGTCAATGTCCACATGGGTATAGGGAATGACCCCCGCTACCGGAACACCGCAGAGCTCCTCCAGGATTCGGATGCCCGGCTCCAGGATGGAGCGGTCACCCCGGAATTTGTTCACGATGGTACCCTTGATTCGCTTGCGTTCGTCCTCTTCCAGCAGGGCCACGGTTCCATAGAGCTGGGCAAAGACACCGCCCCGGTCAATATCACCCACCAGCAGCACCGGGGCATCCACCAGCTTGGCAAGGCCCATATTCACGATGTCTTCCTGCTTCAGGTTGATTTCCGCCGGGCTTCCTGCGCCTTCGATGACGATGATGTCGTATTCGGAGGCCAGGCTGTTGTACGCTTCCAGAATGGCGGGGATGTATTCCGGCTTTCTGCGGTAATACTCCATGGCCCGCATATTACCCTGAACCTGCCCAGCCACAATCACCTGACTGCCTACATCGGTGGTGGGCTTCAAAAGAATGGGATTCATCCGCACATCCGGTTCAATTCCGGCGGCTTCCGCCTGAACCACCTGAGCCCGGCCCATCTCGCCGCCGTCTTTGGTGATGAAGGAGTTCAGTGCCATGTTCTGGCTCTTGAAGGGCGCCACCCGATAGCCGTCCTGCCTGAGAATGCGGCACAGCCCGGCACACAGCAGGCTTTTTCCCGCATTGGACATGGTACCCTGGATCATGATATTCTTTGCCATACGCACACCTCTTTCACTGCCTCAATCAGGCGTTCATTTTCCTCATGGAGCCGCACCGCGATCCGATACCATCCCACGCCAAGGCCATGGTAGTTGTGACAGCTGCGGATGGCGATTCCCTGCTCTCTTAACCGCCCACACAAATCTTCCCTTGCATGAAACAGCAGGTAATTTGCCCTGGAGGGGCAGACCCAGAAGCCCAGTGCTTCCAGCTGACTTTGCAGCCATTGCCGCTCAACAAGAATCAGCGCCCTGGTTTTCTGCAAAAATACACGTTCCTGGAGCGCCGCTATCCCCGCCGCCTGGGCAAGGGTGGACACGTTCCAGGGCTGTACGGTATGGGACATTTTCTGAAGCAGTTGTCCATCGGCGCACAGGCAATAGCCCAGCCGCACCCCCGCCATGCCATAGCTCTTGGTGAACGCCTTCAGAATGAAAAGATTGGGATGCTCCCCCAGGTGGGATTTCAGACTGACGCCGTCATCGGACAAATCCAGAAAGCACTCGTCCACAAACAGGGCAGTTCCCTGCCTGTCACACAGGTTCAGGATCTTCTCCAGCAGTGGCAGGTCAATCAGCTGACCGGTGGGGTTGTTGGGATTGCAGAGGAACAGTACATCCGGACAGCTGCATTCCAGCACCGGAAGAAAATCCTCTGTCAGAGAAAAATAATTCTCCTTTTTCAGGGGATACCGCTCCACCTGGCAGCCTACCCGTTCCAGCGCCAGAGCATACTCCGAAAATGTGGGGGCCAGCTCCATGGCGTGCTGAGGCCGCAGGGCTTCACAATAGGAATAGATCAGCTCCGCCGCGCCGCTGCCGCAGAGAATCCAGTCTTTGGGAACGGCTTCAAATTCCGAGACGGCCTTCACCAGCTCCCGGCAGTAGGGATCGGGGTACTGATGCACCCGGGTCAGAACTGCGGACATGGCATCCAGAACGCCCTGGGGCGTGCCGTAAGGGTTGGTATTTGCGGAGAAATCCAGCCGAATTTCTCCATCATAAACATCTCCCCCGTGGGGATTTTGGGTGTGATACAGCATAGCGGCTTCCTCAAAGAATCATCAGCAATTTGACAAATACGCAAAGGAGCAGGTTCAAAAACGCGGTCAGATACATCAGCCGGCAGGTCAGCGGAATATCCCGGTGGGTGATCTCCCGATTCCCGTCGCCGATGTATTGCTTCCTGTGCAGCACGCCGTGATACCAGGCATCCCCAGCCAATCGCACGCCCAGAAGCCCCGCACAGACGGACTCGGTCTGGGCGGAGTTGGGGCTTGCGTGGTTGAAGCGATCCCGCCGGAAAATCCGCCAGCCGTTTTTCGCATCCAATCCCAGCAGGAACCCCGCCGCGAGCATCAGCAGCGCCGACAGGCGGGAGGGGATAAAATTGGCAATATCGTCCATCTTTGCCGGAACCAGGCCGATATTCTTGTAGGGCGGCTCCACATAGCCCAGCATGGAGTCCATGGTATTGACGGCCTTGTAAAAGAAGCCCAGGGGCGCGCCGCCCAGAGCCAGAAAGAGCATGGGGGCAACCACCCCATCCGAAGTATTTTCCGCCACGGTCTCCACAGCGGCCCGGGTCACCCCGGCGTCATCCAGCCGGGCGGTATCTCTTCCCACGATCATAGAAACCGCGTGGCGGGATTCTTCCAAATCTCCGCTTTCCAGGGCCGTATAGACTTTCATGGACTCGTCTTTCAGGGCTTTGGTTGCGAGAATCTGCCAGCACATGATGCTCTCCACCGTCAGCCGAAGCCAGGGGCTGATCCTATGGCAAAGGAACAGGATTCCGGCAGGAAGGGCTGTGCAGATCACTGCCACCAGTACCCAAAGCACTCCGCCCGCGGCGATTTCCCCTCCGTCGGTTTCGGGGAACAGCCGCCGCAGTCCCTTTTCCAAAAAGGAGATCAGTTTCCCGATCCCCACCACCGGGTGAGGAATGCCGTGGGGATCCCCCACCAGCAGATCGATGCCGAAGCCAAATAAAAGGG
>JAEDNR010000016.1 GCA_016302405.1 Oscillospiraceae bacterium
TTCTTTTTCTTTGTGCTATTTGACGAAACCTTTCCTTAGTGAGACAGCCCCTTCGTTACAGCGGATTCTGTTTGATTTTAGCGTAGCGCCGGGGGTAGCCCGGGGGTGTGGGGGAAACCTTGCGAAAGACCAGGACGGTGTGGCTTGTCCCCGCCACGGGGAAGGTTTTCGCTTCCGCGAAGGCAAGCCCCAGCTTCCTGACGGCGTTCCGGGCCTGCTCCAATTCCTCCCCCGCCCGGTCGCCCTTCATGGCAAGAACCGTACCTCCCACCTTTACAAAGGGGGCGGTGAGCTCCAGCAGGATATTGAGCCTGGCCACCGCCCGGCTCACGGCGCAGTCATAGCTTTCCCGGCGGCGGAAGGCCTCCTCCTCGGCTCTGGCGGTGACGCATTCGGCGTTCACCTCCAGCTCCGGCAGGACCGTTTCCAGCCAGTGCATCCTTTTTCCCAGGCTGTCAAGCAGGGTAAGCTTCATTTCCGGGCAGGCAATTGCCGCGGGCACCCCGGGAAATCCGGCGCCGCAGCCCACATCGATAACGGTTTTTCCGGAAAGGTCCTGGCACAGCAGCACGGTCAGGCTGTCCAGCAGATGAAGGTTAGCCACCTGGGATGGCTCCGTAATGGCGGTAAGGTTCATGACCCGGTTCTGCTCCACAACGGCGCGGCCAAACCGGCAAAGGGTATCCCGCCTCTTTTCCGGCAGGTCAAGGCCCAGCTCCGGGAGCCCTAAGTCCAGGGCCTGGCGCATTTCGTCCATGGCTGCCTCCTTATTTGGCATTTACGATGCCGGTTAAATCCACCATGCTCTCGTCGTAGGGGTCAAAGGGGTTCTGCTCCACGGCCAGGGAGGGGATGACCACCTCCTGGATGTGCCACGCTACCAGCAGGTCGCAGACCTGGCCGTAGGAGGCAAGGCCCGCGGATTCGCCGCTGGCTTTCAGGTAGGCGTCGTTGGCGGTGTCCGCAACCTTGGTGGCGGCGGCGCTGCGCTTGGACTGGAAGAAGGTGTTGTAGGCGGTCAGGTCCCGCTGCAGGATTTCGCTGACACCGGCAAGGACCCGGGCGGCAGCGGCGGAAGCGGACTGGGAGTTGACGCTTGCCAGGGCGCTGTAGCAGTACCGGTAGGCCATGAAGTAGGCCGAGTACTGGAACTGAACGTCCTCGTTCACGCTGGCAGCCAGGAACGCGGCGAAATTGGCGTCCCGCTCCGAGGCAATGCACATCCGGTGGGCCATCTCGTGACACATGGTAAAGGGCAGGCACACGTCGGGAACCTGGGGATTCACCGCCGCCTCACCGGTCAGGCCCATGGTGACCCCGGTGATACCCATGGAGGTGTACATGTCCGCCCAGCCCAGCTTCTTGACGGGCAGGGTGGAACCGGCAAAGACGGAGAAATTGCGCTGGTAGGTCAGGTACCGGAAACCCTCCCCGGCAGAAGCCGCCAGGTTCTCAAAGCTGTCGAAGCTGACATTTCCGGCGCTGTCCCGGGGAACCCGGAGGGCAAGCTCGTTTGCCTTGTCCCGGTAGTATTCCGTGGCCTCGGCGAGCTCGCTGAGGGTGTAGGCGGAAGACTCCATACGGATGTCGTCGGACAGGTCGCCCGCGTAGTAGTTCAGGCCGAAAACCAGAGTGTGGAGCATATAGATGCCGCAGCCCGCGGCCAGCACCCAGCCGAACCAGGAAACGGGGTTCCACTTGAGAATAATCATCAGCACGATGCTGGCCAGCACCAGCACGCCCAGCACCACCGCCAGCAGCTGCCACAGGCAGAAGTCCACCTGGGAGCTCCACTGGGCCAGGGTATTCTGCAGGGTGCGGATGACATAGGGGTAAATCATATCTACAAGGGCGGAAAATTTTTCGCCGTAGCGCGTAAGGATCCAGGTGATGGCGCCGAAAATGGCGGCGGCCAGGTATCCGCGCAGATATTTCAAAGGAAACGCCTCCTTGTATGCAAAGGGTAGAAGTCAATATAGTATATCATACTTTTTCCCGCTTGTCTCCCCCCAAATTATTAAATTATTATGTGCTTATCGGTTTACTCAGCAAGCATACAAATTGGAATTTGTAGGGCTGTTTGTCCAGTGGTGTGCGGTATCGATGCGGAACACGGCAAGGGCTCCCCTGTGTAAGGGGAGCTGTCAGCGAAGCTGACTGAGGGGTTGTAACGGTGGACTTTCCTGTCTACCCATCATCAGAACGGACAGTGTCCTTTGTTGTCCCTTTTCGCCGATTTATTGTCAATTTAAAACATTTTACTGCACAATCCCTCAGTCGCTTCGCGACAGCTCCCTTTACACAAGGGAGCCCTTGCCGCGTACCTCACTGATAACGCATTCTTCTATTCAGGAGATTCCCACACCAGGAAAGCGGACTGGTTCGGAATGACAATGTTGTACGACGCCCTGGCTTCCCTCTGCAAATTCCAAATTTGCGTACCACAGAACGATACCGAGCGGGTCAGGGTGGGAACGATTACAGATCACGCTCGTCACGACTTGGCTGTCGGCCCTGCCGACAAATTCCAATTTTCCTGCCGTTGATAACCCACAGCATGAAAAATCCCGCCCGGGGGAAACCCGGGCGGGAGAACATCCGCAGGAAATCAGAACTCGCACTTCTTGGCGATATAGCTTTTCAGCTCGGAAATGGGGATGCGGACCTGCTCCATGGTGTCCCGGTCCCGAACGGTGACGCAGTTGTCCGCGGGGCTATTCTCGTCGCCCACGGTCTGGAAGTCCACGGTGACGCACAGGGGGGTGCCGATCTCGTCCTCCCGGCGGTAGCGCTTGCCGATGGAGCCCGTGTCGTCAAAGTCCACCATGAAGTCGCGGCGCAGCTCCCGGTAGATTTCCTCGGCCTTGGGGCTGAGCTTCTTGGAAAGGGGCAGCACGGCGGCCTTGAAAGGAGCGAGAGCCGGGTGCAGCCGGAGCACGGTGCGCACATCGGGGTTGCCCTTCTTGTCCTGGCCCACCACTTCCTCGTCGTAGGCTTCGCACAGGAATGCCAGGGCCACCCGATCACAGCCCAGGCTGGGCTCGATGACGTAGGGGATGTAGTGCTCGTTCTTTTCCTGGTCGTAATATTCAAGGCTCTTGCCGCTGGCCTCCTGGTGGCGGCCCAGGTCATAGTTCGTCCGGTCGGCGATGCCCCACAGCTCGCCCCAGCCGCCGCCGAAGGGGAACTGGTACTCGATATCCGTGGTGGCCCGGGAGTAGAAGGCAAGCTCGGCGGGCTCGTGATCCCGCAGCCGGAGGGAGTCCTCCTTGATGCCCAGGGAAATCAGCCAGTTTTTGCAGAAGTCCTTCCAGTAGGCGAACCATTCAAGATCGGTGCCGGGCTGGCAGAAGAACTCGCACTCCATCTGCTCAAATTCCCGGGTGCGGAAGGTGAAGTTGCCGGGGGTGATCTCGTTGCGGAAGGCCTTGCCCACCTGGCACACGCCGAAGGGCAGCTTCTTCCGGGTGGTGCGCTGGATATTGGCGAAGTTTACGAAGATGCCCTGGGCGGTCTCGGGCCGCAGGTACACATCGGAGGAGGAGTCCTCGGTGACGCCGATTTTGGTCTTGAACATCAGGTTAAACTTGCGGATGGGGGTGAAGTGGTGCTTGCCGCAGTTGGGGCAGACCACATCCTCGTGCCCCGCGATAAAGGCGTCCATTTCCTCAAAGCTCATGGCGTCCACGTTGACACCGTGGCCAGACTCGGATCCTTCAATCAGCTTGTCCGCCCGCTGCCGGGCGCCGCAGCCCTTGCAGTCAACCAGAGGGTCGGAGAAGTTGCCCACATGGCCGGTGGTGACCCAGGTGGTGGGGTTCATGAGGATGGCGGCATCCAGGCCCACGTTGTAGTCGGATTCCTGGACGAACTTCTTGAGCCAGGCTTTTTTCACGTTGTTCTTGAACTCCACGCCCAGGGGGCCGTAGTCCCAGGCGTTGGCAAGACCGCCGTAGATCTCGGAACCGGCGTAGACATAGCCCCGGTTCTTGCAGAGCGTGACGATCATATCCAGTGTCTTTTCGCTGTTTTTCATTTTATTTCCTCCGTTGATAGGTTTTATTTCAAATTGAAAATGGAATGTGCGTATCCGTTTCACGCAGCTGCCCGACAAATTGGAATTTGCAGAGGTGAGCGCACGCCCCGAACAACACTGTCATTCCGAACCAGTCCGCTTTCCTGGTGTGGGAATCTCCATCGACTTTCAGTCTGCTTTTCGTCTTACCTCGTAGGGGCGCTCATTGAGCGCCCGCGGAAATGTTCCAATTTTGTAACAAATATCCGGTAAAAGGAACCTTTTCGCCGATAGAAATCTGGATAACAGAAATTTCTCTGCCGGGCGCTCAATGAGCGCCCCTACGGCGTATGACGTTCTTGGCCCCGGAATTCGATGGAGATTGCCACGCCAGTGTGATCACTGGCTCGCAATGACAGGAAATTCGATACCGTGCCCGCCGGTCCGACAAATTCCAATTTGTCAGTTTCCGGCGTTAAGCTAAGCATTTTCTAATTATACGGAAAATTCCGGAAAAAGCAAGGCTTTTATTCCGCCGGGGCGTAGGCAGGACCAAGGTCCTGGAGCATGATATTGAACACCTGCTCGCCTATTTCCACAGCGGTTTTTCCCCGGTAGCTCTCCGGGCTCAGCACATCCACCAGGTGCAGGTCCACCCGGGCCCCCAGATGGATGGAGGAAAGGGTAAAGGGGTCCAGGCCGCTGAATACCCGGTTGGTGCCCTGGATGGTGCACACCACAATGGGCACCCCGGTTTTCAGGGCGATCTTGAACACGCCGCTGCGGAAGTGGTGGAGCTTGCCGTCCACGCTGGTGTAGCCCTCGGGGAACACGGCGATGCTTACCTCGTCCTCCTTGATAAGCTGGATGCATTTCAGGATGGTTTTCAGGGCCTCCCGGTCATTCTCCCGGTTGATCATCTGGCACAGAAGCCGGTGCATAATCTGTCCGATCAGGGGCATGCGGGAGTTTTCCCACTTGGAAATAAAGGCAAGCTGGCTATTGGGGAAGGCCTTCAGCAGCACCGGGGGATCCAGGTCGCACAGGTGGTTGCACACCAGCAGGAACCGGCCGGACTTTGGGAGTTTTTCCGTCCCGGAAACATGCAGGCGCATGGTTAAAGCGATGACGGCATCGATGTAGACCCCCACAAACCGGCGGAAGGCGGGGTCGTCGTGCTCCTGGGGGACGGTTTTGTCAATCCGGCGGCACACCAGCCAGAGAACGGCAAAGGCCGCGAGAAGCAGCGCAAGCCACAGTCCGGCAAAGCTCACCGGCAGCACCCACAGCCACCGTAAGGCGGCAAAGGCACCGGTTCCCAGGCAGATACCCACGGCGCCCAGCGCCGCCAGCACCGTGATCAAAGTCAAGAGCATGAAGAAGGCCTCCCATTCAAAAAATATTTCTGTAGCAATTCCGTTGTGATCGTTTAGCGCACTGGCGCGAAGCGCCCATGCCTCTCCCTTTGGGAGAGGTGGCCCGGCGGAACGCCGGGACGGAGAGGGTTTTCGCAGAGCATTTCCCCTCTCAGTCACGCCTATGGCGTGACAGCTCTCCCATAGGGAGAGCCAAGGGGTGCTCCGCTAAACGATTCTTTACCGGATGTTTCCCGGCTGCGTCTGACTCGTCAGGAATTTCTTAAACTTTCCCCCATTATACCCTCCGCGCCGCCGCAATACAAGAAGAAAAATGCTTCCCCGGGGATTTTTTCAGAAAAAGGGTGGAAATTAAACTTCCGAGTTGGTATAATAGCACGGTATTCTTGCTCCCCGGCGTTTTGGGCTGGGCTTTACAGAAAGGAAAAGAAGAATTATGGGCCTGTCTGCTTCCGCGCCGTGGCTGCGCTACTACGGCAATACTCCCGTATCCCTGGATTATCCCCAGGAAACCATGTACCAGCTCGTGGCGGACACCGCGAAAAAGTATCCCAAAACCCCCGCCTATGTGTTCTACGGCAAGGAAACCAGCTACGCTTCCTTTATGCGCCGTATCGACGCCGCCGCCAAGGGTCTTATCCACATGGGCATCCGCAAGGGGGACAAGGTGACCATCTGCATGGCAAACACCCCCCAGGCGCTGGACTGCTTCTATGCCCTGAACCGTATCGGGGCTATCCCCAATATGATTCACCCGCTGTCCGCCGCCAAGGAGATCGCCTTTTACCTGAATTTCTCTAAGTCCAAGGCCATCCTGACATTGGACCAGTTCTATTATAAGGTTGCGGAAATTCTCCCCGAACTGGAAAACCCCTGCACCATCCTCATTGCCAAAATCGCCGACGAGCTGCCCTTCCCTTTAAGCGCCCTGTACCCCCTGACCAAGGGGGCCAGAGCCGTAAAGAAGCTTCCCAAGGAGGGCTACACACTCTGGTACGACATGGTGACGGCGGGGAAAAACGAGGTGCTTCCCCCGGATGACGGCAACTGCCGGGAGTGCGCCGCCATTTTGTACTCCGGCGGCACCACCGGCACCACCAAGGGTATTATGCTCTCCAACATGAACTTTAACGCCCTGGGCCTGCAGACCATCGCGGCCTCCGGCTTTGGAAGCATCGCGGGGATGAAGATGCTCTCCGTCATGCCGGTTTTCCACGGCTTCGGTCTGGGCATCGGTATCCATACCGCCCTCATTGGCGGCGCCACCTGTATCCTGGTGCCCCAGTTCAGCGTAAAGACCTATGCCGAGGTGCTGGTAAAGGAAAAGCCTAACCTGATCCCCGGCGTGCCCACCTTGTTTGAGGCCCTGCTCCGGGCGGAGAACCTGGAGGGTGTTGACCTGAGCTTTCTCAAGGGTATCTTCTCCGGCGGCGACAGCCTGAGTCCGGAGCTTAAGAAAAAGGTGGATGCCTTCCTCCACGAGCACGGCTGCTCCGAGCAGATCCGGGAGGGCTACGGCACCACCGAGTGCGTCACCGCCTCCTGCCTGACCCCCAAGGACTACGCCCGGGCCGGGTCCATCGGCGTGCCCTTCCCGGATACCTATTATAAAATCGTCACCCCCGGCACCGTGGACGAGGTGGGCCCCAATATCGAGGGCGAAATCTGCGTCTCCGGCCCCACCGTCATGCTGGGGTACATGGATAACCTGAAGGAGACCCGCCAGGCCCTCCGGCGGCATTATGACAACCGGATCTGGCTGCATACCGGCGACCTGGGCCACATGGACCAGGACGGCTTTGTGTACTTCCGCCAGCGGATCAAGCGGATGATCATTACCTCCGGCTACAACGTCTACCCCTCCCAGCTGGAAAACATCATTGACGGCCACGAAAAGGTGCTGCTGTCCTGCGTCATCGGTGTAAAGGACCCCTACCGGGTCCAGCGGGTGAAGGCCTACGTGGTGCCCATGCCCGGTGTGGAGCCTACGGAGGAGCTGAAGCAGGAGATCCTTGATTACTGCTCCCATCGCATCGCCAAGTACGCCATGCCCCGGGAGCTGGAATTCCGCACCGAGCTTCCCAAGACCTTGGTTGGCAAGGTTGCCTACCGGGTGCTGGAGGAGGAAGCCAATGCCGCTCAGGAGCAGCAGCCGTGAAAAAGCGAATCTGGGAGCTGGACGCCCTGCGGGGGGTGTGCATCCTGGGCATGGTCATTGTCCACTTTGTCTATGATCTGGTGGAGCTGTACGCCCTGGTTCCGATGGCGTACCCCAAGTGGTTTGCCTTTATAAAGGACTGGGGCGGGGTGCTGTTTCTCCTGCTGTCCGGCACCTGCGCCACTCTGGGAAGCGGTCACACCCGGCGGGGGCTTGTGGTCTTCGCCTGCGGCATGGTCTGCACGGTGGTTACCCTGGGAATGTATCTTCTGGGCTTTGCCGGGAAAGAAATTATTATCTACTTCGGGGTGCTTCACTGCCTGGGCGTGTGCATGCTCCTGTGGGGACTTTTTAAAAAGCTTCCCACATGGGCTCTTGCCGCACTGGGCGCAGTGTTCACCGCTGCCGGGCTCTGGCTCCGGGGACAGCTTTTCAGTTTTCCCTGGCTTACGGTGCTGGGCTTCGTGCCGGAGGGCTTCGCCTCCTCGGACTATTTCCCCCTGCTTCCCAATCTGGGATTCTTCCTCCTGGGGGCGGCGGTGGGAAGAACGGTTTACCGGGAGAAAACCACCCGGCTTCCCAAGGTCAATGCCGAAAATCCCATTGTGCGGTTTTTCACCCTCTGCGGCCGGCACTCCCTGGCAATTTACCTTCTCCACCAGCCCATTCTGGCGGGGATTATGATGGCTGCGGCGAGTATTGTTGGTCGTTGACAGTTATGCTGCGCAGGCGTCTAACCACCATTTCTCAAAATCCGCCCCAAAGCGGCACCGCAATTGTCAATTGTCCATTGTCCATTGTCAATTCCATACACGAGGTAGCTTATGAATGAGAATCTGTCACGAAAACTATATCCCCTCCTTGCGCTTTCCCTGGGGCTGGTGGGGGCGGGGTGCCGCTTCCTGCTCTACGCCCTGGGAATGGACGAAAAGGGCCTGCTTACCCCCGGGCATCCGGCTGCCGTTGCCCTGTGGGTGGTGACCGGTGCCGCCGTCCTTACCGCCGTACTGGCGGCGGTGACCTTTCGGGAGGACAACAAGGCCCCGGACGAAACCGGACGGTCTGTCCCCCAGGCCCTGGGCACCGCCGTCATGGCCCTGGGGGTGTTCAGCACCCTGCTTATGCCGGAAAATAACGGCATCGCCACCCTGCTGCGGCTGCACCGGATCCTTTCTGTCCTGGCCGCGGCGTGCCTGCTGACTGCCGCCGTGTTCCGCTTTCTGGAAAAGCCCGTGCCCTTTGGGTGCTACGCCGGGGCTGCCGTTTTCTTCTTCGTCCATGTGGTCACCCGCTACCGGGCCTGGAGCGGCAATCCTCAGATGGCGGACTATCTCCATGCCCTGGGGGCGGGGCTGTGCTTGTCCCTGTTTTCCTATTATGAAACCGCCCTGACCGTGGGCCTGGGGGGCCGCCGCCAGCGCCTTGCCCTGGGCACCCTGGGCATTTTCTGCTGCGTTGCCGCGGCTGCCCGGGGGGAGTACCCGATGCTGCACCTGTGCGGCGCCGGCTGGCTGCTCAGTGTGCTGCTGACCGTTCGGCCCGGGGAAAGCAAGGAATCGTGAGCCTATGGAAATTCCGTATTATGTAAACGAATGCATGACGGCCCTCCGCTTGTCCGGCTTTCAGGCCTGGGCCGTGGGGGGCTGTGTCCGTGACAGCCTTTTGGGCCTGGTGCCCCACGACTACGACCTGTGCACCGACGCCATGCCGGAGGAAACGGAGGCGGTCTTTGCCGGGTACAGTCTGGTTACTGCCGGAAAAAAGCACGGCACCATCGGGGTTATTACCTCCGGTGGGGTGGTGGAGATCACCACGTTTCGCCGGGACGGGGCCTATTCGGACAGCCGCCATCCGGACCGGGTGGCCTTTGTGAATGACATCCGGGAGGACCTTTCCCGCCGGGACTTTACGGTGAACGCTGTTGCCTGGTCGGAAAGCACCGGGTACCGCGACCCCTTCGGGGGCCGGGAGGACCTGGAAAAGAAAATCCTCCGGGCGGTGGGGGATCCGGACACCCGGTTCCGGGAGGATGCCCTGCGGATCCTCCGGGGGGTGCGGTTTTCCCTGCGCTTTGGCCTGACCCCGGAGGAAAACACCCTGAAAGCCATGCTGTCTCTGTCGCCGCTGCTGGACGGCCTGTCCCGGGAGCGGGTCTACACCGAGCTGAACGGGATTCTGCCGCTGCTGACGGCGGAGGCCATGGCCCTTTTTGCCCCCATTCTCACCCGGGCGGTGCCGGAGCTTGCCCCCACGGTAGCGTTTGACCAGCACTCGCCCCACCACGCCTACGACCTGTACACCCACATCAGCCACGTGGTGGCGGCGGTGCCGCAGGACCTGACACTCAGGTGGGCGGCGCTGCTGCACGATGTGGGCAAGGTGCCCACCTTTACCCGGGACGAGACAGGCCGGGGCCATTTCTACGGCCACGCGGGGGAAAGCGCCCGGATGGCGGACAGGATCCTCCGGCATCTCACCGCGCCCAACGTCCTGCGGGAGCAGGTGGTGCTGCTCATTCAAAACCACATGACCCCCCTCCAGACGGAGCGGAAGGCCCTGCGCCGCACAGTCAGCCGCCTGGGTTTACGACTGACAGAAAAGCTTCTGCAGCTCCAGGAGGCGGACATGGGGAGCAAGGGCACCGGGGAGGACGCGGGAAATCCCGTGTTTTCCCAGGTGTGGGAAATGCTTCGGCAGCTGGACGCGGAAGCGGCCCTGCCCACGCTGAAAGACCTGGCGGTGAACGGAAATGACCTGATGGAGCTGGGCTATTCCGGGAAAGCCATCGGGCAGTGCCTGAATTGGCTTCTTGCCCAGGTGGTGGACGAGACCCTCCCCAATACCCGGGAGGTTCTCCTTGCCGCCGCCCGGGGGAAGGAAATTGACAATTGACAATGGACAATTGACAATTTAGCTATCGGCTTTCGTAAGCACGCTGGCAAATTGGGATACAGATTATCGGTTTTAATAAGCTGAACGTTAAATTGGAATTTGTCGGGCTATCGAATTCCTGGTCATTGCGAGCCAGTGATCACACTGGCGTGGCAATCTCCATCGAATTCCGGGGCCAAGAACGTCATACGCCGTAGGGGCGCTCATTGAGCGCCCGGCAGAGAAATTTCTGTTATCCAGATTTCTATCGGCGAAAAGGTTCCTTTTACCGGATATTTGTTACAAAATTGGAACATTTCCGCGGGCGCTCAATGAGCGCCCCTACGAGGTAAGACGAAAAGCAGACTGAAAGTCGATGGAGATTCCCACACCAGGAAAGCGGACTGGTTCTTAAATGACAGTGTTCTTCGATGCCCGGTCTTTCCTCTGCAAATTCCAATTTACTGCACCACGGAACGATACCGAGCGGTGCCCAAAGGCAGAACGATCACAGACCATGTTCGTCACGACTTGTCCGCCGGCACTGCCGGCCACCACTTGACAGCCTACACACACAAAACGATACCGAGCGGTGCCCAAAGGCAGAACGATCACAGACCACGTTCGTCACGACTTGTCCGCCGGCACTGCCGGCCAGGAGGACTTATCTATGAAACCAAAGAATCTCCTTTCCCGGCTGGTGCCGGTGCTGCTGGCCCTGGCGCTTCTTGCGGGGTGTACCCTCCAGGAACCCCAGCCCACCACCGCCCCGGCCCAGACTGCCGAAGCGGCGGCTCAGACAACCGGGTCCTCCGCCGAGCTCACGGTATACTACATCGATGTGGGCCAGGGGGACAGCGCCCTTTTGGAATCGGAGGGGGAGTATCTGCTCATTGACGGGGGCGAGCGGGAAAACAGCAGCCTGCTTGTGTCCTTCCTGGAAAAACAGGGAGTACAGGAGCTGAAAGCGGTGGTGTGCACCCATCCCCACTCGGACCACGGCGGCGGCCTGCCTGCGGTTCTCGCGGTGTTCCCCACGGAGGCGGTTTACGCCCCCACCCGGACCTATGCCGCTTCCTGGTTTGACAATTTTCTCCGTTATGCCGACCAGCAGGGGCTGGAGGTGACCATCCCCGCCCCCGGGGACACGATCACCCTGGGCAGCACCTTGCTTACCGTCCTGGGCCCCCTGGAAAGCTACCCGGAGGTGAACAACACCTCCATCGTGCTCCGGGCGGACTGCGGCGGGGTAAGCTTTCTCTTTAC
Source organism: Oscillospiraceae bacterium (assembly GCA_016302405.1). GTDB lineage: Bacteria > Bacillota > Clostridia > Oscillospirales > Oscillospiraceae > Faecousia. The sequence goes on from JAEDNR010000016.1 coordinate 11,687, forward strand.
CGGGGACATGGAAACCCCGGCTGAATATGACCTTCTGGACGCGGGCACGGAGGTAAAGGCCCAGGTGCTGAAAGCGGGCCACCACGGCAGCAGCGATGCCACCGGTTATCGGTTTCTCTACGCGGTGGAGCCGGAATACGCTATTGTTTCCTGCGGCGCGGGGAACGACTACGGCCACCCCCATGTGGAGGCCATGTCCCGCCTCCGGGACGCGGGGGTGACGGTGTTCCGCACGGACACCCTGGGCACCGTCCGGGCGGATTGCGACGGGGAGGATGTGGTATTTACCTGGGAGAAGGCAGAGCAGAACCCGGAGTACGCCGACTTTGCCAGCCGGGCGGAAGAGCACTATATCGGCAACGTAAACAGCCATATCCTCCACGCCCCCAGCTGTGACAGCCTCCCCTCCCAGCGAAACCAGGTGGTTTTCGACACCTACGAGGAAGCGGTAAGCGCCGGCTACACCCCCCACCCCGAGTGCCTGGGAGGGTGATGCAGGATATGAGATATAAGATATAAGATAATGTGCTTATCGGGTTAACGCAGCAGGCAGACAAATTGGTATTTGGCGGGCTGTTTGATGAATGGTGAGCGGGTGGATGCGGTACGCGGCCTTGCCCCCCGCACTTGTGAGGGGGGTGTCCCTGCGCTAGCGCAGGGACGGGGGGAGTACGAATTTCCGAAAGCGTCAAATAATTGATCTTTCTGTGTTTACAGTTCCATTCTTCACACTTTTTGTGAAAGGGATGCGGGTGACGCACTCCCCCCGGTACCAGTGTGCGCACTGGTACCACCCCCCTCGTAAACGCGGGGGGCAAGGCGTCTAACCACCCCTGTGCCTTAACTGCCCGACAAATACCAATTTCACGGTCTGCTTGCGAAAGCCGACAGCCTGTACCTGTTATTGGTTTCCCACGGATGTATTCCATTTAAATCATCCCGAAGGGATTCCTGAATTGTCCATTGTCCATTGTCAATTGAAACGTGATTTTCCTTGCATTCTATTCCTTTTCGGGCTATAATGGGTAAAAACAGCAACAAGGAGGGGATCGGTATGCGCTCGCAACGGAAGCACATTCGCGGACTGCTTCTGGGTCTCGCGGTGGGCGACGCCATGGGCTGCACCGTGGACAGGCAGAGCCTTTCCCAGATCCAGGAGGACTACGGCCCCGGCGGTCTGCAGGGCTACGACCTGGTAAACGGCTACGCGGAAATTTCCTCCTATACCCAGCTGGCGGCCTTTGCCTGCAACGGCCTGCTCCTTGCCATGACCCGGGGGCAGATGCGGGGAAAAATGGCCCCCCTGGTCAACTATATCGGCCTTTCCAGCCGGGAGTGGGCCCTGTCCCAGCGGCCCTGGGGCAGACCCCGGAAAACCTACTGCTGGCTCATGAACCAGCCGGAGCTGTGCCGCCACCGGTGCATGGACACCCGGATGCTGGATACCCTGTCAAAGCCCACCCTCGGCACCCTGACGGAGCCGGAAAACACTGCCTCCTCCGCTACCGGCATCACCACTGCTCTGGCGGTGGGAATGTTTCGGAGGCTCGTGCGCATGTCCCAGGAGGAACTGAACCTGCTGGGTGCCGAGGCCGTGGCCCTGACCCACGGGGGCGCCACCGCGTTCTTAAGCGGCGCGGCTCTGACCCATATGGTAAGCCTCATGATCCGGGATACGGACACTTCTTTCCGCAAGGCAGCGCTGGACGCTGCCAAAGCCGTCCGGGAGCAGTTCGGCCACCGGTACAGCCAGGCCTTTGAGGTCAGCAGCCAGATTACCCTTGCCGCCTCCCTGGCCGACGACCGGGCAACGCCGCCTGTGCAGATCATGGAGCGTCTGGGCTGCGAGACCGCCGCGCAGGTTCTGGCCGGGGCGGTGTACGCCATTCTTGTCAACGACGGGAACTTCGATTCCGCCCTCATTACCGCCGTGAACCACTCCGGCAGAAGCGGCGCCGTGGGCGCCATCACCGGGGCGCTGCTGGGCCTGCGGATGGGGGAGGAAGCCTTGCCGGAATTCTATATTGAATGCCTGGAACCGGCGGACACCCTCCGGGAACTGGCGGACGATATGTTCCAGGGCTGCACCATGGACCGGTCAAGCAAGCTCTTTGACCTGGACTGGGACCGGAAATACCTCCACGGCGGAGCTTAGACGCAATTGACAATTGACAGTTGACAATTGTCAATTGTGGGACGCTCACCAAGGAACGACCTCCGCGCGCTATCGAATTCCAGGTCATTGCGAGCCAGTTCTCTTTCCTGGCGTGGCAATCTCCATCGACAGAAGAAAGTGGTCTCGATGACGAGGGAGATTCCCACGAAGTAGTGCGCTACTTTCTCGGAATGACAGCTTGTTTATTTGCTGCCTGATGTTCGGACTCCTAACCGCCCTTACTTTTCAATCGTCGCGAAGCGACACCATAATTGTCAATTGTCCATTGTCAATTGTCAATTCTTTCAATTCTTTCACGCTCTGCCGCGAAAATTCACAAATGACACTGTGAGGAAACGCCTATGACCACGGAAAAGCTTTACTACGAAAACTGCCGCCTTGCCGTCTTTACCGCCCGGGTGCTTGCGTGCCGGGAACGGGAGGGCGGCTTTGCCGTTCTATTGGACCGCACCGCCTTTTACCCCGGCGGCGGCGGGCAAGCCTGTGATACCGGCACCCTGGGGTCCTCCCGGGTCACCGGCATGGCGGAGGAAAATGAAGAAATCCTCCACCTGTGCGACCGGCCCCTTACCCCCGGGGAAAGTGTGGAGGGCCGCATCGACTGGCTTCCCCGGTTCATCAGAATGCAGCAGCACACCGGCGAGCACATTCTCTCCGGCCTGGTGCACAGAAAGTACGGTTACCATAACACCGGATTTCATATGAACCTGGAGCGGATCCAGGTGGATTTTGACGGCCCCATCCCGGTGGATGCCCTGCCGGAGCTGGAAAGCGCCGTAAACGATGCCGTCTGGCAGAATCTGCCCGTCAAATGCTGCGTCCCCGGCCCGGAGGAGCTGGGCAATCTTTCCTACCGGACCAAGCGGGCCCTTAATTGGCCCGTGCGGATTGTGGAGGTCCCGGGCTTTGACATGTGCGCCTGCTGCGGCGTCCATGTGGCCTTTACCGGGGAGGCAGGGCCGGTGAAGCTGTGGTCGGCGGTGCCTTTCCGGGGCGGCACAAGGCTGGAAATGTCCTGCGGCATCCCGGCCCTGAACCACCTGAACGCCGTGTACCAGCAGGCAAAGGAGGTCTCCCGGCTGCTGTCCGCTCCGGTCACCGGGATTGGGGAAGCCACCGGGGAAATCTATGACCAGTTGGGAAAGGCAAAGTACCGGGCAAGGCAGCTGGAGCTTGACGCCATCCGGGCCGGAGCGGAAAAAAACCGGGGCAGGGGGGACCTGCTCCTTTTCCGGGAGACGCTGGAACCGGAGCTGATGGTTTTTCTTGCCGACTGTACGGCGGAAAGCTGCGGCGGCACGGCGGCGGTGTTCGTTGGAGCGGGAGATACCTGGCGCTGGTGCGTCATTGATAAAACCAAGGACCTGCGGCCACTGGTTAAGACAATGCATGAGACGCTCCATGCCCGGGGCGGCGGCAAGCCCGGCTTCCAGCAGGGCAGCGCCCAGGGGGAAAAAGGGGCGATCGCGGCCTTTTTCCGGGAACGGGGCTTTGGGGAAGCGGACGGCTGTTGAGATATAAGATAAGGTGCCGCTTCGCGGCGATTGAAATAATGGGTGGTTATCGGCGTGACTCAGCAAAACAACAAATTGGAATTTGAAGAGGGAAGTGCGGGCCCCGAACAACACAGTCATTCCGAACCAGTGCGCACACTGGTGTGGGAATCTCCATCGAATTTCGTGCTGTTTCTCGTCATACAGACTGCCATTTTTGTACCATTTTCCGGAATTCGTCCACGAGGAATGGTGCGTCTATCCAGGAGATTGCCACGCCAGGAAAGCGAACTGGCTCGCAATGACCGGGAATTCGATAAATTCCAATTTGCCGTGCCTCAGAACGACACCGAGCGGTGCCCAAAGGCAGAGCGATTACACATCAGGTTCGTCACGACTTAGCCCCGGGCCTTGCCCGGTGTTCATAAAATATACTATATTTTTTGATTTCGATATGTTATAATGGGAAAAATATGGCCTTTCCGGGGCGGGGCAGAGGAAAATATCCTCTTGCAGGAGAAAACCAGCCCAGGAAAAGCCCTCAAATAAAGGATGATTCTTTACCATGGGATTGATCACAAAAATTTTCGGTACCCGCTCCCAGCGGGAAATAAAAAAGCTCCAGCCCACTCTGGATAAAATTCTTGCCCTGGAGGAGCCCTACAGGCAGCTTTCCGACGAGGAGCTCCGGGGAAAGACAGCGGCGTTCAAAGCCCGTCTGGACAGCGGCGAAACCCTGGACGACCTGCTCCCCGAGGCCTTCGCCGCCATCCGGGAGGCATCCGACCGGGTCATCGGCCTGCGGCCCTATCCCGTCCAGCTTCTGGGCGGCATCGTTCTGCATCAGGGCCGGATCGCGGAGATGAAAACCGGCGAAGGCAAGACCCTGGTGGCGATTCTTCCCAGCTACCTCAACGCCCTGACGGGAAAGGGCGTCCACGTTGTCACCGTCAACGACTACCTTGCCAAATACCAGAGCGAGTGGATGGGCAAGGTCTATAAGTTCATGGGCCTCACCGTGGGTCTGGTGATCCCGGGCATGACCCCACAGGAGCGCCGGGTGGCTTACGCCGCGGACATCACCTACTGCACCAACAACGAGCTGGGCTTTGACTACCTGCGGGACAACATGGCCCTTTACAAGCAGGAGCTTGTCCAGCGGGGCCACTATTTTGCCATCGTGGACGAGGTGGACTCCATCCTCATTGACGAGGCCCGGACCCCCCTCATTATCTCCGGCAAGGGGGAAAATTCCTCCAAGCTGTATGAAATGGCGGACTGCTTTGTCTCCACCCTCCGCAAGCAGGTCTTTGCCAAGACAGATGAAAAGGAAGTCCAGGACGACTACGACTGCGACTACTTTGTGGACGAAAAGTCCCGCACCGTGTCCTTAACCGCCAGCGGTATCGCCAAGGCCGAGAAATTCTTCGGGGTGGAAAACCTGGCGGACGCGGAAAATACCACATTGTCCCACCACATCAACCAGGCCATGAAAGCCCGGGGCCTTATGAAGCGGGACATTGACTATGTGGTGAAGGACGGCCAGATCATCATTGTGGACGAGTTTACCGGCCGTCTCATGTACGGCAGGCGGTACAATGAGGGCCTGCACCAGGCCATCGAGGCCAAGGAAGGGGTAAACGTTGCCGAGGAAAGCAAGACCCTCGCCACCATCACCTTCCAGAACTTCTTCCGGCTGTACGACAAGCTCTCCGGCATGACCGGCACCGCCCTGACCGAGGCGGAGGAATTTGAATCCATCTATAACCTGGACGTGGTGGAGATCCCCACCAACCGGCCCGTCATCCGCATCGACCACTCCGACGTGGTGTACAAAACCGAGGCAGGCAAGTTCCGGGCCATTGTGGAGCAGGTAAAGCAGTGCCACGCCAAGGGCCAGCCCGTGCTGGTTGGCACCATCTCCATTGAAAAGAGCGAGCTTCTGAGTAAGCTTTTAAAGCGGGAGGGCATCCCCCACAGCGTGCTGAACGCCAAGCACCACGAGGCTGAGGCTCAGATCGTGGCCCAGGCCGGTAAATTCGGGGCGGTGACCATCGCCACCAACATGGCCGGCCGTGGTACCGACATCATGCTGGGCGGCAACGCGGACTTCCTTGCCAAGGACGACCTGCGCAGGCAGGGCCTGGACGAAGATATGATCGCGGAGGCCGACTCCTTTGCCGAGACCACCGACCCGGAAATCCTGAAGGTCCGCTCTGATTACGCCCAGCTTCTGAAAAAGCACAAGCAGGAAATCGCCGGGGAGGCGGAAAAGGTCCGCGCCGCCGGAGGCCTCTTCATCATCGGCACCGAGCGCCACGAGTCCCGGCGGATCGACAACCAGCTCCGGGGCCGTTCCGGACGGCAGGGCGACCCGGGCGAGAGCCGGTTCTACCTGAGCCTGCAGGACGACCTGATGCGCCTGTTCGCAACAGACCGGGTCATGGGCATGATGGATTCCCTGGGCCTGGACGAGGACACCCCCATTGACGCGAAAATCCTCTCCGGCGCGGTGGAAAACGCCCAGAAGAACGTGGAAAGCCGGAACTTCCGCATGCGGAAAAATGTCTTAGAATACGACAACGTGATGAACACACAGCGGGAGGTCATCTACGCCCAGCGGCAGAAGGTTCTGGACGGGGAGGACCTGCGGACGAATATCCTCTCCATGCTCCGCACCTTTATGGACACCACCGTTGCCGACGCCCTCAGCGAGCACGGCGGCAAGCTGGAGGAAACCGGGCTGGAGGTTCTCGGCGCCAAGCTGGAGGGCATCTACTTTGCCAAGGGGACTCTCGCCGGACGGCGGGAGCAGCTTCTGGGCAAGGACACCCAGGAAGTTGCCGACACCCTGTATGCAATTGCGGAGCAGACCTACCAGGCTAAGGAAGCCGGGTACGGGGACAAGCTCATGCGGGAGCTGGAGCGGGTGGTCATGCTCCGGGTGGTGGACGAATACTGGATGGACAACATCGACGCCATGGACGACCTGAAGCAGGGCATCGGCCTGCGGGCCTACGGGCAGCACGATCCCGTGGTTGCCTACAAAGAGGAAGGCTATGAAATGTTCCAGGCCATGATCCAGGCCATCCGGGAGGAAACCGTCCGGCGGATGTTCCTGGTGCAGCTGCGGCCCCAGCAGGAGGTCAAGCGGGAAAAGGTGGCCAAGGAGACCGGTGCCGCCGGCGCGGGGGGCCCCGCCCAGGTGAAAAAGGAGCCGGTCCGAAACAAGGCAAGGAAAATCGGCCCCAACGACCCCTGCCCCTGCGGCAGCGGCAAGAAGTATAAAAAGTGCTGCATGCAGAAAGATAAGACCGCTGGGATGGAGAATGGATAACCCCATCTCTGCCCGGTTTCGGTGAATGGTTTGCGGCCCGACGCGGGACGCGCCAAAGGCTCCCTTGTGTAAAGGGAGCTGGCGCGAAGCGCCTGAGGGATTGTGCGGTACCACGTTCCGATTCTGACGGCAGATGAGCGAAATGGGATTAGCGATAATGCTATCCGTTCTGACGATGCTCACTTACAAAGAACCACCGTTACAACCCCTCAGTCAGCTACGCTGACAGCTCCCCTTACACAGGGGAGCCCTTGCCGTGTACCGCATCGGACCGCATACCATACAAGGTAAAGTAGTCAGCTAAACGATCATTTATCTGAGAAACTTGGGGTACGACTGAATAGCTACCTTATATCTTATATCTCCTTTTCCAACTTCTATGATTACTACAAAAAAACACAATTCTCTTGAATATCTTGTTTCCTCCGAAATTGCCGTTCCCCACGCGTTCACCACCCGCCTGGGCGGTGTGAGCACCGGCTGCTTTGAAAGCCTCAACCTCACCGTGGGCCGGGGGGATTCCCTGGAAAATGTGGAGGAAAATATCCGGATTCTCGCCCGGGGCGTGGGCTTCGACCCGGAAAGGATCGTCCTGACCCGGCAGATTCATTCCTGTTTCGTCCGGGTGGTGACGGATTCGGACTGTCTGGGGCTGTGCCACCAGGCCTACCCACAGTGCGACGGCCTGGTTACCAATACCCCCGGGCTAGCCATCCTGGTCTTCACCGCCGACTGCACCCCCATCCTTTTGTGGGACCCGGTGACGGGCGCGGTGGGCGCGGCCCACGCGGGCTGGCGGGGCACCGCTGCGGACATTGCCGGGGAAACCGTCAGGACAATGCAGGATGCCTTCGGCTGTAACCCGGCGGACATCCGGGCCGCCATCGGCCCCAATATCGGCTTCTGCCACTTTGAGACCGGCGCCGACGTTCCCCAGGCTATGCTTGCCGCTTTCGGCAGCGGCGTGGAACCCTTCATCCGCCCCGCCGGGGAGAAATATTATGTCAACCTAAAGGAAATCAACCGCTTTGCCCTGAACCGGGCGGGGGTTTCCTCTGTGGATGTAAGCACCGACTGCACCATGTGCAGCACCCACCGTTTCTGGTCCCACAGGGCCACCCAGGGCGTTCGGGGCGCCCAGGGAGCGGTGATCCAATGCAAGGAGGTACGCCCATGAAACACGCAAAACGGCTTCTGGCCCTGGGAATTGCCGCCCTGATGCTCTGCGGCTGCGTGGAAAACAAGCCCCAGGCCGAATACGTTCCCACGGGAGACGCTCTCCTGATGGAGGGGCAGGACCCGGAGGAGCTGGAGGAGGAGGAAGCACCCCAGGAGCTGACCCTGGCCTACTATCCGGACCGGTCCATGAATCCCCTCATCGGCAACAACATCACAAACCGTTCCCTGTTCTCCCTGATCTACCAGGGGCTTTTCGCCACGGACAGCAATTACAATACCTATCCCATTCTGTGCTCCCACTACCAGGTATCCTCGGACAACAAGACCTGGACCATCTACATTGAGCCAAGCGCCACCTTCTCCGACGGCACCCGGCTCACCGCCCAGGATGTGCTGGCTACCTACGAGGCCGCCAAGGAAAGCAACTATTACGGCGGACGGTTCACCCACATTCTTGCCATGTCCCTTTCCGGAAGCGACAGCATCACCTTCCAGCTGGAGACCCCCTATGAAAACCTGGCGTTGCTGCTGGACATTCCCATTCTGAAAGCCAGCGAGGTAAAGGCGGACTTTCCCCTGGGCACGGGGCCCTATGCCTTTGTCCAGGGCGCGACCGCCGCGTCATTGAGTAAGGTTGCCAACTGGTGGTGCGGCAGTGCCAAGGTCCCCGCCCGGGCCCTGACCATCCACCTGATCGAAGGCGCCTCCCAGTCCCAGATCCGGGACGAGTTTGAGTTCGGAGACCTGACCCTGGCGGTGGCAAACCCCATGACGGACTCCTACGCCGAGTACCGCTGCGACTACGAGCTGTGGAACACGGAAACCGGCGTGTTCACCTACCTTGCCTGCAACGTGCTGTACAGCCCCTTTTTTAAGGACGACGACACCCTGCGCAAGGCGCTGACCTACGCCATTGACCGGGAGTATATTAACGACACCTTTTACAACGGTCTGGCTCAGCCCAGCACCCTGCCCTCTTCTCCCAGCTCCCCCTACTACAACAAGAGCCTGGCGGACAAATACGCCTACGACGACATGAAGTTCGTGGACGCCATCAGCGGTCTGGACCTGCCGGAGGACAAAAACCGCCAGCCCAAGAAAATGCTGATCTTAGTCAACTGCGACGACTCCGCCCGGCTGCGCACCGCCCGGTATCTGGCCCAGCACCTGACAAGCCTGGGCGTTCCCACGGGCACATTGGAATACGGCGGCTCCACCAGCGTCACCTATGAGGAGGTGCTCCGGGCGGGAAACTTCGACCTGTACCTGGGGCAGACCAAGCTGCCGCCCACCATGGAGCTGACGGCTTTCTTCCGGGGCTGGGGCAACCTGGGCTTCGGCGGCATCACCGACGGCACCCTGTACAACATGACGAAGGAGGCCCTGGCAAACTCCGGCAACTACTATAACCTGAACCAGATGGTGGCAGACGACGCCAAGGTCATCCCCGTTCTCTTCGGCGCCAACTGCGTCTATTCCGACCGGGGCCAGCTGCTGGACCTGTCCCCCTCCCGGGACAATGTGTTCTTCTACACCCTGGATAAGACCATGGAATCCGCGAAAGTCACCCCCAGCGCCACCGGCGAAGGCTAGCGGCGAGACGCCGCTGACAAGTCGTGACGGACGTGGTCTGTAATCGTTTTCTACCTTTTAATTTCGGTATGATTGCCCCCGGCAATCATTTAGATTTAGGGCTACACCGCATAATTCGACAAGGAAGCTCAGCGAGAGATTTTGTGCCAGTTCAAAGTTTCAAAAACGGGGGAATACTGTATGTATTTCCCGTTTTTGGAACTGCAGAAATGGCACAAAAGATCCGCTGAGATCCGCAGACGCAATTGTGCGGTGTTGCCTTAGATTCACTGCGTGCAGCACCACCCGCTCGGTATCGTTCCATGGTGCACGTTTGGACATGGTGCGCGGCCTTGCCCCCCGCACTTGTGAGGGGGGTACCCCAGTGCGCACACTGGGGTGGGGGGAGTACGAATTCCCGGCAGCAGAGCGTAAAGCAGAATTATCTTTCTGTTTTTGCCGTCCTTATTCCGCTTTTTTTGTGAAAGATATACGGGTGACGGGCTCCCCCCGCCCTACGGGCACCCCCCTCATAAATGCGGGGGGCAAGGACGTATACCGTATCTTGACGCGCACTAACCAACGGAACGCGGTCTGCCAATCTCCCTTTATTTTAATTTGCCGCGAAGCGGCACCTTATCTTATATCTCATACCTCATACCTTATTTCTGTCCTTTGTCTCAAAACTGACAACTATTTATCGAAAAGAGAGGTCTTTCTCATGCACGGAAAATATGAAACGCCGAAAAACGGCAACGGCGGCGGCAAAACCGTTCTGATTATTCTTCTTGCCTTCCTGGTTGTTGCCGGACTGGGCTTTGCCGCCTGGAAGCTTCTGGCCACGGGAGGCCCCCGTGTCTCCGCCACGGAGCCTCCAACCCAGACTACCGCCGCTCCCACTACGGAGGCTACCACGGAGCCAACCACGGAACCCACCACCGAGCCCACTACGGAGCCGGAACCGGTGTACACCAATCCCCTCACCGGTGAAATCATCGACGAGCCCCTGACCAGACGGATCTTCTCCGTATCCATCAATAACCTCAAGGATTCCCTTCCCCATGTGGGCACCAACAGCGCGGACATCTACATGGAAATGTTCGTCAACTACTCCATCATCCGGGGCCTTGCCCTGTACACCGATCCCACCGACGTTCCCGCCATCGGCTCCGTGCGGAGCACCCGGGTCATTTTCTCTCAGATCTCCCGGCTCTTTGACACCGTCATGATCCACGCCGGCGGCAACGGCAGCGTCCTTACCGACGCCAAGAACCGTGGCGTAGACAGCTATAATATCGACACCTGGGACGCCAACAACACCTATTCCTTCCGGGACAAAGACCGCACCCGCCAGGGCTACGGCTGGGAGCACACCCTGTTTGCCCGGGGCGAGGGAATCACGGAGGAAGCCGTTAACCGGGGCATCCGAGTGGACCAGGACCCGGACAAGGACTACGGCCTGCGCTTTACCGAGGACGGCACCCCCGAAAACGGAGAGGACGCGGCCTCCGTCAGCCTGACCTTCTCCTTTAACGGCAGCAAGAAGGACACCACCATGGTCTATGACGAAGAGCTGGGCAAGTATGTCTACAACCAGTACGGCAAGTCCATGGTGGACGGCGCAACGGGAGAGCCGGAGGCCTTCAAAAACGTGGTAATTCTTCTGGCGGACATGCAGTTCGTGCTCCACGGCTACCACCAGGCGGATTTTGTTGCCGGCGGCGAGGGCTACTTTGCCTGCGGCGGCAAGCTCATTCCCATCCGGTGGAAGGCGGACTCCGAGGAGGGCCCCCTGCGCTTTACCACCCAGGACGGCGAGCCCCTGGCGCTCAATGTGGGCAACAGCTACATCGCCATCGCGGCGGTGGGCTCCCCCGTGACCTGGGATTCCGGCACCAGCGAAGCGACCTAAGCGGTGCGGCAAATTGGAATTTGCAGAGAGGAGCGCACGCCCCGAACAACACTGTCATTTAAGAACCAGTGCGCACTACTTCGTGGGAATCTCCATCGAATTTCGGACTATTTATCGTCATCCATTCGTAGGGGACGGGTTTCCCGTCCCCCGGAATTCAGAGACTTGTATGGGGCGGGACGGGAAACCCGTCCCCTACGAAGAGAATCGATACCGAGTTCTCCGACAAATTCCAATTTGTCGCGCCACAGAACGATACCGAGCGGGTCAGGTTGGGAGCGATTACAGACCACGCTCGTCACGACTTGGCCGCCCGCCCTGCGGGCAAATTCCAATTTGTCTTTCTTCTGCGTAAAGCCAATACTGTGAACCACCCTTTCTTTCAATCTGAAGCGAAGCAGTACTTTAATTGTCAATTCTTTTCTCTCCGCTTTTGTACCAAACTCCAAAAAACAGCTGAAAAACCCGGTAAAATTCCCCTGGTTTTTTGACAAATATTACAGTTTACAACAGGTTCCCCCTATTGTATAATGAAACCGTACGGGCTTGTTGGCTCCGTTATCCCATCATTAATAACTGCATAGCAGTAATTTGAAATGGAGGAAATTACCCATGTCTGTTAAAGTTGCAATTAATGGTTTTGGCCGTATCGGCCGTCTGGCTTTCCGTCAGATGTTCGGCGCTGAGGGCTTCGAGATCGTCGCTATCAACGACCTGACCTCCCCCAAGATGCTGGCTCACCTGCTGAAGTACGACTCCACCCAGGGCAACTACGCCGCTATGGGCCATGTCGTTGAGGCTGGCGAGGACAACATCGTTGTCGACGGCAAGAAGATCACCATTTACGCCAAGGCCAACGCTGCCGAGCTGCCCTGGGGCGAGCTGGGTGTGGACGTTGTCCTGGAGTGCACCGGCTTCTACACCTCCAAGGCTAAGGCTCAGGCTCACATCGACGCCGGCGCCAAGAAGGTTGTCATTTCCGCTCCTGCCGGCAATGACCTGCCCACCATCGTTTACAACGTCAACCACGAGACCCTGACCAAGGACGACAACATCATCTCCGCCGCTTCCTGCACCACCAACTGCCTGGCTCCCATGGCCAAGGCTCTGAACGACGGCTGGAAGATCCAGTCCGGCATTATGTGCACCATCCACGCCTACACCGGCGACCAGATGATCCTGGACGGCCCCCAGCGTAAGGGCGACCTGCGCCGCAGCCGCGCCGGCGCTGTGAACATCGTTCCCAACTCCACCGGCGCTGCCAAGGCCATCGGCCTGGTCATCCCCGAGCTGAACGGCAAGCTGATCGGCGCTGCCCAGCGTGTTCCCACCCCCACCGGCTCCACCACCATCCTGAACGCCGTCGTGGAAGGCAACCCCACCAAGGACGAGATCAACGCCCAGATGAAGGCTGAGGCCACCGAGTCCTTCGGCTACAACACCGACGAGATCGTTTCCTCCGACATCATCGGCATGCGTTACGGCTCCCTGTTCGATGCCACCCAGACCATGGTCATCAACCTGGGCAACGGCACCAGCCAGGTGCAGGTCGTTTCCTGGTACGACAACGAGAACTCCTACGTTTCTCAGATGTGCCGCACCATCAAGCACTTCGCTACCCTGCTGTAATTAAACAGGAAAAGACTTACATGGAAACTCCCCAGCCCGCAAGGGTTGGGGAGCTTTTTTGCGTTCGGCGGAAAAGCGGGTGTAGATAAGAGAAAATGGATAATGTGTTTATCGAATTAACGCAGCAAAACGACAAATTGGAATTTGTCGGGCTATCGAATTCCTGGTCATTGCGAGCCAGTGATCACACTGGCGTGGCAATCCCCCGGATAGAAGTACCCCTTTTCGTGGATGAATTCC
>JAEDNR010000017.1 GCA_016302405.1 Oscillospiraceae bacterium
TCATCACATCGTCCAGGGTCTGGATCAGCTCGGCGTTGGTCTTTTTCAGGGTCTCAATATCCACAATGCCCCGCTCCGCTTCCTTGGCGGTCTCCACGGAGGCCATGTGAAGCTTTTCCGCGTTCTGCTTCAGCAGAGCGTTGGTCACGTCGTTGACCTGCCGCTGGGCCTGGGCGGCCTCGGTGGAATGGGCAATGCCCAGAGCCAGCACCATCTGGTTTTTCCACAGAGGAATGGTGTTTACCAGGGTGGTCTGGATTTTCTCCACCATCACATTGTCGTTGTTCTGGATCATCCGGATCTGGGGCGCGGTCTGAATGGAGATCATTCTCGTCAGCTCCAGGTCGTGAATCTTCTTTTCAAACCGGTCGCACTTGTCGGACAGATCCCGGGCTGCCTGGGCATCCTCGGCAAGGCCGGTGCGCTGAGCAGTGGCTTCCAGCTCCTTGAGCTTGCCCTCCCGGACCTCCTGGAGCTTCTTCTTGCCAGCCAGGATATACATGGTCAGCTCCTTGAAGTAGGCCAGGTTCTGCTCGTACATCTTGTCCAGCAGGGCGGAATCCTTCAGCAGCCGGACCTGGTGCTGCTGCAGGGCGTTGCCGATCTTTTCCACATTCACCTCGGCTTTGGCGTACTTGTTCTTCATGTTTTCCAGCTTGTTTGCCTGCTTGCGGAAGAAGCCCAGGAACCCCTTTTCCTCGTCGGCATCAAAGCCCTGGAGCTCGCCAACCACGCTGGAGATCAGGTCGCCCACCTCGCCTAAGTCCTGGGTCCGGACATTGGCCAGGGCGGCATCGGAGAAGTCCGCCATTTTCTTCTGTGTGCCCGCGCCATACTGCAGGATCTGGGCGGTGTTCTCCACATCGATCTTCGCGGCAAAGGCATCCACCATCTGCTGTTCCTCGGCGGTCAGCACCGGCTCGGCGACTTTCACTGCGGTTTCTTCCTTCACGGCCATGGGCATGGGAGCCGCTTCCAGCTCCGGTTCCAGAGTCAGGCTGGGGGTTATGTTGTCAAATTGATCCAGTTCGGTCTGCATATAGATTCTCCTTATCCCTCAGATTGATTTTGTTTTTTCAGCTTTGTCAGTTCGTCCTCCACCAGGCCCTCCTGGGCAAGGAGGGTTTGCAGGACGGAAATATCGCTGGACACGTCCATGGCGGTGTCCTGAAATACGGAGTCCAGCAGCTTCTCAAAGGCCAGATTCAGGGTGTCCAGAGTGTCTTCAATTTCCCGCTTGGAAGCCTGAATGGTCTCCCCCTGTACGGGCTGGGCGTCCATATCCGCGTAGGCGTTCAGAAGCTTCACGGTCATGGGCAAGTAGTAGTCCATCATCTTTTTCAGATCGGGAATGATTTCCGGATGGACCTGGGCACGCTGGAAGATCCGGCGGACGATCAGCTCGATCCGGGAGATCTTTCCGGAAATTTCCTCCCCGGGGATGGCGTCGTTGCACTTGCGGATCTGGCGGAGGAATTCATTTCCCCGGTCCAGAACCTCCTGCACCTGGGGATCCAGGGCTTTGGTCTCAGGCTTCGGCTGGGCCTTGGGCGCTGCCGCCTGGGCCTTTGCTTCCTCTTTCTGCCGCTGCTCCAGAGCAAGGCGGCTCCGCTCAAAATTCCGGTAGGTCTCGTCACTGGTAATGAGGTTGCGCCCCTCTTTATCCATGTGCCCCTCCAGGAACAGACCGTCATCGATCATGCGGCTGAGCTCCTTGCGGACAAAATCGGCGCTTTTGCCCACACTGCGGGCCAGCTTGTCCAGGGCACAGTAGGTTTTCTGCCCCAGGATCCGCTTGTAGGTATTGAACCGTCCCACCATACCCAGGGTGCGGATACCGCTGGACAGGAGGGCGACTCCGCCGCTAAAACCCAGCAGGATCGCTATCACGGAGAAAGAAAGCAGGGAAGATCCGGTAAACAGCCTGACAAAGGCAGTAGAGAGAAAACCAAAGAATGTAAACAGGGACAGCAGGCTTCCGCCAACCACCTGCAGAACCCCTGAAACAGTTTTGCCGTTGGCACTGCCGTAGAGGGCGGGAAGATTCCGGGATTCCACGGTGACGGTTTTAGCCTCCGTCTGCCGGGCCGTCCCGGCGGCGGACGCGGAACGGGCAGTGGTATCCACCACATTTTTTACGGCGGTGCCACCCAGATCCACGGCTTTGCTTACCGTCTGGCGGATGGCTTGATTCAGTTTCTGATAATCCTGAGAGCGGACGGCCTCATCCACAAGGGACTGAATGTTCCGGCCGATTTCCTCCCAATTCTGATTGTAACTTCCCATGTTCATTCGCTCCATATAAAGGTGTTTATATTATAGCGTAGTCCCACGAAAAAAACAAGGGATTTAGAAAAATTGGTAATGATTCAGTCGTGTCCGGGAAAAGGCAGATAAATGATCGTTTAGCGCACCGGCCCCAAATGGTGTACGGGTGGTTAGACTCCTTGCCCCCCGCACTTGTGAGGGGGGTGTCCCTGCGCTAGCGCAGGGACGGGGGGAGTACGAATTCCCGGTCATTGCGAGCCAGTTCGCTTTCCTGGCGTGGCAATCTCCATCTTTAGAAGAAAGTGTTCTCAATGACGAGGGGGATTCCCACACCAGTGTGCGCACTGGTTCGGAATGACACATAAATTGGAACGCAGCCTGCTGTTCGGTGGAGATTGCCATGAGCCAAGGGGTGCTCCTCTAAACGATCATTTACAGCAAAAAGCTTGGATACGAATGATCGGTACATAATTTGAATGGAAAAGACGCGGGAAAGAGAGGACTGTTTTTGCCTGCCGAAGGCCTGTGGGGAAGAAGCGTTGCATTTTTTTCAAAAAGGTGATATGATAAAACAAAAACAAGGAGGTATTCTAAATGGATTATATGGCTTTGGTTGCCCAGCGGTATTCCTGCAAGTGCTATGACCCCCGGCCTGTGCCGGAGGAAATTCTCACCCAGATTCTGGAAGCGGGGAGGCTTGCCCCCACGGCAAAGAATCTGCAGGAGCAGAAAATCTATGTCATACGCTCGGCGGAAGGTCTTGCGAAGGTCGATGCCGTCACCCCCTGCCGGTACGGCGCGCCGGTGGTGCTTATGGTAGCTTTTGACAAGGAAACGGTCTATACCTACCCCGGCGGGGTCTACGATTCCGGTGCGGAGGACGCTGCCATTGTGGCCACCCACATGCTGCTGGCGGCCCAGGCCCTGGGCGTCAACAGCTGCTGGCTGAACTGCTTTGACCCAGACAACGCGGCAAAGGTCTTTGGACTTCCGGAAAACGAGCGGGTGCTCATGCTTCTGGATCTGGGCTATGCAGCCGAGGGGGCGGGGCCTCTTGCCAATCATGGCAAACGTAAGCCCCTTTCCGAGACGGTGAAAGAGCTGTAATAGAATAAGTGCTTATCAGGTTAACTCAGCAAAACGATAAATTGGAATTTGCAGAGGTGAGCGCGCCCCGAACAACACTGTCATTTAAGAACCAGTGCGCACTACTTCGTGGGAATCTCCATCGACTTTCAGTCTGCTTTTCGTCTTACCTCGTAGGGGCGCTCATTGAGCGCCCGCGGAAATGTTCCAATTTTGTAACAAATATCCGGTAAAAGGAACCTTTTCGCCGATAGAAATCTGGATAACAGAAATTTCTCTGCCGGGCGCTCAATGAGCGCCCCTACGGCGTATGACGTTCTTGGCCCCGGAATTCGATGGAGATTGCCACGCCAGTGTGCGCTACTTTATCGCAATGACCGAGAATTCGCCAAATTCCAATTTGTCGGGCTGCTGAGTAAAACCGATATGCACAATAGAATATATGCGTTCGGCGGGCCGGAAAGCATCGGATCGTTTTCGATCCGGGCTTCCGACCCGCCGTTTTTACTGCCTCACTGGTTTTGAAAGCTTTCCTCCTTGGCCCGCAGCGCGGCACCGACGGCGTGAAGCATGACTGCCGCCAGGACCAGGCTCAGGGCGGCAAGCTTTCCCCAGGTGCCGGAAAGTATCAGAGCCAGCTGTCCAAGATGGGGAACAGTCTTTTCCGCAATTCCCAGCAGACGGCTATAGCTGACCGGGGAGAGGTCTGGCTGCGCATTGGCATCTCCCTTGGTTATAAATGTACCATCCACAGTCCGGTTTTCCACCACACGGTGCAGGATGATAGCGCCGGAAGACTCCGCGGCGTAAAACGCGATCACATCGTTTTCCTCCACGGCTTCCGGCTCCGTCTGCCGGACATAGACAAGACTGCCTACAGATACGGCGGGCTCCATGCTGCCGCTGATGACGGCATAGACCTGGTACCCCAGCAGCCGTGGGAGGGTGAAGGGAATGCAGGCGGCAATGACCGTCAGCAGGAGAAACGTACCCAGCCCAGTGCAGATTCCGGCGGCCGGGGTTTTCTTATTCTTCTTTTCGTGCATGTTCTTTTTTATCCTGTACTTTCCGCTGCTTTCTCAGCTGGAGGTAAATTCCGACCAGGGCCCCAAGCCCTGCCGCGGCACAGACAGCCCCGGCAATGGCGGAGGCAGGGTTTCTGTGCCTTTGCCTGTTACTTTCCGCCTCCATGGGAGGTGCTTCTGTTTCGTCCAGGTCAATGATCTCCCGGGGATAAACGGAATCGGAAGTGCCTTCCCCCAGTGTGCGGCCCGGCTGTGTGCGTATCCGGGCATCGGGAAAGTCTGCGCGCCTGGGGCTTTCTTCCGGTTTGGTGGTGGGGGCTTCCGGGGCAGCTACGCCGGTTTGGCTGGTGGCTGTGTTAGTGGCTGTGGGGGTGTAGATGAACGTGAATACATTTTTTCCCGCGTCCGCCTGGAGGGTCCGGGTCAGATTGTAGGCCTGGGGCAGATATCCGTCCACATACGCCCAGGCCGCCACCGGGCGCTCGCCGATATTGCCGTAGTAAGTGCGGCTGGGAAGAAGGTCTTTTCCTTTCCCGTCCCGGTAGTTGATGCGGTAGGAAACCATATTCCCTCGGATGCCGTAGGCAACCACATATTCCCGGTCACCGGTCACGGCAAAGGAGGAAGCGCCTACAGTGCTGTTGTCACGTCCGCTTTCCCGAATGCCCTTGGAATAGTATTTGCTTCCGTCTTTGAGGATGACCGCGCCGTCCATAGCTGCGTCAAACCCCACCCGATCCCCGTAGCGCAGGCCCGTGATCCGGATCCCGCTGCCGGAAAAGCTGACGCTGGCAGTGTCGCTTTGAACGGTCAGCGGTTCGGCGGAAGCGAAACGGCCCTGGTTTCCCGGGTAGATGGTGACGGTGTAGGTATAGCCTTCCGTAATTTGGGCATACCCCCGGGGAATACCGGATAAGCAAACCAGCACTGCCGCAAGAAGAGCGGAAAGGAATCGCCGGCAGCGTCTTTTCATGCGGTTTCCCCCTTTTTACGCCAACGGGAAATGGCAATGCCCAGGAGGCAAAGACCGGACACCAGCATGACCCAGGCGAAAAGAAGGATCCGGCTGGGGTCTCCCGTTTTGGGTATGGTGGATATGGAGGTGTTTTCTTCCACGGCGAACTGCATTTGGAGCTTTGCCAGGGTGTCCTGGTAGGCGTTGCCCTGGGTCTCACCGTCCAGCCGTACCCCCAGGGTGATGGTTCCCGACTGGTTGGGACTCAGTTTTCCTACATAGAAATAGTCATTCAGCGCGTCGGGAATCTGGTGGAGGCCCTCACCGGTGCCGGTGATCCCTTCTCCGCCCACCGCGTCACTGTCAAAGAATGCCCGCATTTCCCCCGACGGTCCGGCATAGGTCAGTGTATAGCCGTAGGCACCTCCCTCCGCTACGGTCTGGCTGTCCTCCAGGGAGCGGAGGATCTCATTGGTCATATACCAGTGGGTGTCCTTTCGGGAGGTGTTTTTCAGGGTTACATGGATGATGGCGGCGTCTCCCGGCTCTATCTGGAGAATCACGTCGTCTATGTCCGAGGAATGGAAGGAACTGACCATTTTGCTTCCGTTAAAGGTGACGTTCCAGCTGTCATCTCCGTAGAAAGTCTCCGCTCCGGCAGGGAGGGGGACCATTCCTCCCAGGAGCAGTCCGATGAACAGCAGGGCAAGTGTTTTTTTCATGAAGGTTTCCTCCTCAGCCCAGGCGCAGGGTGCCGCCGGATACGGATGCATCCACGCCCCAGGCGCTTCGAATCGCGTCCTCCGCGTTGTGGGTCTGCAGGGCATCCACTTCGGCCTCCAGCTGCAAGCGCATCCCGTCATAGGCGTAAATCGCCCGGATGACCGTGGTGCCGTCCTCCCGGATCAGGGTTTCCTCCCGGACGCTGGAGGCGATGGCGCTGTCCAGGCGCAGGGTATCGGCAAACAGGGGCGTCTCCTGTCCCGGTGCCAGAATGAAGGGGTAGTACAGAACCGTCCGTTCGGGGGTGGAGGCGCTTTCGTCCAGAAGCCAGGTGTCCGTCAGGAAATGGATGTCAATCAGTGCCGGGGAGAGGGTGGTGATTTTCTCACCCGCATCGTCCACCCAGCTTCGGAAGATCCGGACCCGGACATACTGGTCGATCTTTCCGCTGTTGCGCACGGACAATTCTTCCCGGTAGAGCCGCCCAAGCTGTATTTTTCCACCGGATTGGTCCGGGAGCGTTGCTGCCAATGTGCCGGTGCGGGTATTCCACAGGTTATTCCGCCCGCTGTAATTGCGGAAGGAAAGATCCGCCCCGTTTTCCACCAGGGTCACACCGATGTCCGATACCTCCACCTGGGCGGTATAGTATTCACTGAAATAGGTAAGGGTGGCCCGGATGCCGCTGACGGTGCCGAGAAGCAGCAGGCTTGACGCGCATAGGAATAAAACCAGTGTCAGGGGAAAGGGCCGTTTTGACTTTTTCCATGGGTGATTTTCCGTTTTTTTCATGGCGGGACCCCCTTATTCACTCTTCGGCGGGAGATTCGCCGTCAGATCCCAGTCCGGGTAGGGGCTGCCGTCGGGGGTGTACAGAACGGCGGTATGCTCCTGAACCACGACGACCTGAAAGTTCTGAGGGTCAGTATCCCCGGCTGGAACGCCGGTAATGACAATTTGAAGCTGGGTGGTTTGTTCCCCGGGGGCGAGAACAGCCTGATAGTACCACCAGCCGTCCTGCGCCTGGTTCCAACCCTCTCCGGCGGTGAAAACAAGGGCGTATTGGCTGCCGCAGAACGCCCGCACCCTTATAAAACAGTCCGCCTCTCCGGTATTTTCGATCACCACGTGCTTGGTCCAGTCGGACACTTCCTCCCGGATCTCCGTCTGACGGTTCAGAAAGACAGGATATTCTCCCCGGGCTGTAACATAGGTGGTAAAATAGCTGACGGCGCTTTGAACCCCCAGCCCGGCTGTCAGCAGCAGCGCGAGCGCGGTCAGAAGCAGGGCTTCTTTTCTGAATACACGCATTTCACGGTCCTCCCTCAGGATGGCGAATTGTTGTCAGCCCGGGCCTCCCAACCCCACGCCTGTTCGTCCTGGGCATAGGTGAAGCGGTTTACGGCAGCGGTATCTTGGGTGAGCTTGCCGTTCCAGGTATTCACAAACTCCACCGCAGCCGGGTCCTGGCCGGTATCCTGGGCGGTGACGGTGACGGCCTGGGAGGGCTCTGAGACCAGAGTATAGGAGGCGCCGCTGTAAATTTCCGTCACTGTGACGGTAAGCCCGGCAGGTACATCCGTAAGCACCGCCTCCTGGGTTCCGGCATCCTGATGACGAATGGCAACAACATTGCTGTATAGGAGCTTTCCATCTGTGTCCCGGCTTTCCACCAGGAAAACAAAATCCGCGCTGCCGTCCATATCGGCGTACCGCTCCACGGTCTTGCGGATGATGAGCTTGCCAGTCCTTCGTTCCCACTCCGGTTTCAGCGCGGCGGATACATCATAGATCCATGCGTCCCTGCTTTCGTCCTGGGTTTCCCAGTAGAGATTCCCGGGTACAGCGACGAGAAAGGGACGGAAGCGGTAGGTAAATACCGGGCTCTGGGCGTCCTCCAGAATCACAAGGTACATACCGGGGAGCAGTTCCCGGGCGGTTCCCAGGATACCGGAGCCATCTTCCGCAGGAGTCAGGGTCACGGCGGCATCGGGAAGAAAATCGGGGTTCTCCGACACAATGGCGGCGGCTTTGTCTGCCGTTTCTTCCCACAGGGCGGCCCAGGCATCCCTGTCCGGGGCGGTGAGGGCGGGGATATGCAGATCTTCAAAGGGGGCACGGGAGCGGTACTCCCCGGTGAAGGACACATCCGCCACCCGGTACAGCTTTCCGCGGATCTGCGGGATGGAGCACAGATCGTCGTATTCCCCGGCTTCCCCGCTTTCGGGGGAGGATCGGGTGTACAGCGTCAGGCTGCATGGTCGGGACAGATCGATTGCTCCGGCGGCGTAGGTTTGCCTCGGCCCCACGCCTATCACCAGCAGGATCGCTGCCGCAAGCAGCAAGCAGGTGCGTATTGCTTTCATAGGCCATCTCCTTTTTTCATTTTGGCTGGGATTTTGCGGTCAGGAACGCTTCCGGCGCTTTGCCCACAGTGTCGTGGCGACCGGCACTGCGGCCAGGCTCAGTACGGAAAGAAGCAGGAGACGATTGGCAATCTCCGCCGGGACAAACCGCGCCATGGATTGGGCAGGAACCTCCTGAGCGGGATCTTCCTCGCCCTGGTATTCCGTTCGAATGCCCCGAACCAGCAGGCGGTGGGAATTGATACCATAGGGGGTGCAGGTGAATAAGGTCACGTGGTCTTCCCTGGGGATGATCTGCATAGCTTCCTTCAGCGCGGCATAGTCGCTTTTTGCCACCATGGGAAGAATCTGATCTACCCGGTAGGCAAGCACCCGGTCCAGAATGTGCAGGTAAAAGGTATCCCCCGGTTCCAGACGGTCCAGGTCGGTAAAGAGCCTGGCACTGGGCAGTCCCCGGTGGGCAGCAATGACGCAGTGGGTGCCGCTGCCGCCCACGGGAAGGCTGGTGCCGCTCATGTGTCCTGCGGCGACCTGCAGAACCCCCTGGGAAACGCCGTGGTAGATGGGGATCTGCTGACCGATTTTGGGAATGGACAGGTATCCCATGATCCCGCTGCCCTGGGGATTCAGAAGGGAGCGGTACAGGCTGCCGGCACCGTCAGTATCCCCGTCCGCAAAGGCATCGCCGGAAAAAGTGTTCTGCCGGAGCCGGCGGTTATAGTCCAGCGCGTCTTCCCACATGGGTTCCAGATCCTCTTTGGGAAGCGCATCCAGAGCTTCCCGGAAGCCGGTGATGGCCCGGGACTGGGTGCGCTGGTTCCAGGCATCTGCCGCGGTGGGGTAGAGGAAGACGCACAGTCCTGCCAGCAGCGTCAGGATCAGGATCAGATTGACGAAACGTCGTTTCATTGGGGCTCACTTTCTGCTTTGGTTTCCGCATCTTCCGATACCCGGGTTCCCCGAACCAGCAGCCGGTGGGAGTTGATACCGTAGGGGGTGCAGGTCATCAGGGTACAGTGGTCTTCTCCCGGAATTACGGTAAGCTCCCCGGTGTCCCGGGGCTCCACGATCCGGATCTGATCCACCTGATAGCGGAGGACCCGGCTGAGAACCGTCAGCGTAAAGGTGTCGCCAAGCTCCAGCCGGTCCAGGCCGGTAAACAGGCTGGCACCGGGAAGTCCGCTGTGGGCGCAGATGACGCAGTGTGTGCCGCTGCCGCCTGTGGGCAGGGAGCTACCCTGGACGTGCCCTGCGGCGACGCTGAGCACGGCTTGGGAAGTGCCGTGGTAGATGGGAAGCTCCACGCCGATTTTTTCCACAGTCACATAGCCCATGATCCCCCGGCCGCCGATGTTCAGAAGCTCGGCATAGCCGGGAACCTGCTCACAGTTCAGAAAGGGTTTCTCTATACGGCAGATGGCGGCGTTGTAATCCTCCGCGGCCTGGAAACAGGCGGAATCGTCTTCTTCCGTCAGTTCATACAGGGCAGTGCTGTAGTCAACGATCGCCCGGGACTGGGTGTGCCGGTTCCAGGTACCAGAAAGGGCGGGGTAGAGAAGAACTCCCATGCCAAGGAAGAAAACCAAGGTAATAACAAGGGTTGAGATATGGTTTTTCATGCTGATGTCCTTTTGAAAATGGGGAAGCCATGGCGGCTTGGAAAACAGGACACATACGGTCCGGCTTTCCAAACGGTCACGGACGCTCCCGGAAATGTGCCGTGCCATCCCGGCCCCCGGAAATCCCTTTCCGGGGGCGGGACGGGATATATTACATTGACAGTTTCTTCTTGGTGATCAGCAGTACCACGGCGGTGGTCATTAACAGCCCGCCGACAATGTAGAACAGAGTGGTGCCCATGCCGCCGGTCTCCGGCAGCTGTGTGCCGGACTTGTTTTCAACCTGAATCTGGATGCATCCGTCAACAATCTGTGCGCCGCTTTCCAGGGAGGAAGCGTAGCCGTCTCCGGCTTCCGTGTCGGAAACCGTCCATGTGCAGGGACCCGAAACATTTTCGGGAGCGGTCCAGTCAATGGTGATCTTAAAAGGCTTTTCCAGCAGGTTATAGCCTGCGGGAGACCGGAGCTCGGTGATTTCATAGTCTCCGGCGGAGAGCCCATCAAACCGGAGGACGCCGTCGTCTCCGACAACTGCCGTGGCTTCCACATTTTCCTGGGTTTCTTTCACCTCGGTAACGGATTCCTTGGCGTATTTTACGGTGACGCTTTCATACTTGCTCTGCTCGACACCCTCGTCCAGGGGATCCTGGGTGGTATAGGTTCCGTCCGTCAGGTGCCAGTAGGTGCCGTTTTCATCCTGGGTGTACACATCTTTCCGAACGAGGACCTTATTAAGCTTATTTCCGGTAATGGTGAATTCCGCGCCGGTGAGCCGGTTCCCCTCCGGGTCCACCTTGATGAGCTTCAGGCCGGTAACATAGGTGCGGACTTCCTCCTCGGGAGTTTCACCTTCGGGCACTGCGGGTTTATCCGGGTTATCCGGGTCCCCACTGACCACTTTGTTGGGGTTGTTGGAGTACTGCAGCTTCACATAGTTGGGGTTTCCGGCTGCGCCGATGACGGCGTTTTCGTTGATGGTGGCGGAATAAGTAACGGTGATGGCATCGCCTTTCTGATCCTTATAGCTTATAAAATTCTTGAAAACGATCTCAATTTCGGTGCCGTTGGCAGTTGCTTTTGCGGTAACCGTGAAGTCAGTGTCCTTTGTAAGCGCCTGATTGCCAATCGTGATGGCCACATCCTGGTTGAAGGTCAGCCCCAGGGACATGGTGTCCTTCAAAACAAAGTAATACTTGGTGTAGCCGGTCATATCCGGGACCTTGGAAGTGACTTCATAGGAAACCACATCACCGACGGCGGCGTTGTTGGTCTCCACTCTGTCCTGCTCCTCAATGATCTTTTTATCCACCACGGGCAGCTCGGCCTTGATATTGACCTCCACATTGGGCTTGGTGGAGGTCAGCACCAGGGCGGAGACAGGGGTGGTCTCGGCGGTATCCTCTACTACATAGTAGCCCAGGGGCAGATCGGTAAACTTAACGGAGGTGTCCCCCCTCTGGCCTGTTACGGAAGCGGGAGCGATGTTTGCTACCTTGGCGGCGGCGAGAACACCGGAAGCAAAGGCAAAAAGATCATCACCGGTCAGGGCGGCGATTTTCTGGGTCACTTGGTAATCAAAGTCACCCAGCGCTTCGCTCAGCTCGAAATAGTCTGCGTAGAAGTCTTTTAGTGCTTCCGGTACGGTGTAGACATACCCCTCACCAACCAGATTCAGATCCAGAACCTTGTAGGCCAGGAAGGTTTTGCCCTCAACGCTGACACCGCCCGCTTCATGGATGGTGATGCTCCCTTTTTGTTCCGCCGCATAGGCGGTGATACCCAGGGAAAGAACCAGGGCCAGTGCCAGAAGAAGGGCAAAGGTTTTTTTGAGTTTGTGCATTCAGTATCATCCTTTCATTCTCAGAAGTCCATAATATCGATTAAAGGCCTGTAAGGGCGTGGAGGCGTTACCTGACCCTCCTTTCCCGTCTGCGCCGCATGCATTCCGCCGCGGCAGGAAGTGCCATCAGCAGCGTGCCTACGAGGGAAAACAGGCGTGTGCCGGCCCCGCCGGTCTGGGGAAGCAGATATTCCAGCTCATTGATATAGTGGATTTTATCTTCCTTTGTTTTGGTAATGGTGCCGGAGGCGTCCCGGGAGGAAACGGCTTCGCCCGCGTTGATGCTGACGCTGGTAATGTAATCCGTCTCATCCTCGCTGACATAGTATCTGGCTCCCAGGGGCAGGTATTTGACAATGATGTACTCCCCGTCCCTGAGCTGGAAGGAGCCGCCGTCATAGATGATCAGATCCTTTTTGACAATGTTGCCGTCCCGGTCATACCGGGTGTAGGAGTAGTCGTCTTTCAGCTTGTTCCCGGCAGCGTCGGTAAAGAAAATCCGGAAGTTAAATTCTGTATCCTGGTCTGCTTCCTTGGTGGGGCCTATGACCTCTTTTTCCACCCGCAGAGTACCCGTATTCTGCTCCGGGGTAACGGAGGATACGGAGGGCAGGGTAAAGCGCATGTAGCAGGAGGAACCGGAGGCACCCCGCTCCGTGTAATAGAAGCTGAGGGTGTGGGAGCCGGCGTCGCTGCCCTTTTCCAGCCAGTCCCAGAGGTTTACATATTCTCCCACGGAGCTGTGTACGCCGCCAATATCGCAGACAAGCCTGCCGTCCAGGAATACCCACATGTCGTCATCGCCGAAAAAGTAGTATTCCAGGGGACCGATATAGTCCTCGGTCAGCTCGAACTTTACCATGTACTGCATGCCGAAGTAGCAGTTGTGATCCCGGTCGTTTGTGATGTTTTCATCCACGGTGGGAAAAGTTCCGGTGCTGGCACCGAAAAATTGACGCTGTTCCCGGATTTTGAAATTCCCAAATTTCAGGTCGTGGCCCGGGCTTCCGAAAGAGGAAACCACGTCCATGGGCCAGAAGAAGTTGGTATAGATGTCGCAGGCACCGCCGGAGGCGTAGCTGGTAATGTGGGTAAACCGGTTCAGATTAGCCGCACCTGCGTTGACCCCGGATAGGGTATAGGTGTCGCCGTCCCGCTGGAAGGTCAGGCTCATTCCTGTATACGCGGTCTTTCCGGTGGCGGTGGATTCGTTGAACAGGCTGGGAGCGTCAATACCGGAGGCATATTGGATATGCCCGTTTCCGTCCAGGCCGGCGGCAATGCCGAAGGTGCAGCCCTTGTAGGAGCCGGTATTGAACTTGTTCAGACTGTTTCCATTCCAGGTTTCATTCCCCAGGCCGCTTCCGGCGTTGCTGTTGCCGTAGGCCAGCTTCGCACCGCTTCCTGTGTAGTTGCTGCCGCTGTTGATGCCCTGTCGGTCCGTATAGGCATAGACGGGATTGCTTCCGGCAGCGGACTGGGTATCATAGGTTCCCCCGGAGGTGCTGGCGGATTGGTAAAACCTGCCGTCGGTAATGTCGTAATCGTAAAAGGTGGCGGCGTTTGTATAGGAGCTGGTGGTGGTGTCAAACACCAGTCGGATCACGGCGTCATTTTCAATGAGAACCATGCCGTCTTCCTGGGCGCTCTGGGAACGGTTTGTAAAGTGCAGGCTCGCCGGATCGGTGTACACGGTCCAATCGGTTTCTTCCGTGCTCTCCGGGCTGCTTCCGGAATTCAGCACCCAAACCTCGGAAAGAGTATAGTTGCCGTTTTCGTACAGACGGTTAAAATAGGTCAGATTCGGCGCGTGGATGTATTCATAGTCACACGCCTGGTATACCGGCGTGACGGTGCCCTTATTGGTTGCTACCTGGAAGACGGAACCGGATATGTTTTCCAGAAAAAGCTGCCGGATTCTGGGTGCTGAACCGTTTGTGGGAAGAATGCCGCCCTGACAGGTACCGCCGTTGTCCGTATCAATGATTGGCAGTCCCACACTTCCCGAGGTGTTTACGGTATCAATGTACGCGTAATACTGGACGGTGAAATGAGGGTTTGCGGTGACGGCAGCCAGGGCAACGATACCGTCTGTGCCAACCGCGGCAGTGAGCGTAGGTGCCTGGGAGTCCTGGGCCAGCATCACCGCGTCTTCCCCGGCGGTGACATCGGTATCCTGGACCTGCAGGACGGTAAACGCCACGCCCAGATCCGCTTCCTGCGCGGGGTTCTCGTCCTGTACCTGTTCCAGACCGGCATCCAAAAGCGCGGTTTTCGGGCTGATCTGGGCGGTCACCGTCCAGTTTGCCGTGTCCACGGCCTGCTCCCCGGTGAAGAACCGGATGCGCAGGGCCTCCAGGGTAAATGGGTCCTCCGTCAGGTTCTCACGGACATAGTCTTCCAGCAGGAGGTAGTCCGCACTGGCTTCTTCCAGGGGTGTGACGGTCATGGACAGTTCCATGGGTTCCTCTCCGGAGGGCTCCGGTGAAGCGTTTTCCCCCGTTTCTTCTGTACCTTCGTTATCCCGGGACAGGGAAAATAACGCACCCTCATCCGCTGAGCCGCTGCTTTCCTCCGGGGACGCATCCGGCAGCGCTGGCTCCGCCTCTTCCGGGGAGGCCGGGGCAGACAGATGGACCCGCAGAATCAGGGTATCGGTTTCGTATTCCAGATCGTATTCTCCCGTGACCGGTTCCGTTATTTCCGGCGTATCCTCCTGCTCCGGCAAGGGACAAAAGCCTTTGATGGAAGGATCTTTTGCCGGAAGCCGGGTTTCCGCTGCCGAATCGTCCAGATCCCCCTGGATCAGGGTGAGGATACCGTCCTCCGCTTTTGTGACAATGCCCACCCGGTCGGCATTGCCGTCCCCATCTTCGTCCAGAAAAATTAGATCCCCGGCTTCGGGAGATTCCAGGGCTTCCTCCGCGGGGACGTACAGCCCTCGTTCCCGGAGTAAAGCCGTCCAGGCAAAGCTTTCGGAAGCATAGGGGAGTATATTCTCTCCGATTCCGGCGTAGTGCAGGCAGAAGCAGACGAATGGGGCGTTCCAGGGACCGTAGGGGTCGCCGTACCACTGGCCGTAGCGGGTGATCCCCCGAACCGTCCCATCCGCATCCAGGCGGACATTTCGTGTGCTCTCGGTATAGCCAAGCTGGGACCGGGCAATCCGGACAAGATCCTCCGCCCGGTTTCCGGTTAGCCCATCGGGAAGCGAAGCTTCCCAATCTGCCGGTGTTTCCAGATCCGCATTTTCGTCGGGGAAGCACGCGCTTGTGTGGGTGTGTTCTTCCAGACCGCAGTCATACATCGTTTCATAGCAGGCATCGGTATGGGTGTGTCCCAAATCCGGGAGGAGGCAGTCCTGAGTGTGCTGGTGCTGCCGAATTTCTACCCTGCCGCAGACCGGCAGGAGAGCGTAGCAGCCTTCCTTGTGGTCGTGTTCCAGACCGCACACCAGCTGCCGGGAAAAGCAGCCCGCGCTGTGGATATGGGGAATGATTTCCGCTTTTCCGCAGATGAGGGTTTGCACGGCTTCCGCGTAACAGTCTTCGGTGTGGACATGGGGCTGGGTCTCCGGCTCCGTGCAGACCAGCACCCGCCTGGAGCCCATACAGCTCTCCCCGTGCGCATGGGCCTCTTCCGAGGGAAGACCGCACACAAGAATCCTTTTCTCAGAATAGCAGGCATTATCGTGGGAGTGGTTTTCGTCTTCGGAGAGGGTACAGGTCAGTTCTTTCTGCGTTGTGTAGCAGGTCTCGTCATGGGTGTGGACGGTAATGAGCTCGCCTTCTTCATAGCCGCAGACATATCCTTGCTCTTCTGCGTAGCAGTCTTCCCCATGCACATGGGAGGTTTCGCTTTCGCCTTCCTCATAGCCACAGAGCAGGACGGTTTCTGTGCGATAGCAGCTTTCGCTGTGGGTGTGTGGGGAAATCTCCGGCAGGGTGCAGACCAGATTCCCAGCACTGTCATAACAGAGGGAATCATGGTGATGGATAACAAAATCGGCATACCCGCAGATAAGATTTCCGTCCCGGTCACGGCACTGATCGGTGTGACGGTGGATTTCCAGGGGGCAGTTCAGAATCCCTGCCTCCTGCATTCCACAAACCAATACCTGGGTAACCCCGCAGGCATCCCTATGTACATGTTCTTCCTTTCCGCACAGGGGCTCTACCGCTTGGGTATAGCCGGTCAAAGGAAGCTGCCAGACGGTATGCAAGGCAGCCGCCAGGGCAAGGGCGCAGCCCAGACCCATAAAGAAACGGCGTCTGGCCCGCCCTGCCTTACCGAATTTCAGGGATACGCAGAAAAGATCTTTCATAAAACCACCTTTTTACCGGTTGCTTATACGATTACAAGCTCTTTAAGAACAGGAACGCGCCGGATCACCTGGGAAGCGCTGCCCGTGAAACGCCTTTTCCGCGTCAGCAAAGGCCGCCTTCCTTGCCGGGGCAAACCGGCCCCATAATGGGCTTTCGCCGCCAGCGCTCCGGTTGAACAGGGAGAGTATAGCATTTTACCCTCTGCCTTTTTGTCGATAACAGAGGGAAGGCAAAAATTCTGCCGTAGAAAAAAGTGACAGATTTCCCGGAGTTTCTCCCCCAAAAAGCATAAATCGGGAAAAAGAATTGAAAAAACCCGGGAAACGGGCGATCCGTTTCCCGGGAAATGGCTGCGTAATGAAGCGCAACCTTTTTCTTGTTGACAAGCTGCCGGGGATTTTTTATACTGTAACCAGAGAACAAAGAGGGGGGAATTCCTTTGCGATACGAAAAACCGGTTGTTTTGAAGAACGGGAAGAGCTGTATTCTGCGCTCCGGCAGGGGCGACGACGCGAAAGCGGTCTGCGATATTTTCCGGAAGACCCATCAGGAGACGGACTTCCTCCTGTCCTATCCCGAGGAAGGCAGCATGACCGAGGAAAGTGAACGGCAGTTTCTGGAAGAAAAGGAACAAAGTGACCGGGCCGTCGAAATCTGTGCTTTCCTGGACGGCCACCTGGCTGGCTTTGCGGGAATCGATGCTGTGGGCGGCAAAGAAAAAATCCGCCACCGGGCGGAATTCGGAATCAGTGTGGAAAAGGCTTACTGGGGGCTTGGCATCGGCAGGGAGCTGACCCTGGCCTGCATAGAATGCGCGAAAAAAGCGGGCTACTCCCAGGTGGAGCTGGATGTGGTGGCGGACAACAGCCGGGCGGTTTCCCTCTACGAAAGCGTAGGCTTCCGGGAGTATGGCCGGAATCCCAGAGGATTCCGCTCCCGGGTTTCAGGCTGGCAGGAGCTTGTCCTTATGCGGCTGGAATTGGACTGAGAGCAGAAAGAAGAGACAGCGGGCAGCACCTGTTAAAACAGGCTCAGCTGCCCGCCGTCTTCCTGGGGAAACTGCTGCATGTAGGCAAAGATTTCTCCAATATCGTGAAGAACGCTTCGTTTTTCACATTCCTCATGGAAAATCCCTATAAGGGCCTCATGATTGTCGCTGAGACATTCGTAGGCGTTCCCGTATGTTTCTATGTATTTTTGTTTCAGTCCGGGAAAATGCCGGTCAAGGGCGGCATAGAAATATTCCCGGTCCCCGTCCCGGATCGTCGTGCCGATTCCAAAGCAGATAATTCCCTTTACTCCGGCATCAAAGCAGTATTGTAAGATACCCCGCAGATTTTCCTCGGTGTCGTTGATGAAGGGAAGCACGGGGGAAAACCAAACCACGGTTGGGATCCCGTTCTGTGCCATGATTTTCAGAACTTCAAAACGGGCCCGGGTGGTGCATACCCTTGGCTCCAGAATCGCGCACAAAGCTTCGTCATAGGTGGTCAGCGTCATTTCCACAACGCATTTGGCCTTGGCGTTGATGGAGCGGAGCAGATCCAGATCCCGGAGGATCCGGTCGGATTTAGTCTGAACGCAGACCCCGAAACCATACCGGTCAATGATTTCCAGGCACCGTCTTGTAAGCCTCAGCTGCTGCTCGCAGTGCATATAGGGGTCGCACATGGCCCCGGTGCTGATCATGCAGCGGCGGCGCTTGCCCCGCAGGGCCTCTTCCAGAAGCGCCGGGGCGTTCTGCTTGACTTCAATGTCTTCAAATTGGTGGGGCATCTGGTAGCAGGCAGACCGGCTGTCACAGTAAATACAGCCGTGGGTGCAGCCCCGGTAGAGGTTCATCCCGTTTTTGGACGACAGGATCCCTTTCGCGTTTACAAAGTGCATGGTGCTTCGCCGTTCCTTTCCCGGAAAAACCCGGCCGGTTCCGGAATATACTTTTGATAGAATGTCCCTGTGGGGAGCAAAGAAAGGGGAGGGCTTTTTTGATTATCGCGCTTGCTGTTTTTCTGATTACCTATGTTCTGATGCTGTCGCTGCCGAAGCGCCGGCACTGGATCGCCCTGGGAAGCGCAGGGGTATTCCTTGCGCTGGGCCTTGCCGGAGTGATCGACTACTCCGTTTTTACGGCATTGACGCAGATCGATTTCAATGTGCTTCTGATGATCGGCGGCACCATGGGCATCGTCACCCTGTTCATCGAAAGCCGGTATCCTGCCCGGCTGGCAGAGCTCCTGATCTCCCGCACGCCCAATGTGCAGCTGGCGGTGGCGGTGCTCGCCCTGTTCGCGGGGGTTATCAGCGCCTTTGTGGACAATGTCGCCACGGTGCTGATGGTAGCCCCGGTGGGCCTGGCAATTTCCCGGAAGCTGAAAATCTCCCCGGTTCCTGTGATCATCGCCATTGCCGTTTCCTCCAACCTGCAGGGAGCCGCGACTCTGGTGGGAGATACCACCAGTATTCTTTTGGGGGCCTACGCCCACATGAACT
The DNA here is from genome assembly GCA_016302405.1 of Oscillospiraceae bacterium. Taxonomy (GTDB): domain Bacteria; phylum Bacillota; class Clostridia; order Oscillospirales; family Oscillospiraceae; genus Faecousia. The sequence continues at coordinate 18,698 of JAEDNR010000017.1, forward strand.
TTTTTGATTTCTTCTGGATGGAGGGAAAGCCCGGTATCTTCTGGGGTGTGGAGCTGGGCGCCTTGGCATCCGCGGGGGCCCTTCTGTTCCTTTTCCGCAGGGAGAAAGCGCCGGTAAGCGCCCAGGTTCAAACCCGGGTGGAGGATTATGTCCCCGCGGGACTCTTGACGGCTCTGATTCTTTGTCTGATTGCCGCGTCCTTTCTTCCCCAGCCGGAGGCAGGCTTTCTCCGGCTGCTGTACTCCCTGCGCAGCGGACTGATCTGCACCGGCCTGTGCGCAGTGGGCGTTATCCACGCGTGCAGAAAGAGCGGCTCTTTGCGCCCCTGGAAAAAGATCCTGGCAGAGCTGGACACCCAGACGCTGCTGCTTCTTGTCGGCCTTTTTGTAGTCATCGGCGGGATCAAGAGCGCCGGAGTGATCGGTGCCATTGGGGAGCTGTTCTGCCGGATCGCCGGGGATAACCCCTTCCGCATGTATACGCTGCTTGTGTTCGCGTCGGTGCTCCTGTCGGCATTTGTTGACAATATTCCCTATGTTGCCACCATGCTGCCCGTTGTTGCCGATGTGGCGGCGAGAATGGAGGGCGGGGCAGGGGCGCCCTATGTGTTTTACTTTGGCCTCCTCAGCGGCGCTACCCTTGGCGGGAACCTGACGCCCATCGGGGCCTCTGCCAACATTGCCGCCATCGGTATTCTGCGGAAAAACGGAGAAACCGTTTCACTGCGGGACTTTCTTCGCATTGGCGTACCCTTTACGCTGGCCGCGGTGCTGGCAGGCTACATCTATATCTGGCTGGTGTGGGGGCCGTGAAGCTTATCCCTCTGTGACGGTCTCGTAGGGCCAGTCCAGAATGCCGCCAAACTCCCGGATGTTGGTATAACCCAGCTCCAAAAGAATCTGGGCGGCGTTCTTGCTCCGCCGTCCGCTGCGGCAGTAGACAAGGATCAGAGCATCTTTGTCCGGGAGGGCTTTATCCGCTTCCTCCCGGATAGCGTAGTCGGGGATCAGCATCGCGCCGGGGATATGCCCCTGGGCGAATTCTTCCTCCGTCCTTACGTCCAGAACCACATATTCCGATTCTGTATCCATGATTTTCTTTGCTTCCTCTGCCGTGATGTTCATATATACGGCCTCCTTGTTTTCTTTTGTACTGGCGCAGGCGCACAGCAGAATGCTGAGAATACCCGCAAGGAGTATACCCCCGGTTTTCTTCGTAGTCTTCACAATACTATCCTTTCCGGATTGAAATAAATGATTCCGCTATTTTTCAAGAAAAGCCGCCCAGGGCTGCTGCGCCTCCTGCCAGTGGGCATTCCAGAATAGAAGCCGGTCAATATACATTCCCTTGCGCTGCTCCACGGCTGCCCGGCAGTCTGGGATGCCCATCCGGAAGACGATAGCACTGAGCGCATACATGGGATAGCCCAGGGCGTGCCCTGCCGTGTGGACAACGGCGCAGGCCTGCCCCACTGCGTGGCAGAGGGCGATGTGCGCTTTCCTGGTGAGTTCTTTTGCAAAGCCATGGCAGTCCAGAATCTTCCGCTGGGCAAGAGGCATTTTAATATACCCGGCGGACCAATCCCGGCCGGCATTCAGAGCTTCCCGGGGACGTGTTTCCTCCGGGTATGCTTTTTCCAGTTCAGAAACGGATTGCTCCGCCAGCTCCAGTGCCCACAGCACCACGGCGCGGTGATCGGTTCCTTGCAGAAGCGCTTCCAGATCGTATAGAAAAGGGGAATCCTTGGCAAAAAGCACTTGGTTTTTCCGTTTCAGACGGGCCGCCGGTTCGTCTATCCGGTCTGCGGGAATGCTGTCGTGGTTTTCCTTTGGATTCATAGCCGTTCTGCTCCCTTTTCTTCTTTCAGGAATACAAATTCCTTTTCCCGGGACAGTTCTTCGTGGTACCGGAAGCCCAGCCGGTCAAAGGCGATGGCATCCTCCGGCTGCTGTGCCTTTGTTTCCGCCAGAAAGCGCACCATCTCCCCCCGGGCCATTTTGGCAAGGGTACCTTTCTGGATAATTTTTCCGTTTTTCCGCTCTGCGAATATACAGGTCACAAAGTGGTCCCCGGGTTTCAGGAATGGGAAAACGCACCGGGCATACTCCTGGGACGCAAGGTTCAGAATCACCCGGTCTTCCTCTGTTACCTGCCGGTAGAACCGGTCGCCCCAGAAGCCGTACAGGTCTTCATGGCCGGAAGTCACGAGTTTTGCCTGCATTTCCAGGCGGTAGGGTGTGATCCCGTCAAAGGGCCGTAAAACCCCATAAAACCCGGACAGAATGAAAAGATGCCCCTGGATATAGTCCAGACAGTCTTGCGTGAATACGCCGGGGGCCATGTACCGGTATTGGATCCCCTCATAGGAAAGAATGGCGGGTGTCAAATTCTGCCGCAGCTCCATTTGGGCAAACCGTTCATAATTCAGTTTCGCAATCTGGTCGTTGCATTTCCACAGGGCCTTGGCTTCTTCATAGGGAAGACGCTGAATGGTTTCTTTCAGTTCTTCCGCCTGTTCCAGGAAAACAGGAAGCGCTTTCCAGGCAAGACCGTCATCCGTAACCATCTTTTTCGCCGGGGAGATGATGATCTTCATTACACGAGCTCCAGCATACGCTCAGGGTTTTCCGCTGCCTTAACATTTCCCATGGCTTTTATGATGATCCCGTTTTCATCGATGAGATAGGTCGTCCGTACTACGCCCAGGCTCACCTTGCCGTAGTTCTTTTTCTCCTTCCATACGTCATAGGCCTGGATTACTTCCTTTTCCGGGTCGGACAGCAGGGGAAAGGGGAGTGCGTATTTCTGCTCAAAGTTTTTATGGGAGCTAACGGAATCCTTGCTGACGCCCAGGACCACAGCGCCCTTTTCCAGGAACTGGGGGTAGCGGTCGGCAAAGCCGCAGGCCTGCTTGGTGCAGCCGGGGGTGTTGTCCTTGGGGTAAAAATACAAAATGACCTTCTTTCCGGCGTAGTCCGACAGACTGTGCGCTTTTCCGTTCTGATCCGGCAGGGTAAAGGCCGGGGCTTTTGTTCCGATTTCCAGCATGGTGATTCCTCCAAATTTTTTTTCTTTCATTATACGAAGTGTCCCAGGCCTGCGTCAAGGGGCAGGCCGGAAAAAGTTGACGGCGAGAACTTGCTGGGATATAATGGTTAAAACGGACAAAGGAAGACAGGCGGTGAACAAATGACAGAGGTCGTAGCGGCATTGATTCGGGATACGGACCGGGTTTTGATCTGCCAGCGGCCCGCGCACAAGGCCCGGGGCATGCTCTGGGAATTTGTGGGCGGAAAGGTGGAGCCGGGGGAATCCCGGGAGGAAGCCCTGATCCGGGAATGCCGGGAGGAACTGGCAATTACCATCAGTGTGGGGGATATTTTCACGGAGGTGACCCACACTTACCCGGACCTTACAATCCATCTGACGGTTTTTAACGCGGAGATCACGGCGGGGGTCCCCAGGAAGCTGGAACACAATGACCTCCGTTGGATCACAGCGGACGAGCTGGACCGGTATGCTTTCTGCCCGGCGGACCAGCCAATTGTGGAAAAGCTCCGGAAGGGAGGTGCTTAAATTGGTACGGCCCATTATGAAAGACCCGATATTCCTTGGCAGGAAGTCGGAGGAAGCGGGCACGGAGGATCTTCCCATTGCGGCAGATCTCCTGGATACCCTGAAAGCCCACGCATCCGAATGTGTTGGCATGGCGGCCAATATGATCGGCCAGGCAAAAAGGATCATTGTTTTTGACTGTGACGGCAGCTACATGACCATGTTCAATCCGGAAATTCTAAGGACCGGGGAGCCTTTCCAGGCGGAGGAGGGGTGCCTGTCCCTCTCCGGGACCCGGAAAACCGTGCGGTTTCGCACCATTAAAGTCCGCTATCAGAATGAAAAAATGCAGACCAGGATCAAGACCTTCACCGGCTGGACGGCCCAGATCATCCAGCATGAGATCGACCACTGCAACGGAATTTTAATATGAAAGGAAGTACGCAATATGGATGTTTTTGAAGCGGTTCAGAACCGGCATTCGGTAAGAAGCTACCTGGACACACCGATTCCAGAGGAGACGGCAAAAAAGCTCCGTGGGGCCATTGAGGATGTGAACCGGGAAAGCGGACTGCACTTTGCCCTGTTTACCCAGGAACTTACGGGCTTTGCCGGGAAGCTGAAAAATGTGCGCAACTACATCGCCTTTGCAGGAAGCGGGGAGAAGCTGGAGGAACGGATCGGCTATTACGGCGCGAAGCTCATGCTGGAAGCGCAGATGCTGGGCCTTAACTCCTGCTGGGTCGCCATGTCCTTCAACAAAGGGGCCGTAACAAAGCTGATGGCGCTTCAGGAGGGGGAAAAGGTGCTCAACGCCCTGGCGCTGGGCTACGGGGAGACTCAGGGGATACCCCACCGTACCAAGCCCATGAAAAAGCTCTGCCGGTGTGACGGGCCCATGCCGGACTGGTTCCGGAAGGGAATGGAAACGGTCATGCTGGCTCCCACTGCCATCAATCAGCAGCAATTCCTGTTCACCCTGGCCGACGGAACGGTCAGCGCCAGGGCAAAGCTGGGTCCCTGCAGTCAGATCGACCTGGGCATTGTCAAATATTACTTTGAAATCGGCTCCGGGAAAAAGGTCTTTCCCCCAGATAAAAAATAATGTGCATATCGGTTTTAGTCAGACGAACGACAAATATGTAATTTGCAGGGCTGGCGGCGTAGCCGCCCTTGCCTCTCCCTATTGTAGAGGTGCCCCGTAGGGGGAGCCAAGGCGTTTCTGGGAATTCGCTAAATTATCAATTTGTATACTTGCTGAGCAAAGATAGCCGATAAGCACAAAAAATAATTGCTGTGTTTTTTGAAAAAGCCTCTTGACTCTGACGCTGCGTCATAGTTTATACTGCTTTTGTCGGGAGGAGGAAACGGCATGATGACAATTAAGGAAATGAGCAGGCGTACCGGGGTGAGTATACGCACCCTGCAATACTATGACCGCATCGGGCTTCTGCGCCCGGCGGCCCATACCCAGTCCAGCTACCGGCTGTATGACGATACGGACCTGGAGCGGATGCAGCAGATCCTGCTGTTCCGGGAATTGCAGTTTCCTCTGAAGCAGATCAGGGAAATTCTGGACAGTCCCAATTTTGACAGAAATAAGGCACTGCGCCAGCAAATTGGCCTTTTAACCATCCAAAAGGAGCGTCTGGAAGACCTGATAAGCCTCGCTGGCACAATTCTGACAAAAGGAGAACGTACCATGGATTTTGAACCTTTCAGCAAGGAAAAGGAGCGCACTTATACCGAGGAAGCCAGAAAGCAGTGGGGGAAAACCGCTGCGTGGCAGGAATTTGAGGAAAAAGCTTCCGGAAGAACTGATGGAGATACCGCGAGAATCACCGGGGACTTCATGAAGCTTTTCGAAGAATTCGGCGCTATACGGGAGGCGGACCCGGCATCCGCCGCTGCTCAGGAGCAGGTAAAAAAGCTGCAAAGCTTCATTACGGAGCATTACTACACCTGCACGACCCAGATCTTGCGGAGCCTTGGGCAGATGTACGCCGCGGGTGGGGAGATGACGGAGAACATTGACCGCTCCGGCGGCCCCGGAACCGCAGCTTTCGCCGCGGCTGCCATTGAAGCGTACTGCAAGTAAATTCAGATCCGCCGCCGGACGCAACCGGCGGCGGATTCTTTAGAGCACTTTCCGGTATGACGCGGCAAAATGATCGTTTAGCGAACTAACAGCGAACAATCGAATTCCCGGTCATTGCGAGCCAGTTCTCTTTCCTGGCGTGGCAATCTCCATCTTTAGAAGAAAGCGGTCACAATGACGAGGGGGATTCCCACACCAGTCTGAGGACTGGTTCGGAATGACACCTTAATTGATTCGTGCCCTGCTGTACGTCGGAGATTCCCGCGCCACTGCAACTGTCGAACTGCGTTAATGCGCTAAACAATCATTTATCTGATGTTTTCCGGCTGTGCCTGAATGGTATGCTTCGAGTACTCCAGAAACTCTTTCAGAGAAAGTGTTCATAAACAGGCAGAAAGGAGAAGCAGAGCAGAGGACTTCGGGAAAATGCTTACAGTTCTGCAAGAGGTATGTGCGGGTGCTGTAGAAATTGAATCGCATACTGACAAATATGACGGTACAAAACGCATGGATCCCAACATCAAGGAAGTGCATGTACTGCTCGGCGCATTCGCAGATGGGGATTATGTTATTCCGGTTCAGCTGGAAATCAAGGAGTACAAACCAGGAGCAGGGCTGGATAATAAACTGTATATGACAGTAACGCTAAAAAAGCAGAAGCAGGGATCTTGTTACGGGCCCCGATAAACGCTTCCGCGCAATCCGGCATCCGTAATACTCCCGCACGGAGAAACCCGTATGACGGGAAAGTAGGTCAGCAGGTGATCGACGCAAGGGAGAAGGCAAAGGAGAACGCAGATTCAGGAG